>JASHPE010000107.1 GCA_030038235.1 Terriglobia bacterium
AACGACCACCCCGCCGGCGTCGAATTCGGCTCCGGATAGCGGCTCGACGCCACAGAACGAGGCACCGGACGCTACGACGGATTCGAATGGCGGGTCCCCGGCCAAGGCAGCCGAAAAATCCACGGCTAATGGGAGCACCACCACCGAGGTGTCGAGCGGCTCGAATGATCCTGCCCCGCAAGGTTCATCAAGCACGAAGAAAAAGAGTAAATTCCACTTCTTGAAGAAGATTATTCCCTAAGACGCCTTTGAGGGATTCAACCCTGCGGCATTGACCGGGAGGTGGGAGCAGGCGGGTTTTCTTCAGGTTTCGCCCAGGAATCCGCGGAGAAAGAACCGGGTATAGGCCTGCACGAGTTCTTCCTCCGTGACCTTGCCGTCGAGCTTGTACCATTGATACAGCCAGTTAATCATGCCAAGCAGGGCGAAGGCAGCGAGCCGGGGGGTGATGGCCGGCGGTGACGACGCGGACGTTTGAACTTCGGCAATCGTCGATTCCAGGAAGCGAATGTACTCGAGTTTCCGGGCGTTGATTTTGGAGCGTAGCGGGCCCTTCAGCGACCGGTTCTCGTGAAGGATCACTGTGATTTCGCGATTCCGCGTGCGCACGATCAGATCGATGTGGCCGGCGATAAGCCTGCGCAGCCGTTCGCGTGGCTCACTGATGCCGCGCGCCTTTGAAAGTACGGTCTCGTCAAGGATGTCCATCCCATAATTCATGATTTCGAACAGCAGCCGGTCTTTGCTGCCCACGTGGTGATACAGTCCGGCCTTGGTCAGCCCGACGGCGCCGGCAATGTCCTGCATCGACGCGCCGTCGTAGCCCTTGTCATAAAACACCCGTGCCGCGATGCTGCAAATCTCGCGAAGCTGCCGTTTGGGATCGCGGGTATGGGCCATGACGAGCGCAGGCAGCTTATCATAGAAGCAGCCTGATCTCTAGCGGTGGCAGGGCTTTTGCTGTAGCGCCCGCGTCCTCACCGGTGTCTTGCTTGCTGTAGCGCCGGTGTCCTCACCGGCGCCTTTCCGCGCTGGCAACAGCACCGCTGCAGATCAACCGAAGGACCTGAGAGCCGTGGTCAAGAACATCCTGCTCTCGTTATTGGCCGCGCTGCTCGCGGCGCTGGCGGCCTGGATCCTTACTGTCAATGTCTATACGACTGTAAAGGCCTTCCAGCACGCCGCTGCCGCGCCGTCACAGGCTTTTCGCTGGGGATTCGGGATCGCCGGCGTGGCGGCCGCCGCAGCTTTCGTCTTCACCTTCTACGTGCTCGCGGTCCGGCGGCGCCGGAAGATGTCGGCAAAATGAGCCTCGAATAGGCGGGCCCGCTGACGTCGCCAGTCAGTATTTCTGCGGCGCTAGGATCTTCACTCCGCGACGAGCGCACTTAATCTCTATGTTCTCAGCCTTCTCCCCCGAAGAACTCACTGCAGGCTGGAACTCCAAAGCATATTGAGAACGAATGATCGGAGCGATGGCATTGAAGGCCTTCTCCATCCCAGATCTGTCCTTCACTGAATACGCTATTCCACCCATTGTCTCAGAGAGCCGATCAATTCTCTTGGCGTCATCTTGCAGCCGAAGGCTAAGATCCTGAGGGTGCTCGGAGTGGAACTGTCGTAAGTGTGCCGGACGCAAATCGACAAATTCCAGCAGGCTGCGCGTGTTTCGCAGTCGTTCGCCCATTTCTTGGACAGAGTGTTGGCCCGCGTTGCTGTCGCCGTCGCTCACCAACACAAGAATCCGTCGCTGCTCGGCGTTTTCAGAGCCGATGCCAGAGGCTTCCCAAATACCGTCATAAAGCGCTGTGGGACCCCATTTCGGTTGCATCGAAACGGCATCCAAGCCGTGCTGGAGCGTGGCTAAGTCGCTCGTAGGTTGAGTGACGACTTCCGCCTTGCCCTGTACCTCCATTACGAACGCTTTGTCCCCCGGCCTCATGACCGCCTGGGATAAAGCCGGCGCCACCTTCTCTTCGGCGTTCGGAAGCACATCCTTCCGGCTGCCGCTCACGTCGATCAGCAGCCCTAGGGTTAACGACGCCGGTGGATTGAAGGTGAGGCTCGAAATCGTCTCTTCCTGCTTGCCGATGAAAAGCCGGAGGTCGTCCTTCTTGAGATCGCTTACTGGCGTCCCCTTCTCGACCGCAGTAATCCAGATCCTCCCGGTGCGTCCAGGGGCTACGGTTGCGTCCTGCTCCGAGGCCGCCCGCGCCACAATTTCCTTAGCAACACTGAAGCCCACCAGCAAGATCACTCCCGCTTCAATCAACATCCAGAGCTTACTGGCCCGTCGCATAGTAACCCTCGCTGGCGTAGATCTTCACTCCGCGGCGGTTGCATTTCACTTTGACCGCGTGAAAGCGGCCGGCGTCAACCCCCGTTGACGGCGTGTATCCGAGGGTGTACGTGTAGGCCAGAGCTGCGGCGATGCCATCAATATCGTCGAGCAGCACCTTTCGTCCGAAAGCGACAAAAAAGAGGCCGCCTGTCGAGTAGGCGAACAGTTGCGCGGCCTGCGACGCGCCGTAACTCTCCTGGTAAGCGCGATCGATCAACGGGAGCAGGAAATATACCGTAAGGCCGGCACGCTGGATGCGATCGAGGGTCTGCACCCGGGTATGGAAACTCGAATCGTCCGCGGAATCGGCGATCACCAGCAGCGCCTTGCGTCCGCGAACACCGCCGAAAGGCTCATCGCAGAGACCGTAAATGGAGTCATAGAGTGCAGCCGTGCCGTGGGGAGTGGTGCCGAACGCATCTTGCAGGGCGGCGTCAAGCTTTGTGAAGTCGTTCGTGAACGCGCTCCGCAGCGTAGCATTTTCTGCGAACGTGGCCACGAAGGCCTGGTCTCCCGGACGCAGAAGCTTACGCAGCAGATTGGAATAGGCCTGCCAGGCAACGGGCTCAGGCTCGTAAAGACGGCTGCGGCTAGTCTCGAGGAGGATTCCCAGGGAGAGAGGCTCGGTTGAGCGCGGGGCGAAGTAGGTGAGGCGCTGCGGCCGGCTGTCGTCGAGTACCTGGAAATCGCCGGCCTTGAGATCGAGCACAAGATTGCGGCCACGCCCTTCGGCCAGCACCCAGAGCTTCACTGGTGCGATGCTCTCCTGCTGGGCCAACTGCATGGACATGGCCACGAAGAGAAGCGAGGCGGCCGTGAACTCGATGGCACGAAGCTTTCGCCGCATCAGCAGCATGCTCCCATGATCGAACCTCCTCTCTGCTGCCGTCAATCAATCGTTGACAGGCCCGCTTGCGATCAGGATAATAGGTCGTACCGATTGTTTCTGGGCCTTCCACGCTTCAACAAATCTTCGGTACACGGGCGATTGCCTTTTGCGACTGAGCGGGCGACCTCGCGGAAGCGGCGAAGCGCAGCAAGGGCGCTTTGAGACCGGGGGTCATCCTCCCCCTATCCGGCGCGGGCTTTGCCTTCCGATTCGTTTCCTGAAATGGCTTGCGGTTCGACACCTGATCCGGCCTGACGGCATCCATCCTTAACCCAGGGAGGCATATGAGCGCGAAGTATATTTTTGTGACAGGCGGCGTGGTGAGTTCGTTGGGCAAGGGGCTGGCTTCGGCGTCGATGGCCTGCCTGCTCGAAGCCCGCGGGCTGAAAGTGACACTGCTCAAGTTCGATCCCTACCTCAACGTTGATCCCGGCACCATGAGTCCCTTCCAGCACGGCGAGGTGTTCGTGACCGACGACGGCGCCGAAACCGATCTCGACCTCGGCCACTACGAGCGCTTCACCCATGTGCGCATGTCGCGCGACAACAACTGCACCGCGGGACGCATCTACGAACGCATCATCAGCAAGGAACGGCGCGGCGATTACCTCGGCAAGACGGTGCAGGTGATTCCCCACGTCACCAACGAGATCAAGGCCGCGATCAAGAAAATATGCGACGGCATGGACGTAGTGATCGTCGAAGTGGGCGGCACGGTCGGCGACATTGAATCGCTGCCGTTTCTCGAAGCCATCCGCCAGATGCGCCTGGAGCAGGGGCGCGAAAACACCGTGTTTGTGCATTTGACGCTGGTGCCGTACATTGGCGCCTCCGGTGAACTCAAGACCAAGCCGACCCAGCACTCGGTGAAGGACCTGCGCGAGATCGGTATCCAGCCCGACATCCTGCTCTGCCGCACCGACCGGCGCCTGGGGGACGACATCAAGGCCAAGATCGCGCTCTTTTGCAACGTGCCCGAGGAGGCGGTGATCACGGCCCGGGACGTGGAGAACATCTACGAAGTGCCGCTGGCCCTGGCCGCCGAGGGACTGGACGAGCAGATCCTGAAGTGCCTCCAGACCGCGCCGCGCGAGCGGGACATGCAGCCTTGGAAAGACCTAGTGGAGCGCCTGAAGCATCCCGAAGGCGAAGTCACGATCGGCATGGTCGGGAAGTACGTTGAGTATCAGGACTCCTACAAAAGCTTGACGGAGGCGCTGGCGCACGGCGGCGCCGCCCACAACGTCCGCAGCAATCTCGTCTGGGTCGAGGCCGAGGGCCTGGAGGAGGATTCTCACTGGGAGCGGCAGCTTGAGGAGGTCGATGCCATTCTTGTTCCCGGCGGCTTCGGGAAGCGCGGCATTCCGGGCATGCTGCGGGCGATCGAATTCGCGCGCATCCGCAAGGTGCCTTACTTCGGCATCTGCCTGGGCATGCAATGCGCGGTGATCGAGTACGCCCGACACGTCTGCGGCCTGCACGGCGCGGACAGCTCGGAATTCGATCCGGCTACAACACACCGCGTGATCTACAAACTGCGCGAGCTGCGCGGCATCGACGAGCTCGGCGGCACCATGCGTCTCGGCGCCTGGACCGCGCGGCTGAAACCGGGATCTTTTGCGCATCATGCCTACGGGACCCTCGAGATCTCGGAGCGGCACCGCCATCGCTACGAATTCAATCGCGAATATGAAGAAACGCTGGTCGCGGGCGGGCTCGAGATCACAGGCAGCACTCCGGACGGCACCTACGTGGAGATTGTCGAAATCCGCGATCATCCCTGGTTTCTCGGCTGCCAGTTCCATCCCGAGTTCAAGTCGCGTCCGCTCGAGCCGCATCCACTGTTCAAGGCGTTTGTCGGGGCGGCGGTTAAACAACGGGCTCGGCGGCTCGCACCATTGGTGAGAGCGGAGGAAACAATGGATCGCGATAGCTCAATGAAGGCTGACGGGATATTTGTGGCGCCGTAGGGCAAGAGCAGGTCAAGAATTAGAGAGCAAAAATCAAAAGCAAATAGAGCGGTGAGATGGACAAGCCCCAGCCGACCTTAGCGAGCGCATTCTTGAACATGGCACGCGGATCGTCAAGGTTGTGGGGTCGATGCCCAAGATGTTGGCTGGCCGAAGAATCGCCGATCAGGTTCTTACCTGTGGACTTTCGGTGGGCGCTAACTTCGAAGAAGCACAAGCCGCCGAGTGGCACAACGATTTTGTGCACAAGCTACAGATTGCGCTCAAGGACCTTCGCGAGTCGGGTTATTGGTTAAAGGTGGTCTCGTATTCTGGGCTTCTGCCCGAGAAGCGCTTGGCCCCTTTTACTCGACGAATCCGGTCAGCTTGTGCGGATGCTCTCGAAAGGTGTAGCGCGAGCGAAAGGGCAAGCAGCGAAACGATGTGTGATTTTCGCGTTTTGATTTTTGCCTTTTGATTTTTCCTTTTTGACTTTTGCCTTTTCATTTTTGATTTGCTTTCAACATGTCTTCGGTCCCCATCAAACTCGACGGCGTTTCCCTCGGTCACAGAACTCCCCTTTTTTTCATAGCGGGCCCATGCGTCATCGAATCCGAGGGTCACGCTCTGAAGCTGGCTAAATATCTCGCGAAAACCGCGAACGAACTGCGCATCCCGCTGATCTTCAAGGCTTCTTACGACAAGGCGAATCGGACCTCGGTCGGCTCCTATCGCGGTCCGGGGTTGCAGCGCGGTCTCGAAGTGTTGGCGCGCATCAAAAAAGAGACGGGATTGCCGGTTTTGACGGACGTCCATGAGATCGCCCACGTGGAGCCCGCCGCCGCCGTTTGCGACGTGATCCAGATTCCGGCATTTCTCTCGCGCCAGACCGACCTGCTGCTGGCGGCAGGGCGTTCGGGCGCAGCGGTGAATATCAAGAAGGGGCAGTTTCTCTCGCCCTGGGACATCAGGCACGGGGTCGAAAAAGTGGCGAGCACAGGAAATCACAAGATCATCGTCACCGAGCGCGGATCGAGCTTCGGATATAACAACCTCGTGGTGGACGTGCGCGGCTTGGCTGTCATGCGCGAGTTCGGATATCCGGTTGTTTTGGACGTGACTCACTCGCTGCAGCTTCCGGGCGGCGAAGGCACGCGCAGCGGCGGCCAGCCGCAGTTCATCGAGACGCTGGCGCGTGCCGGCGTGGCGGCGGGCGTGGACGGTGTGTTCATGGAAGTCCACGAGAATCCGCCGCGCGCGCTTTCGGACGGACCGAACGCGCTGGTGCTGCGCCGATTCAAGCCGCTCGCGAAGACCTTGCGCGATCTTGCGGCGTTCGTTCGCAAGCTTCGGTAGGATCCCGAGGGGGCAGGAGTATGACATGGCTAAGAGCACGGTGCGGCGGCAAACGGTGGATCTTTCCGCTTACCCCGATTTGGTGGTCATCTACTTAGGGATGCGCGTCAATGAACTGCGCGGTCTTGCCACACTGATTAAGTTCGGCCCCAAGATTTCCGCCGCCGTGGCAGCCAAGCCTGACGGATTGCTGCTGCACGAACCCGTTTTCTATTCACTTTTCCCTCCTAACGTGGGAATGCGGCAGTATTGGCGCGACTTCCAATCGCTCGAGACGTGGTCGCGATCCCTGCCGCATCAGGATTGGTGGATCGGATTCGTGCGCGACAGCGGCGGCACCGGGTTCTGGCATGAAACCTACTTCAAGCGTGGCGGGATGGAGGCCATTTACGACGACATTCACGTGCCACTCGGGCTTAGCGCGTTTGCGGGGGCGATCACGGCGAAGGGTGCGATGTTCTCCGCGCGCAAACGCGCCGGAGTTCAAGGCGAGGCGGCGGTTCGGTCGCCGGTGAGTGAATCGGAGCTCGACCGGTCGCGGTAAGGGGGATCTGAGTGAAAACCTGGATTCGTCGTGCGGGAGCGGGACTTGCGTTCGGCTCGCTGGTAGCGTGCGCGGCTCAAGCGCAAATCAGCAGCGAGATCAGCCGTTTGCTTGTTCAGATTCACGCCAAAGAGGATGTGGTCAAGCCGCCCAAAGGCATCCTGAAGCACCAGTATCTTGTGCCGGCCGGGCCTTACTTCCAGCTCTTCGATTGGGACATGTACTTCATGGGCGTGGCGCTCAGTTACGACGGCGTGGGCAAGCCGGTGGCGAACTCCATCGAAGATTTTCTCGAGTTTGTGGATGAGTACGCGAATTGGCGCGGCTACGCGCCGCGCGAAATCGCGCCGGACGCGCTCTGGGCGTTGCCCGAGCAGTGCAAACCTTTCCTGGCGCAGGCGGCGGTGCGCGCGTCGCGCACCATGAACGACTACCAATGGCTGCTCGAACCGAACGGTGAGTCAAAGAGGTCCAATTATGCCAAACTCGCGGACACGCTTCGCTACTGGGAAAACTCGCGGCGTGTCCCCGATGAATTCTTCGTTTGGTACGACGGAGTGGAGAGCGGCGTGGACAACAATCCCGCGGTTTCCGACAATCCCTCGCAGGTGACCGAAGGCGTTGACCTGCAGTGCTACCTATACCGCGAGTATCGCGCCATGGCGGCGCTGGCCGAAAAGCTGGGAAAGCACGACGAGGCGGAGAATTACAACGCCAAGGCCGTTGACCTCGAGAATCGGGTGCGCGAAAAGATGTGGTCCGAGCCGGACGGGATGTTCTTCAACATCAACGCGCGCACGGGCCAGTTCGTCAAGATCAAAACCTGGACCGATCTCTTGCCGCTGTGGGCTGGCATCGCCACCCCAGCGCAAGCCGAGCGCTTGATCGGCGATCACGTGCTGAATCCCAATGAATTCTGGTGCGATTATGGCATCCGCACGCTCGCGCCCGCCGAGCCCCTCTACAACCCGAAGGCGGGCTACTGGCGCGGACCCGTTTGGGTGATCTCGGACTATCTCGTGATGCACGGGCTGATGAATTACGGCCACGAGGCGGAGGCGCGGCAACTGGCGGATCGCACGGTGAATCTGCTGGTGACCGATATCAAGAAGACCGGCGGGATGAACGAAAACTATGACCCCGACAACGGCGCCCCGGCGGCGGCAGGGCATTTTGTGAGCTGGGACTTGCTCGTAGAGCACATGCAGGAAGAGGCGGAAAAGGGGATCGATCCGACGGCTCTGCAGTAGTCGCGCAGCCGGCCCACGCAGTCTCATGCAGATTCGACAGTAAGCCAGACCGCCGTCCGATAATCGCGCGCGCCGAGGCCCAAAAATTAAGTCCTTTGTTTGCCACAACCTGACGGTTTCGTTTCGTAATTTCTGCACTTCAAGCCTGTGACTCGAAATTTGTAGTTAATATATTAGTAATAATATATCGAAATTTCGGAGGCGGTCGAACTGGTGAACCGCCGATCTTTAATCTGCGGCAGCCGGCTCTTTCGGGTGATAATGGGCATGCTTGAGCCGCTGGCGAATGAGCCAGTGAGGGAGTGAGCGAGATGGCGCGTCCCCGCATCCAGGATGGTTTACCTGACAGTATGAGTAAGCAGAGGCGCTGGCAAATACGCAAGCAAAGAGAGGGAAAGTGCGAGAAATGCGGTCAGCCAGCCGTAAGAGGTGCGTGCTTGTGCTTGGATCATCTTCTGAAAAGCAGAAAACGGGCGCGCAAGCTTAAGGGCTGCAAGCCTTGGAAGCCCGGTCGCGGGAGGCCACCGAAGGCATGACCGGCCTTGGCAAGCCTCAGGAGCAAATTTCGCAGAGAACTCGTCTGTTAATATGAACGGGAGCGAAGCGACGAGTTCCACGACTTTGTGGCTATGCCGGAGAAGCACGTCCCAAGCCTCGTCATACTTCATTTCGCCATCGTGCCTGATCGGGTGCGTGAGCCTGCCCCTTCAAGCCGGCCGCTGACAAGGGCAGGGTCGCTCGGACAAGCATGCCCGGATTCTGAGACCGGATTTCAAGGCGCCCGCCGAGTTGAAGAACCCTTTCGCGCATACCATTCAGGCCGACGGCGCCCTCCCCTCTTCGATTGAGTTTCGCCTCCAATTCCGGCGCTATCCCCGACCCGTAGTCGCGTACCCCGAGTGAAATGTTATTACCGTCGACGTGCAGCTCGACGTCTACGGATTGACTCTGAGCGTGGCGAAGAACGTTGGTCAAAGTTTCCTGCAAGATACGGAATAGCACCAGCTCAATTGCGGAAGGCAGCCGTTCCAGGTCGGTTGGGATGCTCAGATTGACTTGAGTGCCGCTGCGTTGTGAGAAGCCATCGGTGTACGCCTTGGTCGCCGCGACGAAGCCCATCTCGTCAAGAAGCGGCGGATGAAGCAGGTGCGAAATGGTGCGCGTCTCGTCCAGGCACTTTTCCAGGTTCTCGGAGACGTGGCCCAGGGCTTGAATCGTTCGACCATCGCCGTCGTGTTTCTGCAAAAACGAGTCCAGAACCACCTTGGCGTGTGTCAGATACTGCCCCAGGCTGTCGTGCAATTCGCGAGCGATTCGTCGCCGCTCTTCATCCTGCGCGGCGAGCAAGCGCAACGAAAGCAGGCGCAAGTTCTCTTCCGCGCGTTTGCGCTCGCTAACGTCGCGGATGGCGCTGGTAACCAGAAGGCCCTCCTCGGTTTCGATCGGGCTCAGGCTTATCTCGGTGGGAAACTCATGACCGTCCTTGTGCAAGCCGTTGAGGTCCAGACCCGCTCCCATCACGCGAGTTCGCGCCTCGGCGAAAAAACCCGTCCTGTGCACGGGATGTGCGGCCCGGAAGCGCTCCGGCATGAGCATCTCCACCCGCTGTCCCAATAGCTCGTTGCTCGTGTAGCCGAAAACTCTCTCCACTTGAGAGTTAACCAGAACAATCTCGCCTTCCCGGTTGACAACGATCATGGCGTCGGGAGCGGACTCCAGCAAGCCCCGGAATTTGGCCTCCGCCTTTTCGAGCTTGTCTTTTGTCGCAATCAGGACGCGCAGCCGCTCTTCGGTGAGCAGATGGAGTTCTCTGTCTCGTTGAGCCTGCCTTTGCCTGGTGATATCCCGGAAAACCAGCACCGCGCCCAGGAGGCTACCGTCGTGGCCGCGTATTGGCGCCCCGCTATCATCGATTGGAATCTCCGTGCCGTCCCGAGCAATCAGCAGGGTATGGTTGGCCAGGCCTGCGACCCCGCCCTCCCGCAGCACCCTGGCGACGGGATTATCCACCCTTCCGCGCGTCTGCTCGTTCACAAGCTGCAGGATATCATCAAGATTCCTGCCGAGCAGATCGGCTTCCGCTGCCTTCAGTAAGTTCCCCGCGATCTTGTTTGCGAATGTGACGCGTCCCTCCGAATCCGTGGCAATGACCCCATCTCCAATGCTCGCAAGCGTCGTCTCGAACCGTCGCCGCTCAAGCCGCTCCGCAGTCTCTGCCTGCTCGGCCCGCTCCACGGCCCGCCGCTGCGACCGGCTTATCAGCGCCATGCCGAAGCCGACGACCACAAGCATCAGCATGGCGGTTTGATCGTCCCGCCTCGCGACCAGAAGCGATCCCGTCGGCTCAGCAAAAAAGTAGGCGCCCGCCAGCAAGGAAAGCGCCACGGCTAGCGCGCCGGCGCGAAATCCTCCGAACCATGCTGCAAACCAGACTGCGACGAAAAAAAGGGTAAACGGCATGGCCGTGGCTCCCATGAGCGGAGTCAAAGCCGCCCGGAAACCCACCGTTACAGCCACGGCCAACACCGCCACCCCGTACCTTACAGGCCATGATCTTTGTTTTGCCTGGGGATCGGTACTCGCAAAAGGCTCCAGTCCAAAAGCGAAGAGGAACAGGAGGACCATGGAACCTGCGATCGTCGCCAGTAGAGCCGTTTCTGCGGCCGCTTCGCCGTCCCGCGAAGCCTGGTTCTGGGCCGAATTCTCATGGCGCTTGATCTCGGCCCCTAGCTGAAGAATCTCATCCATGGTGCGCTCGTCATGGTCGCCGAGCACGACCGCCACAGCGGCTTGAGCGCCTTCGCTGCGCCGCACTTCAATCGTATGGCCGAGTTCGGCCAGCTTGGTGTCTACAAGGGTATCCAGCCGGGCGATGTTTGCTGTCTCGCCAGGGCGCCTGGCAAGCAAACTATTGAGGTCTGCAAGATTGTTGGGAATTATTTGAATTGCCTGGTTGTACGGCTCCAGGTAGCGGTTCTCACCAGTGAGCAGGAATCCGCGCTGGCCTGTCTCGGCGTCGGTCAGGCTGGCGAGCAGAGCGTCAACCGAGTCGAGGATTTCGCGCGTGCGGCCGGCTTCGGCGTTCGCGCGACTGAACCGGCTCCACTCGCGATACGAGACCCCGACGATCGCCAGCAAGACCAGCGCGGCAACACCGAGCGTGACTCTATTCCAGCTCGGCTTCGAGGCCGATATCTTCCCGTACAAGTGCGAACTCCCCGCATGATGAGCAGTAGCGCAAGCCGCGACCACCACGCGCTGGACCTTGAGAAGCAGAGAGGAGTAAATTATGGACCCAAAGCGTTCCGTTTGGAACAAAAAGACGAGAAATGAAAGGAGGCCCGACCGAAAGATAGGGTTCACGGCAGACGCGCCGCACGACCTTCTTCGAGAGTACGCGCCGCAGACTGGGCCGGCCCCGCTGCCGGTCGTAGAATCCGTCCGTAGAGATACGCTTCGTAGAGCTTCTTCCGAGGCCGCATGTGCCGATCGCTGATCCCGAGGGCCTCGGCCGCTTGCCCCCAAGTCAGTTTTGTCGCCATCGCCGCAAGATGACTTCCTGAAATTTCATCATCCGCTCCCTCGCGGTCACACCGTAGCAGGTCATGTCGCCTCCGGCATGAACCTCTACCATGCGCCGCCTGAAAAGCGGACATCTCACTTGCTAATTGAACCGGACATACCATGTGCTACCAACACGGTCAACTCCCGCTGTTGCCTCCGCACGACATTCACCATAGAATGACCAGTGCCGATTTTCCGGAGACCATGCACTCATTCCAAGCCTTTGCTGTACATCTAGGCCATGTTCTGGCGCACTACGGAGGTTGGGGTCTTTTCCTGATCAACGCTCTCGACTCGTCAATCCTGGCCTTTCCGCTCATTAACGATCTGCTGCTGATTCACATGGCGGCGCGACAGCCCGGCATGGCTCCCCTTTACGCCATTTACTGTACTGCCGGATCTATCGTGGGCTCGTTTGGCATCTATTATCTCGGTAAAGGCGGCGGACGCATTTTCAAGCGCAATCCCGAGATGCGTGAGGCTGGCCGGGCCCGGCGCTGGCTGCGCCGCAATGACTTTGCGACAGTATTGGTGGCCGCACTGCTGCCGCCTCCCACGCCCTTCAAGGTGGTGCCGATTGTCGCCGGCGCCATGGGGATGAAACCTTCACGGTTGCTGTCCGCTCTGGTCATCGGACGCGGTATCCGATTCGCCTTCGAAGCCTGGGTTGGAATGAGATACGGTGCCGAAGCCGAGCATTTCCTCAGGTTCCACTTGACGTTCCTGTCTGTCCTCACTGCGGCAAGCGTGCTGCTGCTGATCGTGATTTATCGTTACCTGCAGCAGACGGCGCCTGCCGACTAAGCGGGGGAAAACTTATCGCCGGGGTTCGCCGGTAAAGCTGAAATTCTGGTCATGAACGGCCAGATTGCGATCGAGATCGACGGTGGCCTCGAACCGGTCGAAGCGCAGGTCTCGAATGCGCACCTCGTACTCGTCCTGGTCCTCTTCGACCTCTGCCCAGGGAAATCGAGCAAAATTCATAAACAGGCGGCCCACGTGTGACCTCATGGCAGCGTCCAGCGCCGGCGATGGCTCGGGCTTGTGAAACGGTTCGGCATGAGCGGCATCGACGTCGGAATTGAGGGCGCTCGCCGGCAGCATGTAATACGCAGTGTCGGTCTCCACCACGCATGACCAGTCGAAGGGATTCAGGGTTGGGAAAGCGCCCAACCGGAGTGCCGGCTCCTGGCCGTAATTATTGGACGCAAGCTCGGTGAGCACGCGCCGATGATTGAAGTCTCTCAGGCCCCAGAGCAACACCATCCCAGCCAGCGCCAGCACCGCGCCCCGCCGGTACCCCGGCCGCCCGGCGCCCACTTCTTCCGACACCATTCGCAGCAGAAAAGGCAGACCCAACCCCAGCGCGAAGATCAGCCAGAGAATTGGGTCGAAGATCGGCATGATGTCCCAGGCATGCCAGCGCCCGATGAAGGGCAGAAAGGGACGGACGCCATACTGATTCGTAAAGTCAAGCAGCAGATGGCCCACGGTCGCAATCCAGCAAACCACGAGCAACCAGCGGATGTCGAGCGGCGGGCCGGAGGGTTTGGGCTTTATCTTACGTCCGGCAAAGTAGATTCCAACGGCAAGGATCAGCGCCAGTGCCGTGACTCCGACAAACGAATGGGTGATGCCGCGGTGGTACTCGAGATAGTTGACGCTGCCGCGCGCTCCGGCGAGCACGTCCACGTCAGGCGCGTTCGAACCCAGGATCAGCGCCAGCGTAGCGAAGCGCGTCTTGCGATTCAGCCCCGCCTGACTCAACGCAATTCCGGTCAGAGTATGGGTCAGATTATCCATAGCGCGCCGGCTCGGCGCCGGCAGGAAGGCCAAGTCAGCGGCCGGCGGCTTCGGGAAGCAGCAGGGTCAGCGCGTCTGGCACTAGCTCGAATGTGGCTGGTAACTCGCCCGCCAGTTCCCCGTCAAGCTCAACGTACACCGGGCGGACCGGGTTTTCCGCGGAACAAGCCAGATGCGAGCCCTCGACGAGGTGAACGTCTCCAAGCCCGAGATGCTGGCGCAACGCCAGGGCGCTGGTGTAAAGAACGTAACGCAAGGGGCTGGAACTCTCAAAGACGCAAACTTGCATGCGGCTGTTCAGGAGACTTCCTCCCGGCGCGAGGTGGAACCAGCCGGCGTAGCGCTCGGTGCGCTGAAACAGCGCCTGTGTTCCGCGCCACTCGCCCTGGCTGTTCCGGCACGCGAATCGCGGAAAGCCGTATCGGCCGACCTGATGAATCGCTTCCCACGCGTAAGCCGCCACACCGAGCGCGGTCTTGAAGTTCCATGCGAGGCGATGGACCACGTAAGCGTCGAATCCGACACCAGCGACGCTGAGAAAATAGCGCTGATCCGGCGATGGCGCTTCCGGCACACCGTTTCGATTGCCCAGATGCCAGGTCACCCGACCGAGCGCGATCCGACGCGGCACGGCACGCGCCAGAACGCGTGCCGCCGCGACGGGATGGTGCGGCAGGCCCAGATCCTTGGCCGCGATGTTAGCTGTGCCGCCCGGCAGAATCCCCAGAGCGCATTCACCCTGCGCTATACCATTCACGACCTCGTTGATGGTGCCATCACCGCCGCAGACGAAGATCGCTTGAGTGCCTTGGCGCACCGCTTCCCGCGCCAAATCGCCGGCGCTGCCGGCCCGCACAGTCGGCACGATGTCAAGATGACATCCCGCATGCCGCAGAACCTCGGCCGCTGCGCGGACTTCACCTGCGCGCCGGGCCGGGCGGCGCCCGGCGACAGGATTGTAGATGAGTGTCGCGTGATTCAACAGGAAGAGGAGACCTCATTTGGTGAGCGAGGCGTCAAACACTCCACTGATCACCCTCAAGGCCGTCATGTCGCCGCTTCTCTTGTCCGTTCGGATCTTCATCCAAACCTTGTCACCCGTCTTGAGATCGGCGGCGGCCGAGGGCTTGCCGTCGTGGGTGAATTTCGTTTTCTTATCGATTTTGAATGCCTGATCGTCGCCGTATTCGGTCCTGTCGCAAACCAGGCTGGAATCGCTCACGCTCTTCACCACACCGTAGTGATAATCCTGGTAGTTCGGGGCCGTAACGCTAGGATCGCCAAAGCGGGCGTTGGAAGGCGCCGCTGGTGCGGAGTCCGCGCGTTGAGCCCATGCAGCCATACCACAACCGAGCACCAGCAGAAACCCTGCCAGAATCGTTCTTGCTTTCATTGACGTTCTCCGTCGCTTCCCGGGCGTGCAGACTTCGGCCAAATATCTCCGCAAATGACGTTAGCGCCAGCCGCGGCCAGTGTCAAGCTGGTTAATCGCGGCGCCCAGGCCAAGGCACGCTATAATTTCAGTGATCCGGCTCATTCGATTCGGCCGAGGAGACCTGTGCCGTCGCAAGTCGCCAAAGAAATCGAAAAACTGCGCGAGGAGATTCGCCGCCACGAGTACCGCTACTACGTGCTCGACGATCCCGAGATCTCCGATCGCCAATTCGATCTTTTGATGGAACGCCTCCAGGAACTGGAGGCCGAACACCCTAAACTGATCACGCCTGACTCTCCCTCGCAGCGCGTCGGTGGCCAGCCGGCTGCCGAGTTCCCGCAGGTACGGCATTCGACGCCCATGATGAGCCTGGACAACACGTACTCGGTCGACGAGCTTCGCGACTTCGACCGCCGCGTGCGCGAGCTTTCGGGACGAGAACAGGTCGATTACGTCACCGAGCTGAAGCTGGACGGACTTTCCATGGCGCTCACCTACGAGCACGGTGTGCTCACGCACGGCGTGACCCGTGGCGACGGCGTGCGCGGCGAAGATGTTACACCGAACCTGCGCACCATCCGCTCGTTGCCGTTGCGGATCGAGCCCGCGAAGCTCCGCGTCTGGAACAGCCCCGAGAGTTTCGAGGTGCGCGGCGAAGTGATCATGGGACGCAAGGCATTCGAGCAGTTGAACGCGCAACGCGAAGCCGCCGGTGAACCCAAGTTCGCTAATCCACGCAATTCGGCTGCGGGCTCCATCCGCCTTCTCGATTCCCGCATCGTCGCCCAGCGCAAGCTCGACATCTTTCTTTACTTCGCGCTGGTGAACGGGGTTCCGCCGCTCGCCGAGCACTCGAAGGTGCTGGATTCGCTCGCCGCGATCGGCTTCAAGGTGAATCCGCACCGGAAGCTCTGCCACTCGTTCGACGAAGTCCTCGAATACATCCAGGAGTGGGAAACGAAACGCGATCAGCTTGACTACGAGACCGACGGAATCGTGATCAAGGTGAACGACACGCGGCTCTGGCGGGAGCTGGGATGGACGGCCAAATCGCCGCGCTGGGCCGTTGCCTTCAAGTATCCGGCGCGACAGGCGACGACGGTGGTTAAGGACATCAGGGCGCAGGTGGGCCGCACGGGAACGCTCACTCCGGTGGCCGATCTCGAGCCCGTGGATGTGGGCGGCGTCACGGTCAGCCATGCCACCCTGCACAACATGGACGAAGTGGAACGCCTGGGCGTGAAGATCGGCGACACCATCCTGCTGCAGCGCGCCGGCGAGGTGATCCCGCAGGTCGTGAAGGTGACGAAGCGCGCGCCTGACGGACGCGCGTTCGAGATGCCGAAGCGCTGCCCCGTCTGCGGGGGTGAAGTGTTCCGCGCCGAAGGCGAAGTGGCCTATCGCTGCATGAACAAGGCGTGTCCCGCGCAGCTCAAGGAATCGCTGCGGCATTTCGCCGCGCGACACGCCATGGACATCGACGGCCTGGGCGACGCCTTGGTGGATCAACTCGTCGAGACGAAGCTCGTTCGCGACGTGGCCGATCTCTACACGCTGACGGCGGATCAGCTCGAAGCGTTGGAACGCATGGGCGAGAAATCCGCCGCCAACCTGATCGGTGAAATCGAGCGCAGCAGAACGGCTGACCTCGCTCGCGCAATCTACGGCATCGGCATTCCCTTTGTGGGCGAGCGCACGGCCCAGGTGCTGGCGGAGCATTTCGGATCGCTCGCCAATCTGGAGCGCGCCACCGAGGCCGAACTTGACGAGGTCAATGAGATCGGCGAGAAGACGGCGTCCGGGATTGCGGAGTTTTTCCGCGAGCCCCGCAACCTCAAGGTGATGGAAAAGCTGAAGGAGCAGCTCAAGATTCCCGCCGCCGAACGAAAGAAGCCCAAAGGCGCAGGTCCGCTTGCCGGCAAGATCATCGTGCTGACCGGGACGCTGCCTACCTATTCGCGAGAAGACGCCAAGCGGATGATCGAAGACGCGGGCGGTCGCGTGACGGGATCGGTGAGCAAGAAGACGGATTACGTGGTCGCGGGCGAGGAAGCCGGGTCAAAGCTCGAGAAGGCAAAGTCGCTGGGCGTGAAGGTGATCGACGAGAAGGCGCTGCTCTCGCTTGTCGAGTAACCACTCTTCGGGTGACGCGCGAAACCATAGAGGCTACGCATGGAGCCTATATCTCCCAGCCCCCAGCCCCTAACTTAATACGGCGGCACCGGACGCGCCGGTAGCTCGAAGCAATCGTAGCAGCGCGGCTCGTACGTCTCCTTGCCGCCCACGTGTACCTGCGGCGAATTGTAGGGCGCCGGATGCCCGTCGATCAGGCGCTGCGGCAGCGGGGCGGGCGCGCCACATTGCGCGCACAGAGGCGTGAGCCAAATGCAATCGTTATTGCTGCGGCAGAGTCCGAAGAGCAGCAGGGTGGAGCCGAAAGGCTCACCCTTGAAATCGAGCGCGAGGCCTGACGCCAGCACGCCGTAGCCGCGTTCCAGCAGCTCGTCGACCACGCGAAAGAATCCGGAGTCGGCGGCGAAGAACTGGACTTCATCGAATGCGATCAGATTGAACCGCGACCCGGCCTCCGCCTCTTTCTCGCGGACGATGCGCAGAGCGACCCAGGGATCGCGCGCCGGAACCTCGAAGGCTTCCATGCTCTTGCCGTGATAATCGCGGATCAGGCACTCGCCGCTGCGCGTGTCGGTGTCGGGCTTCAGCACGAGCACCCGGCGTTTGCCGAACTGGCGCAGGGTCTCGATTTCGAGGATGAGCCGTCCGGTCTTGTTGCCGAACATGTTGCCGATGATGAGCTTCAATTCACCGCGTGCCATGAAAGTTCGACCCCTTGTGTTTATGGCATCTCCGTGTCCTCTGCGCCCAAAGCTTTAAACACTGAGGCCACAGAGCCTCCGTGAACTCTGTGTTTAGAGGCTTCTCAGCACAGAGGCCACGGAGAATTCGCTTTTGGTTGCGGCCCGGCTGCGCCAAAAAAACTTTCATATCATCCTCAATCAGTGCGGCAGCAGCGAGCACGACTGCTCTCGCTTGCTGGGATCGGCCGCCTCGCCGCCTTCGGTGATCTCGCGGATCACGCCTTGACGGTCGATCACGAACGTCACGCGCTTGGCCACGCGAATCAGCGGGTAAAGCACACCGTATTCGCGCGTCACTTCTTTGCTCTCGTCGCTGAGCACCGGAAAGGTGATGTGGAGTTCGTCGGCGAAGGCCTTGTTGCGTTTGGCGGTGTCCACGCTGATGCCGACCACCTGCGCGCCGGCTTTCTCGAAGTTGGCGATATCAGCCTGATACGCCAGCAACTCCTTCCTTCATCCCGGTGTGAACGCCCGGATATAGAAAGCGAGCACTACTGACTTCTTGCCTCGGAAGTCGCTGAGGCGCACCTCGCGGCCGTTTTGATCCTTGAGGACAAAATCCGGCGCGGGCTGCCCGACGCGCGGCGGTCCGCCTGCGGCGGCAGCCATGGCGACAACTACGGCGAGCAAGGCCATCGATCCCAGAGCCATTAATCCAGTGCCTCCGGTTCTTGCTTCGCGCCGGCCGTTATGGCTTGCGCCCGAGCGCGATGTCGTAAGCGTCGAGGATCGCCAGGACGTTCAGCATGCCGGCAGAGACCAGAAACGCAGTGCCGAAGTCGGCGCTCACAAATGAGGGATCGCCGGTATACGTGAAGAATCGAGCCACCGGCATCGCCAGGCCAACGCACATTTCGCCGAAATAGCCCAGCGTCTCAAGCCAGGATGGCGAACCCGTGGAGAAAAACTGGCCCTTCATTACCAGACCGAAACCGAACATCGCGAGAATCGCGAGGAAGAGGACCAGCGCGCGCCCGCGGCGGCCGAGCATGTAGTGTCCCGCGCCCGGAACCAGCCAGGCGGCGGCGCATAAACGCACCAGCCGCGCCGTATCCGGCTTCGACGCCTTTCCGGCAGAGCCGGCCTTGCTGCTTACCACGTCGTTCGAGGTCTTCGCCATCTTTTTAAATTAGACTGCGGCAGCCTAAATCGTCAGAATCGGGACCACTGCCTGCTGGATCTCGCCGGTGACGCGCGCGTCGCGCTCTTCCACGTAGACGTTCACTTCGCTGCGCACTCCAAAGTCGGGAAAGTAAATGCCGGGCTCGATGGAAAAGCACGTCCGCGGGATCACCGGGCGTGTGTCGTGCGTCTCGAAGTTGTCCATGTTGGCGCCGTTGCCGTGGATATCTTCACCGATCGAGTGCCCGGTGCGATGCACAAAGTAGTCGTCGTAGCCCGCCTTGGCGATCACCCCGCGCGCCGCGTCGTCCACCTGCCAGCCGGCGAGCGGGCGTCCTTGGCGGACGGAAGTCTGTACTAAGTCGATGGCCGCGTCCCGGGCCTGCTTCACGATGTTGAATATCGCTGTGTGACGCTCCGGCACCTGATCACCGACGTAGCCCGTCCAAGTGATATCAAAGTAGACCGAGCCGGGCGTGGTCTTCTTGCCCCACACGTCGAACAGCACCCAATCGCCTTGCCGGATCGGCTTCGACTTTGAGGCCGAGGCCGAATAGTGCTGATCGGAGCTGTTGGCGTTCACGGCCACGTCGGGCGGATCGTCGGACTCCACGCCTTCGGCGTGCATGGCGTTGAGGATGATCTGCTGGATGCTGTACTCGTCGGTCGTGCGACCCACGCGTATGGCATCGGCGATGGCGCGGAATCCCGCGCGGATCGCGGCGTGCACCACCTTGCCCGCTTCGAGATGGCCGGCCAACTGCTCCGGCGTCCAGCGCGCCTCGAACAGTTGCACCAGGTCCGCCGACGATGCGATCTCGATCCCGAAGCTGCGGACCAGTTCGATCGTGCCGGCATCGACGAGCCCCACGTAAGGAATATCATTCAGCGCGGAGTACTCCATCGCCAGCCGTTTCATGCCGCCCAGCATCGCCGCCAGCTTTTCACGTTGCTCGCGCCAGGCGGAATACTCGTGCCGCTCGCCCGTAAGGCCGTCCAAGTTGAACCTTTCGATTCGGTGAACGAGCTTCGCGGGCTGGCCCGAGGCCGGGATCAGGTAATACCAGCGCCGCGTGGTCAACATGTGATCGAGCCCGAGCACGCGATAAGCGATCGGGTCGCGATGATGATGGTCGTAGAAGAGCCATCCGTCGAGGCTCAAGTCTTTGAGGGCGGATTGGATTGCCGCAATGTCCATGGTTTTCTCATTGTCCATCTTCGATTGGCGATTGCCGATTGTACCGCAGTTCTCGTTCTTCCTGGCGGGCGTAGGTTCGTTTTCCCGCAGCTTTCTTGTCAATCGATTGTCTAAATGACTTACCGCCGGCCCCGTAGCTTCATTTAGCTTCGCTTTGGCTTCGTTTTCGGACCATCTTGTTGATTCTAACCGAGTTTCTTAGCTTCGTTTTGCAAAAATCGACCTCCGGGAAACCTCTCTTCTCCCCCGCGGCCGCACGTTTTCATGCAGACTCTCTACCCGTTTCGCAGCAGGACCTTCAGGCAAGACGCGCTCTCGAGGTAGTTGAACGCTTCCAAGCCCTCAGCCAGCGGAAACACGCGCGAGATCATCTCTTCCACGTGAATGGCGTCGCGAGGCAGCAGGTCCAGCGCAGTCGCGAAGTTGCCGCAACGCGATCCGAGCAGCGTGATCTCATTCACCACCAAGTTGGCGGTATCGAAGTGCGCCACTTCATGGAAGGTAGACTTCATCACCACCGTGCCCCGCGGTTCGACTAGTTGCAGCGCCTCTTCGAGGCCCTGCGGCGAGCTGGTGGCCTCAACCACCACGGCAAAGCTGCGCGGCTGTAGGGGCGCATCGCCATGCGCCCCAACCTCCCCGGCGGTCTCGAGCCGGACCGTGTTCAGACCCCACGATTGCGCCAGCTTCAGTTTCCAGTCGCTCCGCCCAGTGCGTCCGATCACCGTCACCTGGGCCCCCGCATGGCGCAGCACTTGCGCCACCAGCAGGCCGAGGCGTCCGGCGCCGAGCACGGCAACGCGCGTTCCCGGAGCGAGCGGCATCTGCTCCAGGATTTCCGCAGCGGCTGCGAGCGGCTCTACGAACACCGCTTCCTCGTCCGGCACCTCGCCCGGCACTTCATGCAGATTCGCGACCGGCAGCGTGACAAACTCCGCGAAAGCGCCGGGCCGCCCGATGATTCCCATCACGGTGCGCGACACACAATGGCGTCCGAGGCCGCGCCGGCACCAATCGCAATGCCCGCAAGTGACGTTGATCTCGCCCACCACGCGCCGGCCGATCCAGGGCTTGTCGTCGCAATCGTCGCACTTCAGGACCTCGCCCACAAATTCGTGGCCGGGAATGCCGCGAAATCCCGAGTAGCCTTTGAGGATCTGGCGGTCGGTGCCGCAAATACCCGCCAGACGAACGCGAATCAGAGCTTCGCCCGAAGCGGGTTGGGGATTGGGGACGTCGCGCAGCGAAAGCTGGCCGTCAAAGTGGAGGGCTTTCATAAGGCGAGATCACTCGTATCGCAGCGCGACCATAGGATCAACGCTGACGGCGCGGCGCGCCGGGATGGCGCACGCGGCGACCGCAACCACGGCGAGCAGGACCACGACCGCCGTGAACGTCAAGGGATCGACCGGACGCACTCCGTAGAGCAGGCTCGCGAGATAGCGCGTGACCGCGAAAGCCGCCGCAATGCCGACCACGCTTCCCGCGAGCGCCAGCAGGATTCCCTGACCCACCACCAGGCGTAAGACCCCGCGCCGTTGCGCCCCGAGCGCCATGCGGACGCCGATCTCGCGCGTGCGGCGCGTCACTTCATAGGAGAGGAGGCCATAGAGACCGATGCAGGCGAGCACGAGCGCGAGCAGGCCGAAGAAACTCGACAGCCGCGCCATGATCCGCTCTTGCGAGAGCAATTGGTCGATGCGTTGCGATTGCGTGGCGACGTCGAAGATCGGCAGGTTGTCGCCCGCGCGATTTACGATATCGCGCACGATGGGGAGCAGCGCCGCGGCGGTTGCCGCCGTCCGCAGCTCGAAGTGCGCGCCGCCACCCGTGAGGGGTCGATACATGGTGGGCTGAATCTCGCGGCGCAGGCTGTCATACTTCGTGTTTCCCGCCACGCCGACGATCTGATAACCCGGCGATTTCGGCCCGGTGCTCGGCTCGTCGCCCTCCGCCTCGTCCAAATGCCGGCCGAGCGGACTCTCTTTACCAAAGTACTTTCGGGCGAAAGTCTCATTGACAATCACCGGGATCGGCGCACCTGCGACATCGGTCGGCGAAGGAGCTTTCGAAGCGGTGTTGGACGATTCCGAAGCCGCAGGCTTCTTTGACGCTTCCTCGGCAGCTCTTTGGGCGGCGTCGGTGGCCGCCGCGGTCGTGAAATCGGCGGAATTAAGCGCGCGTCCGGCGAGCAGCCGGATGTGCAGCGTAGAGAAAAAGCCGGGACCAACGGCGAGCGTATCGGCCTCGACGCTCGATTTTTCCGGCTGCCCCGGCAAATGAATGTCGGTCGACCACAACGAGCCGCTCAGCAGCGGATCAGACGCATAACTGGCGGAGATGACGCCGGGAATCGCCGCGAAGCGATCCTGGAGGTCGCGATAGAGGATGTCGATCTGCGCATCCTTGTAGCCCGAAAGCGTGGGGTCAATTCCGAACAGCAGAATATTCTGCGTATCGAAACCAGGGTCGATGTCCCGCAGATTTTGAAGCGTCCGCACCAGCAATCCGGCCCCAATCAGCACCAGGATGGAGAGCGCCACCTGCGCCATCACCAGCACGCCGCCCAGATGCAAGCGACGGCCGGCGCGCCCCGTTCCCGGGGGAAGCGATGATGCGCTTTCCTTGAGCGCGGGCGTCAGGTCGAGGCGCGTGCTGCGCAGCGCGGGCGCGAGTCCAAAGAAGATTCCCGTCAGCACGGAAGCGCTAATCGTGAAAGCAAGCACGCGCCAGTCCGGCGCGATCACGAAGGGAAACGGCCGGTCTGGGGAGCTTGCGACCAGCGCCGTTATGGAGTGCACGCCCCAGTAAGCGATCAACACTCCGAAAACTCCACCTGCAACCGACAGCATCACGCTCTCGGTGAGTAATTGCCGCACCATTCGCCGCCGGCCCGCGCCCAGCGCCAATCGCACTGCGATCTCCTTCTGGCGCGCGGCAGAACGCGCCAGCATCAGGCCGGCGATGTTGGCGCAGGCAATCAACAGGACGAAGCCGACGGCGAACATCAAAACGTAGAGTTCAGTGGAATACCTCTGGCGCTGCCCGCTGAGCCCTTCCTGCGCCGGCGCCAGCACGATCGCAGGATCGTCGGCTTCCTTGGACAGGGGCTTTGCGCCATGAAGCATCTCGTTCCGGAAAATCGACGTGGCGGCCGCTTGCGCCTGCCGCATCGAAACTCCGTCCTTCAGCCGTCCCACGATCACGAGCCACCAGCTTTGGGAATCGGTCATGTCCTTCAGATTTCCTTGCCATTTGAAGCCCAGTTGCGGCGTCAATGCCAAGGCAAGGAAAAAATCCTGGGTTTTGCCGGGTGCGAGATTGGTGAAGCGCGGGTCGGTGACGCCCACGATGGTGAAGGCGGCGCCGTTCAAGCGAACGGTGCGGCCCATGACCGAGCGCTCGCCCCCGAACGCCTTCTGCCAGTAGGCATAGCTCAGCACCACCGCTCGCGGCGCCGATGGCGAATCGTCGGCCGGGCCGAGCGGCCGGCCCAGCGCTGTCCCCACACCCAGTGTGGAGAAAAAATCGCCGGAGACAACTTCCGCCCCCGCCATGCTCGGCGCGCCGTTGCCGCTCACAACAACTGTCATTGGTCCCGTAAAGGCGGTGAGGCCGGAAAAAACGCTCGCTTGGGCGCGCATGGATTTGAACAAAGGAACCGAGAACGAGCAGCCCGAGCCGTTTCCGCTGCGACCGCAATCGCCCCAGCTTCCGTAGCTGTGATACTTCGGGTCGTTGTGCGCCGTCCATTTGAACACCGCGAGCCGCTCGGGATCGCGCACCGGGATCGTACGCAGCATGACAGCGTCAATTAAGGTGAAGATGGCGGTGTTCGCGCCGATCCCGAGCGCCAGGGTCAGAATCGCGACCGCGGTGAAGCCCGGAGATTTTCCGAGCATTCGAAGGCCGTAGCGAACATCCTGCCAGAAAGTTTCCATTCTCGAATACCTTCACGCCATTCTGCCAATGATTACACAATATGTGCTGCCGGGCACGAGGCTATGCAGCGGAGCGCGGCTTGATCCTGGTCAGGGGCGCTCTGGCGGCTGCAAGCCGGAGATCAAAATCGGCTTGAAGATTCATCCAGAACTGGGGCGTCATGCCAAAGTACTTGCCGAGCCGCAACGCCACATCAGCGCTGATCGCCCGCTCTTCACGCAGAATCTCGTAGATTCCAGGGCAATGCAAGGCCTTCGCCAGTTCGTAGGCGGTGATTCCCATGGGCTCCAGGAATTCGGTGCGCAGGATCTCGCCGGGATGCGCGGCGACGGTCGGTGGCTTGCGTCGGACCATTCTTCCTCCTTAATGGTGGTCCACAATCTCGACCGTAAGCGTTCTCCTCCCGCCATTCGAAGCAGATACGATACTGGTCGTTAATACGAATGCTGTGTTGTCCTTTCCGGTCACGCCTCAGCCGCTCCAACTGGTTCCCGGGCGGCAGGGCCAAATCAACCAGGCTTCTCCCCGCGTTCAGAATCTGGAGTTTCTTATGCGCGCTTCCGCAGGCTTGCAGGTATCCGCCGGCTCCATTCTTCCCTCCAAAGCCGCTCCGTCTCGGGGTCCCGGAAGGTCCTGATTACATCATCAGATACTATCGTGGTGCGTTACTGACGTCAAGCGTTACTATATCAACGAAGCCTTCGCGGTGCCGGCGTGAGTTCTCCAGTTGCAGCCCGAGGCCGGGATCTCGACCAGCGTGCTCCTCAACGAGAAACCGGCTTATAATCGACTCGGCATCCCATGAAATCCACAGCCGACCTTCGCGCCTGGCTCCTGTGGGTCATCAAGATCCGCTTCGTCATCATCACTCTGGTCTTCGCCATCGATTTCGCCACCCGCGAGCTTGCGCCTGGCTCGGCCGGTGCGGGCTCCATCGAACGCCTCGGCGTGGTGACGGTCCTGTGGTACGTGATCGGCCTCTTCTTCCTGATCTACCACCAGCTCGGACGCGACTACTTTCTGCAGGCGAGGCTACAAATCTACGTGGACGTCGGCGTAATCACCGCCGTGGTCCACGTTACCGGCGATCTCGGGAGCAACTATCTCTCGCTCTACCTCGTGGCCATCATTCTGGCAAGTATTCTCTTATCACGCGCGGAAGCCTACGTCGCGGCGGGCGTGAGCTTTGCGTGCCTGGGGGCAATGGTCGAAATCGCCAACTTGCCGGGACTCTATCCGGAACTGGTGGCCAGGCACCCGGGTTTGGCGTTTCTCGCTTCCTCGTCCGCGCCCATGGACCCGCGGGCGCTCGGCGTACGCATCGCGGCCAGTCTCTTCGGATTCTTCGCCGTCGCTTATCTCGCGAGCTTCCTCGCCGAGACCCTGCGCCGCACGGACGTGGAATTGCGCGACAAGGCGGGCCAGGTGGAGAGCCTCGCCGCGATCAACGAGAACATCATCCAGAGCATGCGCGGGGGATTGATCCGTACCGGGCTTGACGGCGTGATCTACGAGCTTAATCCTGCCGGTGCGCGCATCCTGGGCCGCACACCCGGGGAGATGAAAAGACGCCGTATCCAGGCGGCGCTGCCCGAAGTGGAGTTGCCCGTGCCTGGAGCGGCGGCGCCTGAGACGATCGCGCCTGAAGCCGCGCCCCCTGACCCGGCCGCGCCTGACTCCGACCACGCCGTCATTCCCGCGGAAGCGGGAATCCACAACGTGAGTTCGCCCGGCGCTTACGCGCGTCGCGAGACCACCTACCGCCGGCCTGACGGCGTGTCGCGCATTCTGGGCTACTCCGTGTCGCCTTTGAGGCTGCCCGAGAAAGGCGTGGCGGGCTACATCGTCACCTTTCAGGATCTGACGGACGAAAAGCGTCGCGAGGCCGACTACCAGGCGCGCGATCGCATGGCGACGCTCGGCCGTGTGGCGGCGGCCATCGCGCACGAGATCCGCAATCCGCTGGCCTCGATCGCGGGCTCGGTACAGGTGCTGCAGAGCCTGGGTGGGCTCGAGAGCGATCAGGCCAAGTTGATCGAGATCGTCAATCGCGAATCGTCGCGATTGGAGAAGCTGGTCTCGGAGTTTCTGGCCTACTCGCGTGAGCAACGGCTGAAGTTCCGGAACGTGGACCTGGTCGCTTTGCTCGACGAAACGCTGCTCCTGCCCGAACATCATCCTCGTGTGCTGCCGGGCGGCTGCCGGCTGGAGCGGCGCTTTCCGCCGAATCCCGTCGTCGCGGCCGTCGATCCTGACCGCATGCGCCAGGTGCTTTGGAACATCTGCGATAATTCGCTGAAGGCCATGCCTGCGGGAGGCGTCCTGACGGTGGCGGTCGAAGACGATGGCGGCCCGACGGTGCGCGTGATCGTCTCCGATACCGGCGTCGGGCTCACCGCCGAGCAGCTCGATCGTCTTTTCGAACCGTTCCGCCCCGGATTTGCGCAGGGCACCGGGCTCGGCCTTGCCATCACGCGTCAGATCGTGGAAGCGCACGGCGGCACAATCCGAGCGGAGTCCGAGCCCGGGCAGGGCACACGCTTCGTGATCGACGTGCCGCGCGAGCACGAGCCGGGTCAGGAAGCGCCGCTGCCGGAGACCGTGGCCCAAGCACAGCGGGATTAGCGCGAAGATTCACCACAGAGGTCACAGAGGACGGAGAGTTCTGCCTCCGTGTTCTCCGTGGTGAAATCTTCTTGAGGCGTCAGGAGGACTGATGTCCGATTCGGATGGCACCAAAACGCAGGACAAAGTGTTGGGGATGGACAGCCGCATCCGCCGGCGCGATTTCCTGAATTCCACGCTGCTGGCCTCGGGAGGACTGCTGCTCGGGAATGCGTTTCCGAGGCAGATCCTGGCTGAGGGTCGCGACGACGATTGGACGGGACCGGGCGGCGTGGGCGACTACCGCACGTCGAACGGCAACACCGCCGAGGTGATGAACGCCGCGCATCGCATTCGCGATCATGCGTTCGACTCGCCTCCGCCCGATGCCATGGACACCGGCGAGATCTTCGACTGCGTCATCGTGGGCGGCGGAGTGAGCGGGCTCGGTGCAGCGCTCGCGTTCAAGACGCAAGGCGGCGACGGGCTGAAGTGCCTCGTGCTCGAAAATCACCCCATGCTCGGCGGCGAAGCGCGTCGCAACGAGTTCGTGGTGGACGGCCAGCGGCTTATGGCGCCTCAAGGCGCCGATCACTTCCAGATCCCCTATCCGCACAGCTTCATCGCGCGCTTCTACGAGATGATCGGGCTCGACCTCGCCGAGTTCAAGTATCAGGCATGGGGAAGTTCGCTGCCCGAGATCACGCTTGGGCGTACCTTCGAGGCGATGCCCGGACCGAACGGCACCTGGTTCGGCGCCAAGTTCGGGCAGAAGCCAGGAATCTGGCTGATGGGTTCGATGGCGCATAATCCCGACAACCTGCCCGTGCCGCCCGCCATGCGCGCCGAACTGCGGCGCCGGCGCGGTCGCGGCCGCTCGTCCGCCAAGCCCTACGACTATCCGGGCGACGCCAAGTCGCGCCGGCTCGACAGCATGACCATCGAGCAGCATCTCATCGAGGATCGCGGCCTCACCCAGGACGTGATCCGCACTTTCATGACGCCCGGCGAAGGCGGCGGATACGGGCTCGGCCCGGACGTGCTCTCCGCCTATTGCGAATATGCCTTCGACGACCTGCATTGCCTCGATGACAGCTCCGAAACCGGCTGGCAGGCGTTTCCCGGAGGCAACGAAGGCATCGCGCGGCATATCGTCAAGACGCTGATTCCCGATTCGATTCCCGGTCCGAAGACGCTCGAAGCCGTCTGCCGCAACAACGTGGATTTCACCGCGCTCGATCCGCCGGGCCCAATGGACAATGACCGTCCTGCCAGAGTGCGCCTCGGCGCGACAGTCGTGCGCGTGGAGCACGAGCATCCGGGCCAGCCGGACAAGTCCGGCTTCGTGTGGATTACCTACACGCGCGAAGGCAAGGTGTATCGACTAAGGGCGCGCTCGGCGGTGGTGGCCGGCGGCTGCTGGACCACGAAGCGCATCGTTCGCGATCTGCCCGCGAGCCATCTCGAAGCCTACAACCAGTTCTATCGCTCGCCCTGCATGGTGATGAACGTCGCTGTGCGCAACTGGATGTTCCTTTACAAGCTCGGAATCTCAGGCGCGAGCTGGTACGAGGGTCTGGGCAGCTTCGTCTGCGTCCACAAAGTGCCGCTCTTCTCGACCGATCAGAAGACGATCGGGCCGGAGTCGCCCACCGTGCTCACATTCAAGGTGCTCTACTGCTACCCCGGACTCGGAATCGAGGAGCAGGGCAATCGCGGACGCGCCGAGTTGCTGGCCACGAGCTTCCGCGAGTACGAGCGCCAGATTCGCGAGCAGATGACCGATATGTTCGCGCGCACCGGCTTCGACGCGAGGCGTGACATCGCCGGAATTATCCTGAATCGCTGGGGCCACGCCTATGTGAATCCGCAGCCCGGCTTCTTCTTCGGCAAGGACGGCCAGCCCGCGCCGCGCGAGATTCTGCGCAACATCCCCTTCGGACGCATCGCGTTCGCCAACACCGATCTCGGCGGCGCCGCGGACCACAAGGTGGCGATTATCGAGGGCTATCGCGCGGTGGGACAGATTCTGGATCGGGTGCTGACTTAGATGCGATTGCTGAAGTGGCGGGACATCCGCGCTGCTGCGGTTCGCCGGTGGCGATCGAGTGCTACCGCACTCGGTCCGCCGGATCAGGAGACGCCTTGGGAGCATTCTCCAAGAACCGCATGAGTCTCGCTCCGGTGGCGCTTCCCGCGCGCTTCTTGAAGAACTCGGCGGCAGTTTCGACTACGCCAACTTTCTCGGCCACAGCAGCCGCGATCCACTGGTTCAGGGACACGCCGTCCTCCCTGGCCAGCCGCTGGGCAGCCTGCTTGACCGAAAGGGGGAGTTTCAAAGGATAGGTTGCCTTGCTCATCGTCTCACTCTCCGCAGCAGTTCCGCTGGTTCCACAATCGCTAATTTGAATCGTTCGCCGGCGGCGGCGAAGTCCGCAATGTTGTAAGTCACCAACGCGTCCGCACGGCCGTTGACCGCCGCTTCCAGCACCATTTCATCGCTCGGGTCGCGACCTTGCGGGCGCCACTGAAAATGAATGTCAACCGGTTCGACCAATGCCGCCAGTTCGGCGAGCAATTCGTCGATTTCACCGAGGCTCAACCCGTGGCTCAAACGCTGTTCGGCCCGTTTGAGCACCTCCTCGTACTCGAGGAACAGGGGCGGCGCAGCAAGCATTTGCAAGCGATGGTTCGCCACCAGGCGCAGGAGGACGTTGGCCGCCCCGAACCGGCTGCGCAGTCCCGCCACAACGACCGAAGTATCGAGAACGATCCTTCGAACCGTGGACACACTATAGGATGTAATATCCTATAGGATGTGTCAAGTCGAAAGGTGGAGCGGTGCCATAAGAACCGAAGTCGCCGCCACCCGCGTTGAGCTGACAGTAGCTTGCAAAATCCTGCGTCGGGTGTATTCTATGTCCGTCGGTAGTCGGAAGACTTATTACAGAATCGTTTGAACGCATAGCGGGATTTGTTTACGAATAGCAGGATTCGTACATCAATTTCGCTTGAAATTTGAGGGATCGGTGATATTCAGAAGCAAGGAGACGTGAGGCAGAGGTCCAGCCGGGATATAGCATTGGCCGGTGATCGTCTGCCGCATCGCGACTCGGGGGGGGTGACGATGCTGCGCAGGGTTCTACGTGGGTTACTGTTCTTGCTCGGAGCGGGACTGTGGTCGGCAGGGCTTGCCGCCGCTCAGGACTGGCCCGAGATTCCGAAGAGCGAGTGGGCGCTGGCGGACGATCCTGCCAATCCCGGAGCCTCGGCGATCATTCTCTATCGTGAGGAGATCATCGACGACAATAACGGGTTTTCGAAAAACTACTATCGCATCAAAATCCTCAAGGACGAGGGCAAGAAATACGGCGACCGGTCGATTCGCTTCTTCAAAGGGCGGACGCGGATCGAGGATATTGATGCGCGCACGGTACAACCCGACGGCCGGGTTAGCGACTTTGACGGGAAGGTATTCACCAAGGAGGTCGTGAAGGCCAGGGGCGTGAACTATCTGGCCAAGACCTTTACCCTGCCTGATGTTCAACCCGGCAGCATTATAGAGTATCGTTACACGGAGCGGTGGGAGCAGGTTCCACAATCGCTATTGCAGAGTCCTGGCATCGGGTTTTACTTGTCGCAATTGAGCCCCACCTTGACCGCCCGCTGGTTGGTCCAGGATGAGCTGTTCACCAAGCGCGCACATTTTTCCTTCAGACCGATCCCGAGCTTCGGGCTGAGCTGGACGTGGTTTGAATTACCGGGCGACGCAAAGCCGATGAACCATCAGGGGCTGATAGAATTCGACGCCCAGGACATCCCAGCGTTTCAGGCCGAAGATTACATCCCGCCGGAGGACATGTTGAAGGGACGCGTGGAGTTCTTTTATATCTTCACGAGCGTCCCCAAGAACACTCAAGGCACAGACTGGTTTTGGACTGAGGAGGGTAACAAGCACGCCAAGAATGTGGAGAGCTTCATTGGCAAGGATAAGAGTGTCGCTCGGGAGTTGGAGTCAGTGACACAGACCTCCGATCTGCCGGAAGTGAAGCTCCGTAAGATATACGACCGCGTGCAGAAGATCCGTAACCTGAGCTTCGAGTCGCAGAAGACCGAGCAGGAGGAGAGGCGCGAAAAGCTCAGCGACAACAACACTGCAGGCGATGTGGTGAAGCACGGCTACGGCTGGGGTTACCAGATCAATGACCTTTTCGTGGCCATGGCACGCGCCGCCGGCTTCGATGCTGCGATTGTGGAGGTCGCCCAGCGCGATACGCGCTTCTTCGCCCCGCAGTTGCTGGACTGGTCGCAGTTGACGGCCAATCTGACCGTGGTAAAGGTCAATGGTAAGGATCAGTTCTTCGATCCGGCGACGCCCTTTTGTCCGTACGGTCTTGTACCCTGGTCGGAGGACACGACCGCCGGCTTCCGCCTGGATAAGGACGGCGCCACCAGCATCAAGATTCCCCCTTCGCCGAGCTCCGATACGGTTATCTCCCGCAAGGCCACGCTGCAGCTTGGCGACGATGCCGGCGTGACCGGGCAATTCGAGGTTTCGTTCACGGGGCAGGACGCCTTGCAGCGCCGCTTCGAAAATCGCGAGCGCGACGACACGGGACGGCGCAAGGCGCTCGAGGACGAGCTGAAGGGCTGGTTCCCCTCCGGCGCGGCCATTACGCTCAACAGTGTGACCGGCTGGGATAACAGCTACGAGCCGCTGAAAATCGATTTCACGGTGACTGTGGAGGGCTCGGCGCGCATCGGTCTCAGCCGCTTGCTTTATCCGGCCATGCCGTTTCCCGGCGAGGTCAAGTATTCCTTCCAGAGCGCGCAGCGCAACTTGCCCGTTTACATCACGTATCCTTACGAGCAATCGGACGAGTTCACGCTCCAATTGCCGAAGTCAATGCGGGTGGAGAACTTGCCTGCGCCGCGCAACGTCAAGAACGTCTTCGGCGAATATGAGCTGACCCTCGAGGATCACGGTGGCTCGGTCCTGATCCGGCGCCACTTTATGCTGCAACAGGGCCTGATCCCGCCGCAATACTACTCGGAATTGCGCGCGTTCCTGACATCAGTGAGGCAAGGTGATGAGAATCAATTCGTACTCCAATCGACTTCTCTGGGCCAGGCGGGTGCAGGACGCTAGCCCCGTTTGGCAAACGACCCTCCGGCGCCTGAGCCGAACGGCAATCGCTCCCGTGCTGGCGCTGGTCGCGGGCGTAACGATCGCCTCCGCCACCACTCCGGACTGGCTCCGAACCGCGGCGCAGTCCCCGCTGCCGAAGTATCCCGAAGAAACGCGCGCCGTGGTCCTCTACAGCGAGCAGGTGACCACAGTCGCGGCCAACGGTGAGATCAAGACCCAGTACCGTAAGGCCATCAAGATTCTTCGGCCTGAAGGCAAAGACCTCGGCGTGGTTGGCGTGACCTTCGACAAAGACACCCGACTTACGTATCTCAAAGCGTGGTGCATCCCCGCGGACGGGCGTGACTACGAACTGAAGGAGAAAGACGCGGTGGAAACCGGGCTGTTCAGCGAGGCGCTGTACACCGATACGCGCGCCAAGGTGATGAGAATCCCCGCCGCCGAGCCCGGCAACGTAGTCGGCTACGAATACGAGCAGCGGCGGCGGCCGAGCGTGCTGCAGGATACGTGGGACTTCCAGGATGAGATTCCCGTCTTGCGCGCCCGTTTCGAGCTACACCTGCCCGCGTCCTGGGAATACGACTCGTTTTGGCTGAACCACTCCAAGCAGGAGCCCGAGACGCTGGGCGGAAACGCCTGGGCGTGGGAGATTCAGAACGTCGCCGCGATTGCCGATGAGCCCGCCATGCCGCCCTGGCGTGCCGTGGCGGGACGGCTGGGCGTCTCCTACTTTGCGCCGGCGGGCGCCACAGTTGCAGCGCGGCATGCGACGTGGCAGGACGTGGGGCGCTGGTATTTCCAGCTCTCTTCCGGTCGCCGTGAGGCTTCGCCTGAGATCAAGCAGAAAGTGGCGGAGCTTACCGCCAAGGCTGCCAACGACGACGATAGGATCAAAGCGTTGGCGGCCTTCGTGCAGAGCGATATCCGCTACGTTGCCATCGAGATTGGAAAGGGCGGCTTCCAGCCCCACCCCGCCGCAGACATATTCGCGAACCACTATGGGGATTGTAAGGACAAGGCGACCCTGCTCAGTACGATGCTGGCCGAAGCGGGCGTGAAGTCGTACTACGTGCTGATCAACCACGAGCGCGGCGTGGTGACGCCGGACTTTCCGACGGCCATGGAATTCGATCATGTGATACTGGCCATTCAGCTTCCGGCCGATGACGACACCGACAAGTTTTACGCCGTCCCAGACGATCCCAAGCTTGGGAAGCTGCTCTTCTTCGACCCCACTGATCCCTACGTGAGCATCGGTTTTCTGCCGCAGTCTCTGCAGGCGAATTACGGGCTCCTGGTCACCGACGATGGCGGATCGCTGGTGAAGCTTCCGCTCCTCCCGCCGAGCTTGAACCGTCTCCTGCGGTCCGCGAGGCTTTCGCTCGCGCCCGACGGTACCCTGACCGGCGTGGTCACCGAGATCCGCTGGGGCGAGCCGGCCGTCGAGTTGCGCGCCCAACTGCTCAGCCTCCCCGAGGCCGACCGCCGCAAAGCCACTGAGGACTTTCTCTCGAAGTTCTTGGGTGGATTTACCCTTCGAGGCTATAAACTGGAGGGCCTCGATGACCTGGGCACCAATCCCGTGCTGAGCTACGGCGTTCAAGCGGACAGCTATGCGCAGACGGCGGGGGATCTGCTGCTCGTCCGGCCGCGCGTCCTTGGAACCAAAGAGGAATTGGCCTTCGATAAGAAGGATCGCCAGTACCCCGTGGAGTACGACGCCGCCACCCTGCAAGGAGATTTGGTGGATATCGACCTGCCGCCCGGTTACAAGCCCGACGGTCTACCCCAGCCTCTATCCCTCGACGTGGGCGCCGCCAGCTATAAGAGCAAGGTGGAATTTGACGGCAAGACCCTGCACTATACGCGCAGCTATGAGATCAAAGACGTGCTGGTGCCAACCGGGAAGCTGGCGGACCTGAAAGGCTTCTATCACCAGATCGTGGAAGACGAAAACACCAGCGCCATTTTCAAGAAAGCGCAGTAGCGCGGGCGCCCCGCCCGCCCGCTTTTGAATCGCGGCGGACGGCCATATTTCACGCCGTGCCACTCCAGAGTCTCGTCGGGTCGCCAGCCGACTGCGAACGGCGGATCGAGGCCCGCGGGCGCCTGACTCCGGGCGGGACAGTCCGATTCATCGCCACTGCGAGGACGTGGGCCAGCTCGCGCGGCGCCACGGGCGGCACAATGAAATCAGCCGCACCGCCGTCCTGGGTGTCGAGATAGAGCTGCATATTCACGACCCGGGACATGACGATCACCGGTGTGCCCTTCGCCATCTTGCGCACGAGGCGGATCGCGTCTTTCCAGGTGCCATCCGGCAGCATCGCATCCGTCAGAACCAAATCGATGGGACCCGCATCCTTCAAGATGCTTCGCGCCTCTGCGTAATGATGCGCGTGACAGGTGCGAATCTCCTGCTCGTGTAGCATCTCTTCCAGCCCACGGAAGGTGTCAGGTTCGTTGTGAACCAGCAAAACCGAGCGCACGGTCTTCATAGGCATCTCCGATCTGCGAACCACGCCCCACGAATGCCGAATGCTGC
>JASHPE010000108.1 GCA_030038235.1 Terriglobia bacterium
TCTCGGCAACGGAGTCCCGCAAAGCGGCCGGAGAACTGGAAACCCAAGCGATTTCAGGGCAATATCCGGGCGCATTGGAGACTTGGGACCGTCTGGTCAAGGCGCTGGCCCGGCTCCGGCCGGTGCTCGAGGAGTTGAGTCGTCCCGGCGGCCGCTGAGGGGCGGAGGCCGGCCAAGGCCTTGAGCGCTGGCACAGAAGAAGCGTTTCGAAAGTGTGGGTCAGTATGGGCGTGAACTTGGCGGTCACCTCGGAAGGCGCGGTAGCGGCACGCCCCGCACTGCCTGAAATCGTCAGGATTGCCCTGGAGGCTTTTCCCAGCGGCAGCGACCTGTTTTTCTCGCCGGGCCGGCCGGTTCAGGTGGGGTGCGGACCAAGTCTGGCCGCTGTGGACGTGCCCGGACTGGGCAAATTGACACCGGACGACACGGCGAGCATCGCCCTGGAGGTGATGGGGGCCCACAGCATGGCCGCCGCCAAGCTGGCCGAGGAGGGCGCCTGCGACCTCTCCTACAGCGTGCCTTCACTCGCGCGTCTAAGGGCAAACATCTTCAACCAGCGCGGTACGCGCGCCATCGTGATGCGCGTGATCGCGACCACGATCCCCGCCATTGAGGACCTGGGCCTGCCGCCACATATCGGCGACATCGCCGAGCTGCTCAACGGGCTGGTGCTGGTCACCGGTCCCACGGCCTCCGGAAAATCGACCACGCTGGCGGCCTTGGTCGACAAGATCAATCGCCAGCGCGCCTGCCACATCATCACCATCGAAGATCCCATCGAGTTTCTGCACAGCCACAAGCGCTCCACGGTGCACCAGCGCGAATTGCACAGTGACACACCGAGCTTCGCACTCGCCCTGCGGGCCGCGCTGCGCGAGGCTCCGCACGTGATCCTGGTGGGCGAGATGCGCGATCGCGAAACGACGGAAATCGCGGTGGAGGCGGCGGAAACCGGACATCTGGTGCTTTCCACCGTGCACACCATCGACGCTTCGGAGACCGTGGAGCGCATCGTGGGCCTGTTCCCGCTCAACGACCAGCACACCATACGCATGCGCTTCGCCCGCTGCTTCCGCTACGTCATCGCCCAGCGGCTGATCCCGCGGCAGGACGGGGCGGGGCGCATCCCCGCTGTCGAAATTTTGCGCTCGACGGTGCGCACCCGGGAATACATCGAGAAGGGCGAGTCGCAAGGCAAGACATTGCTCGACGCCATGCGCGATGGGAATCTCTACGGGATGCAGCATTTCGACGGAGAAATCGAGCGCCTGATCCGCAGCGGCCAGGTCGACATGCATACTGGACTAGGCTATGCAACCAACCCCGGAAATCTGGAGCTGGAGCTGTCGGACATGCTTCCGGTTTAGCCGGCGGGTCCCCGAGGCGGGCAGGCCGGAGCTCGGAGTTGGGCCGATCCGCGCTGAGTAGCCGATGCCCTTCCTCTTCCCGGCGTTCCTGGTCCTGGCCGCGGCCCTGCTCGCGCAAAGCGCATGGTCGCTGCGCGACGGCTATCGCTTCTTCGCCTATCTCGCGCGCAGCCTGCGCGCGGCGCCGCTTGGCTTTCATCCTGCCGCTGCGGTCATCGTTCCGGTGCGCGGCGTCGACGCGGAACTCGAACGCAATGTCGACGCGCTTCTCGCGCAGGACTATCCCGAGTACCAGCTTATTTTCGCCGTCGCCCTTGAGAGCGATCCCGCTTGCGCCTATCTCGCCGAGCGCATCTCGCGATATCGGCCCGAAAGCGGGCGCGGTCCGCGTGAGGTTCGCTTGACGCTGGCCGGTCTTAGCATCGAACGCGGCGAGAAGGTCAACAATCTTCTCGCCGGGATCGAGGCGGTGTCGCCGCAAGTTGAAGTGCTGGTATTCGCGGATGCCGACGCGCGGCCACGGGCTGGCTGGCTGCGCTCGCTCATCGATCCGCTGGGCGATTCCGCCGTCACGGTCAGCACAGGTTTCCGCTGGTATCTGCCGGGCACAAGCGGGGCTTCGCGATTGCGCGCCGCCTGGGATGCGTCAATCGCCACTCTGCTTGGCGAGCATCGCCGGAACTTCGCGTGGGGCGGATCGATGGCAGTGCGCGCCGAAGATTTCCGGCGTCTCAAGGTTGCGGAGCGCTACTGGGCTCACACGGTCAGTGACGATTACGGCCTCACGCGCGCCGTCCGCGATGCCGGAGGATGGATACGGTTCGAGCCCAAGTGTCTGCTGCCGAGCACAGGCGCTGTGACGCTGACCGGCTTCCTTCGCTGGGCCAATCGCCAGATCATCATCACGCGTGTCTATGCCCGCCATCTGTGGGCTTGGGGGCTGGCTAGCCAGGCCCTGTTCTGCGGCGCGATCGCCTTTGGAATCGCACTCGCGCTGTTCCTCTCTGAGGCGCGTGTGCGGCTCGTGTCAGCGGGCCTGGTACTTTCGATCCTGCTGCTCGGACTCGCCAAGGCGCATCTGCGGACGCGGGTGGTGCGGCTGGCGTTCCCGGACGAAGCCGAGGTGTCGGAGGACGCGTCCTGCTATTGGCGCTGGTGGCCGCTGGTGCCATGGATCATGCTTCTGAACTTTGTGGCCGCGGGCCTCACTCGCCGCATCGAATGGCGCGGTACGGAATACCAATTGATCTCGACAGACAAGATGCGGGTGATTCGACGTGCCGGCTGACGGGCTGGGTCAGGAGAAATGTGATCGACGCGTATGAGGATTATTTTTTACGTGGAGGCGTGGCGTGACGTGTGATGTAGCGCGCCGGCGCCGCGGCCCGCTTCTTTTTTGCGGGGGCTGTGCCCTCGGTTGGGACCGCAGCAGGCGGCTCTTCGCTGGGCGCGGCGTTGGCAAGCACCTGCTGAAACAGCGTGACGCCAGCCGGCGTCTTTTTCTTCCCGCCTTCCCCATGGCGGTACGCGTGCTCGGTGTAACACGTCTTGCAAATGACCTTGACGACCTGGTCTTCCATGATGCTGGCGACCGCGTGGTTCAGCAGCAGCTTGCACCGCGGGCAGTAGTCGTCGATCAGGTCACCCAACCGTTGATCACTCATACAAACCTCAGGACCTAAGCACCTCAGGAAGCCTTGGCTGGATTATAACCCGGTCTGAGCGCCAGCGGAGAAGTTCACGACTGGGAAGCCGCGACCGAGATGCGCTGGATGGAGAGCGCGCGGCCGCTCGCCGGGTCCGCTTCGATGAGCACTCCGCAAAGGCGCACGTCGTTCCGGGCAACTTCGAATCGCGCCGGCAACTGGTTCAGAAACTTCTCGATGACCATCTGCTTTTCGACCCCGATCACCGAATCATAGGGACCCGTCATCCCCACGTCGGTGATGTAGGCCGTGCCGCCCGGCAAGACCCGCTCGTCAGCGGTCGGGATATGTGTGTGCGTGCCAAGCACGGCCGTCACCCGGCCATCGACATACCATCCCATGGCGACCTTCTCCGACGTGGTCTCGGCGTGCATGTCGAGGATGCGAATCCTGACTTCGTCGGGAATGCGCTTGACCAGCGCATCGGCGCTGCGAAAAGGGCACTCGATGCTCTGCATGAACACTCGCCCCTGGAGATTCAGTATGGCGTATGGAACAGAGCTCCGTGTGCATCCCAGATAAAGTCCCTCGCCGGGCGCGCCGTCCGGAAAGTTGGCCGGGCGCAGCAAAGGCCCGCCCGCGTGCTCGGCAAGGTACGGGATGATCTCCTTGCGGTCCCAAATGTGGTTGCCCGAAGTCAGTACCTCGACTCCGGTCGCGAGCAGCTCATTGACGAGCGCCGGCGTAATGCCGAAACCCGCCGCTGCGTTCTCTGCGTTCGCGATCATGAGGTCGGGCTTGTGGTCGGCAACGAGGCCCGGCAGAAGCTCGCGGACTGCACGGCGTCCGGGGCTGCCGAAAATGTCGCCAATGAAAAGTATCCTCATGCTCCAACCGGACGTCGTGCCCGACCTTCAGCTCACGCGCAGCAAGTCGTCGAGCACGTCAGTACACTCGGCCACCTTCTGCTCCACCTGCGCCATCTTCGACCTGAGTTGCTGGCACTCGTCCGCGATATTCATCGCCGCCAGCACCGCGACGCGCAATGTGTCGACGGTGCGCGTGCGGGTGGCAATCGATCGCATCTTGGCGTCGACCATCCTGGCAAGCGCGTGCACGTAATCGCTGTCGAGATCGCCTTTCATGACGTAAGTCTGGTCGTAGATCTCGACCTTGATACCTTCGCGTTCAGGGCTCATATTTACCTCAGCACGCGCTACGCGGGCGCGTCGGGTTTGGTGAGGGCGTCAATCTGCTCCAGCAACTTCTCCACCCGCGTTCGCACTTCCTCGCGCTCGCGGCGCAACGCCACCAGTTCCCGCTCGTGGGCCTCGGCGTCCCGGGCGCGTTCCTTCGCCGCAGATTTGGCGCGATCCAGTTCGTGCTCCAGAGCCTTCTTCTCGGCCTGCACGCGTTTCAGCACCTCGATGGCGCGCGCAATCTTCTCCTCGAACTGCTGAAATGAATCCACAGGTTCCTCTCTTAAGTGATTCCGCAGCCGTCTCGAGTGTCAAGCGCTGCGCAACTGGATCCCGAGCGGACCGAGCGCAGCAATAATCCGACGGACCGTGACCTCCGCTTCCTCACCCGTCAGGGTGCGCTCTGGACTCTGCAATGTGATGCGCAGCAGCAGGCTGTAGTGGTCAGCCGGAAGCCCTCCGCCTTCGAAGCGATCGACGGCGCGGAACCCCTGAAGCTCCGCGAGTGGGACCGCGCCCACAGCTTCTTCGATCTGCCGGTACATGACGGCCAGCGGCACGAGCAGCGAAAGATCGCGTTCCACGGCCGGAAATCGCGGAATGGACCGGAACGTCCGCCGCCTCAGATCGAGCGCCAGAAGAGCGTCGAGATCGACTTCCGCCAGATAAACGGGCTGCCGCAGCTTGTACTCACGCGCCACCTGATGATGCAACTGCCCGAAATGAGCCAGCGCTGCGCCGCGCGCAGAGTAGCGCGCGCCCAGTCCCGGCTCGTGATACCGAAGGTCCTCAGCGAGGAAGTCCCACGGGCCCACATCGAAGGCTGCGAGCAGGGTCCCGAGATCACCCTTCAGATCGAAAAAGTCGAGAGCCCGCGGCGCGTCGTGGACGCTCGCCGGACGACGCAAGCCCGTAACGCCGAGCGTCAGTACCCGGCGCTCCGCCGGCAAGCCTTCGCTCGTGCGCTCTGAGGTGGTATAGACCTTGCCCATCTCAAAAAACCGCACATCCGTCTGACCTCGGTCCAGATTCCAGCGCAGGGCTCGCAGCATTCCCGGCACCGGCGTGGAACGCATGGCAGACGCGTCCTGGCTGAGCGGATTCAGCAAACGCACAGGACTCTCGTCCGTGAAGCGCGCGTTCTCCGCGGGATCGACCATCGAAGGCACAATAACCTCCCGATATCCCAACGCGGTGAGCGTAGCTGAAATCGCCAGTTCCCTTTCGCGCCGCAGGTCACGTTCGGGCGAGGGCGGCGCCGCTCGCACGCGCATCGGAAGCTCATGGTAGCCATGCAGTCGAGCCACCTCTTCCACAAGATCGATCTCCCGCTCCACATCCAGCCGGAAGGACGGTGGAACAACATGCCACGACACATTGGCTTCAGGCTCGACACTGAACCCGAGCGCAGTGAGACTTCGAACAATCTCGGGGCCCTCGACTTCTGTCCCGAGGATGCGTCTAACCTCCGAAGATCGCAGCACGATCGTGGACCTGATACGGCGTTGCGGATATACATCAACCACACCTTGCAGCACCTGACCGCCGGAAAGCTCGGCAATGAGGGCCGCCGTGCGATCGATCGCTTCGCGCGCCATCGCGATATCCATACCGCGCTCAAAACGGTGGGATGCCTCCGTATGCAGGCCATGACGCTTGGCGGTCCGCCGCACTCCCACGGGCTCAAACCAGGCGCTTTCCAGCATCACCTGACGCGTGGCAGAGGTAATCTCGCTATCGGCGCCGCCCATCACGCCTGCCAGCGCCACGGCACGGTCCGCGTCCGCGATGACGAGATCGGCCTTTGCCAGCTCGCGTTCGACGCCGTCGAGTGTCTGAAGCTTCTCGCCGGCGCGGGCGCGCCGCACCTCGATCCGAGCGCCGCGTAGACGTGCGAGATCAAAGGCGTGCAGAGGGTGGCCCAGCTCCATGAGCACGTAATTCGTAGCGTCCGCGACGTTGTTGATGGGCCGAACACCGACAGCTTCCAGGCGCCGCGCCAGCCGCTCCGGTGAAGGCCGCACTTCGACGTTCTCGATCACACGGCCGCAGTAACGCGCGCAACCTTCGAGATCGGCAATTTCAATCTTGATGGCGTCGTGGACCGATTTTCCCGTCTCCTGGACGGTGTACACAGGCCGACCGAAACTGCGGCCAAACGCCGCCGCGACTTCGCGAGCCACACCCAAGTGTCCGAGGCAATCGGGCCGGTTCGTGGTCACTTCCAAGTCGACTACGTGGTCGGAACCTACCGCGACCGACGAGGCTACACCGAGACCCAGCATCGGAAGACGCGCCTCCAATGCGCCGCGGTCAGCGGGTAATTCCACGAATTCACTTAACCAACCTAACGAAATCTTCATCGATTGAAAATCGATCGTGGCCCGTGGTTCGTAGATCGTGGTTCGGTGTAATCGCCGATTGCCTTTTCCGGCCCACGAACTACGATCCATGAACCACGAGCAGCGCCTCGTCAAAACTGTCGCAAGAAACGAACATCACTTTGAAAGAAGTTCTGAATCTCCCCGATATCGTACTTGAGCATGGCGAAGCGCTCGATGCCGAGACCGAAGGCCCAGCCCGAGTAGCGGTCCGGGTCAATTCCGCCGTGACGCAGCACGTCAGGATGCACCATGCCGCAGCCCATGAGCTCAATCCAGCCGCTCTCCTTGCACGTGCGGCAGCCCCGGCCTTCGCAAAACGGGCAACTCGCCGCCATTTCACCACTAGGCTCGGTGAACGGGAAAAAGCTCGGCTGAAAACGTGTGCGCGTCTTCTCCCCAAAGAACTTCCTGGCGAAAAAGTCGAGCGTCCCTTTGAGATCGGCGAAAGTGATGTCCGTGTCAACCGCCAGTCCTTCGATCTGGTGAAACATCGCCGAATGCGTGGCGTCAGGATTCTCGTTCCGATAGCACTTGCCCGGTGTGACGATATAAAGCGGCGCGCCGTACTTGCGCATGGCGCGAATCTGGACAGGCGACGTGTGGGTGCGCAGCAGCGTGTTGGAGTCAATGTAGAGCGTGTCCCAGTCGTCCCGCGAGGGATGGCTCTCGGGAATGTTGAGGGCGTCGAAGTTGTTGTAAACCGACTCGATCTCCGGGCCGGTTTCGATGCGAAAGCCCAGGCCGATGAAGATGTCTTCCAGCTCGCGTTGAACGCGGGTGACCGGGTGAATCGAGCCGAGCTCGCGCTCATACCCAGGCAGGGTGAGGTCGGGACCGCGCCGCACTTCGGACAAGGCACTTGTCTTTTGACGCCAAGCCTCGAGCAACGGCTCCGTCTCTACCTGAGCAGCCGCGTACTGGCGAAGCCGATTGAACTCCGCGCCCACAGCGCCGCGCGACTCCTTCGGAGTTTGCTTCAGCCAGTTCTGATCGATTCGGGCTATCAGGCCGTGGCCGCGCGCCAGCCAGCGATCGCGGAAGGCTTTCGCGTTTCTGGCAAGTTCCCCATCATCGATGTCGCCGTCGAGGAATGCCCTCACCTCTTCGTCGATCGCGGAGTGCACCTGTTCGAAGAGTCGCGCGATAGCATTCGAATCTGTTACCCCAAGTTCGGCGAGGGTTTTCCCGGCTTTTTCGTCGATCGTCATGCCGCAATCGTACCCGCCAGCAGGCGTTATGACTTAGCCGTCTCAGTCTGGGCCGGTGGAGCAGCCAAGGCGTCCTTCACCTTGCCCACCAGCTCGGCGAACGCCGGCGCGTCCATGGCAGCCATTTCCGCAAGCATCTTGCGGTCAAGCTCCACGCCGAGGGTCTTCAGGCCGTGCATGAACTGGCTGTAGGTGATGTCGTGCAGACGGGCGCCGGCGCTGATGCGGACGATCCAGAGCCGGCGGAAGTCGCGCTTGCGGCGGCGCCGGTCGCGGTAGGCGAAGCGCCCGGCGCGATCTGCGGCCTCGCGCATCGACCGGTACAGCTTGCTCTTGGTGAGAAAGTAGCCCTTGGTGAGCTTGGAAAGCTTCTTGCGATTGGCGCGGCGGACAGAGCCGCGCTTGACTCTCGGCATGGGTTTGCTCCTTTGCTGTGGAATTACGGGGCGAACTAGGGGCGCGAGTAGCGAGTGGCGAATAGCGAGTAGAAGTACCCTACTCGCGACTCCCTATTTCGCTATTTCGCTCCTATCGAAGGCACCCAGCCTCTGGCCTTCCCGCACCCGGGAAGAGCAGTGGGCAGTTCGCAGTCGGCAGCCGGCAGTCAGTGGATTCGTTGACTGCCTACCGCCGAGTGCCTACTGCCGACTATCTTCCATACGGCAGCATGGCGTACACACGGGCGACGTCCGCCGCGGCCACCGTCGTACTCTGATCCAGCTTGCGTTTCCGCTTGCTGGGCTTCGAAGTCAAAATGTGCCGGGCATACGCATGCCCGCGAATCACCTTGCCGCCGGCGGTCAGCTTGAATCGCTTCGCTGCGGCTTTGCGCGTCTTGAGCTTGAGCTTCACTTGCTTTGCTTTAGCCAAACAAAACCCTCCATCCGCCACAAATAACCAATCTCTGAGGCTGCCTACTTTTGCACCAGTTGAAGCCGTTCTTCAACTTCTCTCGAGCCGATGCTCAAAGGCAGAAAATGCCGTGTGAAATTCCAAACGCAATTCCGCGAAGCCTTGTTTCATCCCGGGGCGAAGGGCTTCGATCTTTGCTTCGATTGCCCGGTTGTTTGCCTCCATCGCGCGATTGCTTAGCCAAGCGGCGAACACGACGGCGATCAAGGTACCCGAGGAGCGTCAGCATTGGCGGCAGCCAGATTTGAACGTTCGGGCTCATCACTCACCCGTCCCTCGGAAACATGCGACTCACTGCCCAGGCGACTTCATCGGATCGCCCGCGGGATCGGCAGAAGGTACCGCGGGCCGCGTTGCGAACTGCGCGCCTCCCGGTCTCGGCGCACCCGGTCCGGCCACGCCTTGATGCCCAGCCGGTGGTGCCGCTCCGGCAGAATGCGACCCGGTACCGCCTGTCGCCGAAGCCTGAGCGGCAGCCTGCGGGGGCGCCGGCTTCGGCTTTGTCGGCTGGCCTGGCTTCTTCGGCGCCAGAATCGCCGTCAGGTTCGGACCCTCCTGGCGCGGCCGGATTTCCACCACCACCAACTCTCCCAGATCCTTCACCAGCCGGTCCATCATCTCCCAACCGAGGTTCCGGTGCGCCATCTCACGGCCACGGAACATCACGGTCGCCTTCACCTTGCTGCCCTCTTCGAGGAAACCGGCGATCTGGTTGCGCTTGGTCTCGAAGTCGTGCGCGCCCGTGCGCGGCCGGAACTTCACTTCCTTGAGCTCGATCGAGCGCTGATGCTTGCGCGCCTCGTGCTCGCGCTTGCTCTGCTGGTAGAGGTACTTTCCGTAATTGATGATCCGGCAGACGGGAGGATTAGCTGTCGGTGAGACTTCCACCAGGTCGAGGCCCCGCTCCCGGGCAATCTTGATCGCTTCATACGGGGGCATGATGCCCAGTTGCTTGCCCTCGTCATCCACCACCCGGATTTCGCGGGCGCGGATTCTCTCATTGATCCGGATTCTTTCCGTTACACGACGGTCAGCGATACGAATTCCCTCCTGGCCCGCGTCTGGGCCCTTAACAAACCTAAAAGCAGCCTGGCGCGCCTATTCCCAAATCAAGAATGAGCTTCGCCCGCGAAACAGGCCTAGGAGCGCGTTGAAAACCCTCAACCTATTCCGAGCGAAGCGAGGAATCTCGTATTTCCCTTACTTCCAGAGCGAGATTCCTCGCTTCGCTCGGAATGACAGGGATCGAGGGTGTTCTCAACACCCTGTAAGTCCTGTTTCCCCGCCAAATGCACGCTGGAGTTTTCAGGAGAACAACCGGTCCACAAATCCAGCCTTCCTTGCACCCCTCGCGTTTATTAATCTACCATTTTGCGGCGCGACTGTCGATAAGGCCCCGCACCTGGCGGATGAAATCGTCCAGGGGCACGGTCCCGGTATCGCCGGCGTCACGGCGCCGCACCGCCACACTGCGTGCCGCGGCTTCGCGCTCGCCCACCACCAGCATGAACGGCACCTTGGCCAGTTGTGCGTTGCGGATGCGGGCGTTCAGCTTCTCATTGCGATCGTCGAGCTGCGCGCGCACCTTGGCAGCCTTCAGCGCCGCCACCACTTCCTGCGCGTACTGCTGGTGCTTTTCGCTGATGGGCAGCACCATTGCCTGCACCGGCGAGAGCCAGACCGGAAACGCGCCGGTATAGTGCTCCACCAGCACGCCGAAGAAGCGCTCCACCGACCCGAGCAGCGCACGGTGAACCATCACCGGCGTGTGCTTTCCGCCGTCCGCGCCCGTGTATTCCAGTCCGAAGCGCCGCGGCAGGTTGAAGTCGAACTGCACGGTCGTAAGCTGCCAGGGACGTCCGATAGCGTCCACCAGCTTCACGTCGATCTTGGGGCCGTAGAAGACGGCTTCGCCCGGCATGTACTTGAAAGGGATGTCCATGCGACGGAGCGTATTCATCAGCGCGCCCTCTGCCCGCTCCCACTCTTCCACGGTGCCCGCGTAATGCTCGCCGTGCTCGGGATCGCGGGCAGAAAGCTCCACCTGGTACTGATCGAACCCGAAGGTCTTCAGCACCGCGAAGGCGAACTCCACGCAAGCCTCGACCTCGCTCTCGAGCTGGTCCGGCATGCAAAAGATATGGGCGTCGTCCTGGGTGAATCCGCGCACCCGCAGCAGTCCGTGCAGCACGCCCGAACGCTCGTAGCGGTAGACGGTGCCGAGTTCGGCGAAGCGCAGCGGCAGATCCCGATAGCTGCGCACCCGTGACTTGTAAATCAGGATGTGGCCCGGGCAATTCATGGGCTTGAGCTGGTACTCGTCGTCCTCGACCGGCATGGGCCCGAACATGTTGTCTTTGTAGAAGCCGGTGTGCCCGCTGGTCTCCCACAGATGACGGCGCATGGCGTGCGGAGTGAACACCATGTCGTATCCGCGCGCGACGAGTTCTTCGCGCAGCCAGGTCTCGATCTCAGTGCGAATCACGCCGCCCTTGGGGTGCCAGAAGATCAGGCCCGGTCCCGCGTCGTCCTCGATGCTGAAGAGGTCGAGCTCACGGCCAAGACGGCGATGATCGCGCTTCTTGGCTTCCTCGACCTGCGTCAGGTAGGCGTCGAGGTCCTTCTGCGAGAAGAAAGCCGTGCCGTAGATACGCTGCATCGGGTGCGAGTGTTCGTCGCCCTTCCAGTGGGCGCCCGCCACGCTCAGCAGCTTGAACGCCTTGATGCGCCCGGTCGAGGGGATGTGCGGCCCGCGGCAAAAGTCGAGGAACTTGCCGGTTCGATAGGCGGAAAACACCGGGTCAGCCTTTTCCTCGATGAGCTGGCACTTCAGAAACTCGCCCATCTGCTCGAAGAGCTTCTTGCCCTCCTCCTTGGGAAAATAAACGCGTTCGTAAGGCAGGTCCGCCTTGACGAGCTCCAGCATCTTGGCTTCGAGCTTGGCGAGATCCTCCTCCGTAAAGGGCTTCTCGCGGTAAAAGTCGTAGTAGAAGCCGGTGTCAGTGGGTGGTCCGATGCCGGGATGCGCGTCCGGAAAGAGTTCCAGAACCGCTGCCGCCAGCAGGTGTGCAGAGGAATGCCGGTAAACCTCCAGCGCCTGTGGTCCGGAGGCGGGAGTGAGGAACTGAATCGGTCCGCTGGCCTCGATGGGACGGTTCAAATCGACCAGATTGCTGTCGACCTTGGCCACCAATGCGTCCGAGGCGAGCTTCGGCCCGATGGACTTGGCCACCTCGGCCGGGGTGACACCGGCGGGATATTCCTTGACGGCGCCGTCAGGAAAAGTTAGCTCAACGTTCGACATACGCAAGTTCCGGGAATCTTAAAAATAGCAGAGGGCTGGTTCCATGGTCAAACCGCCCAACAAGACCCGTCATCCGATCATCTGGGGCGGCCGCGCCAAAAAATTAAGTGCTTTTATTTCAATAGCCTGACGGTTTCGTTTCGTAATTTTCGTAATTTTTTCATAGTAATGTTTAAGTATTAACTTATAGATTACGCACGCCGGCCATATTTAGGACTTGACCCGGCGCCGGCGGGGTTAGAGCTGTCCTCAG
>JASHPE010000008.1 GCA_030038235.1 Terriglobia bacterium
GGGCGTGGTGGAGGCTGGCTGCAAGCTGACGGTCGGTACCCGGCTCAAGCGTGCCGGCATGCACTGGACCCTGCGCGGCGCCAATGCCATCATCGCTCTCCGCTGCTGTCGCCTGAGTGGTCGCTTCGAGGACTTCTGGGAACGCCGCGCCCAAGGGAGGCCAGCCTGATCCTTACCACTTTAATGTCGTGCGCCCACGCCTACGATTTTGATGCCCTGATGTCATACAATCCGATGAAGCGGGGCACAACCGGTTCCCCTCAAAGACCCGGAGCTGCATCAACGTGTGTCCGGTGGCCATCCGGAAACCGTTCTTCAACTCGCTTCTGCTGATACCGAGTTGTGAGTTCGCCTCTCGTGCTCGGGCTATCGGATTCGGAACAGGCCAACCCGCCGGTCAAGGTCCCTGTTGGGAAGGCATCTCCACTCCTGAGAATCTCCAAATCACTGGGTCCGTCAGCTCCATCGACGATGGTGTCATTTGACTCGGACCCTTCGGAGATTCGGCACCATCGTTAGAGCCCCATCAGCACCATGATTATCACTTTCAAAAGCAAGGCATCCCTGCGGGCCGAGGCCGGCCCGTCTGAGATGCCGCCGGCCAGGTCGGATCAGACGACTGCTGGCAAAAATATCCTTATAAAATGGACCCGCGGCAGATTTATGCTTCAACGATCTCCTTCCCAGAACCTCCGCCCTGTGAAAACATTCGACTTCTGGCCGCCCACGCGGCACAGATATGCCTCAATTCGGCAAGATTATCCCCAAAGTGACATTTTGGGTGGTGGTGGTTGTTCGCTCTGTTGTTGTTGAGACTTAAGAATTTTTTGCCGTTTGGCAACGAAATGCCTCAATCCCGCTGGACGTCCTGCAACTCATAGCGGAACATCGACTTAACTCGATCACGTCGGATGTGTAATTCTGGCCCAAGAGTCAGCGCTGGCTCCTAGCCTAACGGTGGAAATGTCGTGTATTCGATAGGTTGGGGCTTGGCTCTGACGGGAAGTCTGTTACTTCCTGCGGAGCGGCGAACCGAAGCTCAGAGTCCGAGTCCAGTCCGCCGCAGTCCGGCCATAGTCCGACGACGCTGCTGGTATCCAGCCGGGAACTTTACGGCGCGTGTTGTTGAAAGGGGATGATGGGCGAAGCAGCTGCAGTTGTTGCCGTAGGCGCCTTATCGCTTTGTCACTCATGCCGGACGGCATCCATTGGGTCGATTCGCGAGGCTCGATAGGCAGGGATGTAACCTACCATTAGTGCGGCGCTCAGAAAAATCCCGACGGCTGCCGCCAGCGCACCCGGGTCGGTGGGTTTTACCTGGTAGAGAAGCGAAGCAACGAATTTCGACGTGGCCATGGCGATGGGGACACCGAGGGCGAGACCTCCGCCCACGAGCAACAACACCTCACGGAGCACCATCCACACAACGGTACGCCGCTGCGCCCCTAGCGCCATGCGAATCCCGACCTCGCCCGTGCGACGCGCAATGTTGTAGGACAGCGTCCCGTACAATCCCACGCCGGCGATGGCCAATGCCAGCCCGGCGAATCCCGTGCACAGCCGTGCAAAGAGGATCTGTGAGCTTAGCTCCTCGTCGATCTGCCCGGCCTGCGTGCCGAGGCCGGTAACGGGAATGCGCGTATCGGATTGGCGCACGATTTGGCGCACCGTGCTCGCATAAGCCAGCGGATTGCCCGCCGTGCGCAAGAAAAACGTCATCTCGGCAAGGGGGTAATTGAACTTTTGCGTGTAGGGCAGATAAACGGTGGCAGGGAAATTTTCGTCCAGCGGACCGTAGCGGGAGTTCCCGACCACGCCCACCACCTCCAACTGCCGCGCTTCTTTTTCATCCTTCTCTCCGAAGCTCACGATTTGCTGCCCGACAGGATTTTGGCCCCCGAGGTTGGCCTTTACCCACGCTTCATTCACAATCGCCACTGCCGCCGATTGAGGGTTGTCGCGCTCGTCAAATTCCCTTCCGGCGAGCAGCGGAATTCGCACAGCCGAAAAGAATCCCGGTCCGATGGCCAGGACATGAGTGGCGGAATCAGCAAAGCCGGAACCATGCCCGGTGGGCGCGCGCTCGGGCCGTGGCTCGCCAAGAGGGACGACTGCCCAACCCCACGCGCCGCTGCCGACGAGCGGCGAATTGGCCATGGTGGCGCTACGCACACCGGGGATCGCGGCGAAGCGTTTCTCCAGGCCACCGTAAAATCCCACGATTTCCGGCTCGGTGTGCCCCGCTTGCCGGGCATCCAGGTTGAACACCAGAAGGCTTTCTGGCTGAAACCCCAGGTTGATACCGCGCATCTTTTCGAGCGTGCGCACAAACAATCCCGCCGCGACCAGCAGCAACAACGAAAGGGCCATTTGCCCGACCACCAGCAAGCGGCTCAGACTCATTCCGTAACGGCCGCGGGAACGTTGCTCGCCGAGGCGCGACTCCTTCAGGGCGGGCAGCACGTCCACGCGAGCCGCTTGCAGAGCGGGCGCAAGACCAAACAACATTCCTGTCAGCAGGGTCAGCAGGAGGGCGGCCGCCAGGACTTGCCAGTTCAGATGCACCTGCAGCGGGAAACCATCGGGCCCTCTGGCCAGCAGCGCCCAGAGCGCCTGAACTCCCCAAAGGGCCAGAAGAATTCCCGCCACGCCGCCCATCCCTGCGAGCAGCAAACTTTCCGTCAGCAATTGGCGGATCACGCGTCCCTTGCCGGCGCCCATGCTGAGCCGCACGGCCATCTCACGCCGCCGCCCCGCCGCGCGCGCCAGCAGCAGGTTCGCGATGTTGGCGCAAGCAATCGCCAGGATCAGCCCCACCAGCGCCCATAAAATGTACATGGGCCCCGAATAGGTCCGGCGAAGATTGTCAAGCCCTGCGGCGCCGTTTTTCAGCAGGAATTCCGGCAGAATTCTTCTTTCGACATCATTGGTGGCGGTGGTGGCCACCCAGCGCTCGAAAATCGAGCCCAATTCCGTTTGTACCTGCGCTCGAGCAACGCCCGGACGCATGCGGCCCATCATCTCAATCCAGTAGTAGTTATCGTCATCGAACGGGTTCGACTTCGAGCCTCGCCACGAAGAGAGTTGCGGCATGGTTTGGAGGGGAAGATAAAAGTCGGGCGCGCTGGCCGGATCAACTCCGAAAAATTCCGGGTGCGCCACACCGGCCACTGTGAAGGGCACGTTGTTGATCACCACCGGCTGGCCGACGGCGCTGGCCGCGTTGCCGAAACGGCTGCGCGCCAGCGCGTAGCTCAGCACTACGACAGCCGGCGCGCCGGCGCGGTCATCGTCGGGCGAGATCAATCGCCCCGCCGCCGGCGCCACACCGAGGCCTGGGAAATATTCGCCCGAAGCGTATTCGCCCTGAAGCATCTGGGCCTCGCCCCGTGCGAGGAAATTCAGTTTTTCGGTGGGGCAGTAAGCAAACAGGACAGAGAGCACATCACTTGACTTGCGGAGCAGCTCGAATGCCGGGTAGGGAAAAACCGCAGTCGTTATCCCGGTCTCGGGATCGTCGTAAAAGTCACCGCTCATGCCATGGATCACCGGTATAGTGGACCCTCTCTTGACGGTGACGTGCCAGTTCAGCACCACAAGCGAGGCAGGATCGGCTACAGGCAGCGAACGCATCAGGAGCGCGTCCAGAAAACTGAAAATCGCCGTATTCGCGCCGATTCCCAGGGC
>JASHPE010000109.1 GCA_030038235.1 Terriglobia bacterium
GCACGGCGGCGCCTGGACGGAAACCATCCTTCACAATTTTACTTACTCGAATAAGGACGACGGCGCCGTTCCGGTGGGAACGCTGATCTTCGACAGCGCCGGCAGCCTTTACGGCGCCACTGAATTCGGCGGGAATCCGTGCGGCTTCGATGACGAACCTTACGGTTGCGGCACCGTGTTCAGATTGGCGCCTCCGGCTAAGGAAGGTGGCGCCTGGACGGAGACTCTGCTGCACCGCTTCGCCACCGAGGGGCCCTGGCCCAGACAGCCCGGAGCCGGCTTGATCTTCGACAGCCGCGGGAATCTCTACGGCACCACTCTCTGGGGCGGGGATCCCGGTTGCGGCAATGGAATCAACGGGTGTGGCACAGTCTATAAGATCCAGCAGTAGAAGATTGACGCTACCGGACTAACTCCACGGCTCGTCGGCCGAGGGTCCGTAGATGGACGGCACGGCGACGCCGTTCAATCGCAGGTAGACGCCAAGCTGAGCGCGATGATGCACGAGGTGGTTGAGGAACATCTGGCGGTAAGCCAGAAACCGGGAGCCGTCGAAGATGGGCCGCCCCTGAATCAGGAGCTTCCAGTTCTCCTGCCAGGCGTCGTCCGGCGTGGCGGCGAGTGCGCGCCGGACCTTGGCCGCGCCTTCGTCAAACTCTTTCACAAGCTGTGCCGCGGATTCGAAGGGCAACGGCTTGTAACTGCCGACGGAAAAGTCCACTTGCGGACTCTCAAGGATACTGAGGCCAAATCCGGCAAGCTGAGCCACGTGGGGCGCGAGCCTGCCGAGCGGCATCGACTTCGAATGCGGGGCAAAATCCGGTTTGACGGGAACCCTCTCCAGCGTCTTGCGAGTATTGGCCATTTCTTGATCGAATTCGGGCAGAAGTGTTTCGCTGATCGTCATGATTCCTCCATTTTCAGGTCTACTCCTCACGGGTGCCAGTATAAGGCGAACAAAAAGCGAATGTCAAGAGGCAGTCGAAAGTTGAAGGTGGAAGGTCGAAAGTCCACAGTTGACAGTCGACAGTTCATAGGGCGCAGGCTGCAGTTGGCGGGCAACAGGCAGTTGGCACTTGGGGCACTTGGCGGTCGGCAGTGGGCAGGCGACAGTCGCAGGCTGACTTTTGCTGTCAACTAACTGTCGAGTGTGGACTGTCAACTCCTGCTGAGGATGAGCTTGGCGATGGTCTGGAGCTGCATGAACGACGTGCCTTCGTAGATCTTGCCGATCTTGGAGTCGCGCAGATATTTCTCCACGGGATAATCGCGGGTGAATCCGTAGCCGCCGTAGACCTCGATGGCTTCGCTTGCGACCTGTTCGGCCACTTGCGAGCAGAAGTACTTGGCCATGGCCGCTTCCTTCACGTAGGAGCGTCCGGCGTCCTTCAAACGCGCGGCGTTGTAAGTCATCAGGCGCGCCGCTTCCACGTCGGTCGCCAGGCGCGCGATCTGAAACTGGATGCCCTGGAAATCGGCGATGGGCTTGCCGAATTGCTTCCGTTCCTGCGCGTAGCCCAGAGCGCAGTCGAGCGCGCCCTCGGCAACGCCGAGCATTTGCGCGCCGATTCCGATACGTCCTTCGTTCAGCGTCTCGATGGCTACCTTGTAGCCCTTGCCCACTTCGCCGAGCACGTTCGCTTTGGGCACACGGCAGTCTTCGAGGATCAACTCGCAGGTGGACGAGGCGCGGATGCCGAGCTTGTCCTCTTTCTTGCCCACGCTGAAGCCCGGCGTGTTGCGGTCCACCAGAAACGCCGTGATGCCGCGATGTCCGAGCTCGCGATTCACGGTGGCGAAGAGCACGAAAATGCCCGCCTCCTTGGCGTTCGTGATCCACAGTTTGCGCCCATTCAGCAGGTAGTCGGAGCCGTCTTCGCGCGCGCGGGTCTCAAGCGCGAAGGCGTCGCTGCCGGAGCCGGGCTCGGACAGCGCGTACGCGCCCACGGTGTCGGCGGCGAGGCGAGGAAGAAACGCCTTCTTTTGGGCGTCGCTGCCCCAGCGCATCACGGCGTTCGACACCAGCGTGTTCTGGACGTCCACCACCACGCCCGCGGAGGCGTCCACGCGCGAGAATTCCTCGATGGCGAGCACCGCCATGAAGAACGATCCGCCGCTCCCGCCGTAGGGTTCGGGAATGTGCATACCCATGTAGCCCTGCGCGAAAAACTTGTCGATGAGATCGCGGCGGAAGACGCCCTCGCGGTCCATCTCCTCCACGTGCGGTCGAATCTCGTTGTGCGCGAACTCGCGCGCCGCGGCCTGAAACAATTGTTCTTCTTCGGTGAGGACGGTCAAAGGAGTTGTCGAAACGATGGGTGCGGCGGCAGTTTCGGGCATAAACACCTCGATTGGCGGTTGCCAGTTATCGGTTGCCGGTTGTCAGTGGCTGGTTGCCAGTCATTCGTTGCGATCTTTGATGGTAGTTCGTCGATCGCAGATCGTGGACGCCTATTGAATGTCTGTACCCTGATCGATCTACGTTGTCCGGACAACGATCTACGATGAACGAACCACGAACTGACCCCTGGCCCCTGATCCCTGACCCCTGTAGAATTGTACCTTCCCATGAAGGAAGTAACCATCAGCACGGATGGCGCCTGCATCGGCAACCCCGGACCGGGGGGCTGGGCGTGCATTCTGCGTTACAGCGATCACAGGAAGGAGATGTTCGGCTCGCATCCGCATACCACCAATAATCGCATGGAACTCACGGCCGCCATCGAAGGGCTGAAGGCTCTCAAGCACCCGTGCAAAGTCGCGCTCTACACCGATTCGCAATACTTGAAGCGCGGCATCACCGAATGGATCAGCGGCTGGAAGGCCCGGGGTTGGATGCGTCGCGAAAAAGGCTCGGGGCTCAAAGCCGTGCTCAATCGCGACCTCTGGACCGAGCTCGATTGCCTCGTGCAGTCGCACCAAATTACCTGGGAGTGGGTGAAGGGCCACGCCACCGATCCCGACAACATCCGCTGCGATCTGCTGGCGCAGACAGCGGCCCGCGAACAGATCGCGTCCAAGCGCTAGCGCGGTACGTCCGTCTCTCCGCCTTACATCGCCACCCGCGTGCCTTCCACGCCCTTATCCGTGGCCAGTTCGAGATAGAAGAGAATCCGCCCGCAGCTCTCGCACACGTGAAGGGCATCCGAGGTGCGGACCTCGTTGTAATACTGCGGCCGCAGCTTGACGTGGCAGCCGCTGCACGATGCGTCGATCACCGGCACCACGGCGGTGCCGCGCGACTTTCGGGCGCGCTCGTAGAGGCGCAGCGTGCCGGACGCAAGCGCGTTCGACAATGTCTGGCGCCGTTCCTGCAAGGTTCCGCGCTCGGCCTCATCCTTGGCCCGCTCGGCTTCGAGGTCCGTGATTTCCGCCGCCACCCGCGAGCGTTCGCTCTCCAGGCGCGCCGCAGCGTCGTGAACGTAGCTTTCGAGCTGCTCGGCTTCCGACATCTCATCGAGGATGCGGTCTTCAATCAAGCGGATCTTCGCCTCTTCGCCTTCGATCTCGTGGACCATCGCCTTGTACTGCTCGTTGCTCTTCAATTCGTAGAGCTGGTCTCTATGTTTCGAGATCTTGGCGCGGATGATCTGGACTTCGCCGTCCATTTCGCGCCGTTCCTTCTGATTGGCAGCCAGGCGCGCCTTGCGCTCTTCGTAGGCGTGCAGGAACTGG
>JASHPE010000110.1 GCA_030038235.1 Terriglobia bacterium
CTTGTTTCGCCTTAAGAGGCCGTCGGCGCTGGACCATCCGCTCTCCCACCGCTTGTGACGCGCGCGCAACGATCGCGCCAGATGTTCGTTCAGATCCAGCAGGTATCGAGCCCGCCCCTTCAGGGAATCATCTGCGGGATGGCGCAGCAGCGGACCGAGCACGGCCAGATCGTGCTCCATGTCGTCGATGGCGCGCGAGGCGTCGACCGGCGCAGGCCAATCCAGCGCTGCGGCGGCTTCGCGGCGCCATTCATTTTCCAGTTGCTCGAAGCGCGGGATTTCTCCGCGCGTCGCGCGTTGCACGTCCAGCGCGTAGAACGATGGCACGCGCTGGCGCGCTCTGGCCACTTCGAGCCTCGGATACGAAATGTAGATCCGTCTTCGCGCCGCCCCCGCAGCCAGCTTGAGTTGCAGGCGCTCGCTCTGGACGCGGTCGTCCTGCACGCGGAGTCCATTCTCCAATTGTTTCCTCAACGCGTCCAGCAGAATCGGGTCTTCGCTGACGCGCTGGGGGAAAATACGTTCGGCGAGTCCGGGCAGGAACACCACTTCGAAGCTGCGACCGCGCGCCTGCTCTGGCGTTCCCACGAACACGCGGCCGTAGTCGCGGCGCGGACGCTCGGGATCGAGCGTGGCCAGCCGGTCCTGCAGAACGCTCCGCACCTCGGCCAACGTCGCGGGTCCCACGCGGTCCATCGGCTCAAGCTCGGCCAGCAGTCCGAGGACGCGTTCCGGCCGCCTCAGGACGACCGGCGCGAGATACTTGAGATGCTCGAGCCATTCACCCCACGAAGCCTCGGCCGGCAACGCGGCGAGCCTTTCGATTACCGGGATGGCGAACGCGCGCAGGTGCGCGAGATGACCGAGATCACGCTTTACGCCGCGGACGCGGGGTGAATCAGGATCTTCCTGGGCGAGGCGGGTCAGCTTCAGTTCCCACTCAGACTCGAGCCCGTTGATCCGGCGGGCCCAACGGTCCGCACCACCGATGATGGCGGCTTCAACCAGCAGCCGCTCCCACTTCCAGGGCGCGCGCAGCATCCCCTCGAACGCCGGCGCTTCTTCAGACATCTCCATGCTTTCGTCCGGGGCCCTGCTTGCCTGACCTTCGGTTTCGTTTTCGAGCGCCACCGCCGCCGGTCCCAATCCTTCGTCATCGGGACGCGCCCACGGCAGATCGACGCCCGCCGGCGCGCCCTGATCGTCAAGCGGCGGCACCTGCCCGAGCGAGAGATATTCCGCGAAGCGGGCGGCCGATAGGTTTTCGGCAGCGCAGCCAAGGATCGCAAGAAAGGCGCGACCGGACGGATCGGGCCGCCGGCTGCCGCGCGTGAAGTAAGCGGGAATTCCGGCGCGATCGAGCGCGGTCTCGAGCAGCGCCGCGTAACCTGTGGGCGCGCGCAGGAGGACGCCCATCTGGTCGAAGGTGACGCCCTGCCGCGACTCCTCAAGGATGCGGCGCGCAATTTCGACACATTCACGTCCCTCGCCGGGTGCGGAGAAAAAGCAGACTTCGCCGTCGCCTGTGTTCTCGACGGCCCTTTCCGACGAGAACAGATAGGACCGCAAGCGATTCAGACTGGAATCGTTCGCCGGCTCGGCTGCAGGCATGTGCTCGGCGCCGGGAATCGAGTCCAATGCGGCAAGCGTCCGTCTATCGCCTGACGGAACAGTGATCAGGATGTTGGCGGCGCCGCTCACGAGCGTGCGGAGGAAGTCCTGCTCCGCTGACGATGCCAGAGGAACGTCGAGAAAAAGCATCGGCCAATGCCGGAACTGCGAATGCGGGTCGCCGCGAAGGGCCTGCGTCGCCGTGCGGAACAGCGCCGCGCGATCCGCCACCGAAGCACGATCCGCTTGCGCCTCGAAAATACGCAGCAGCCGGGCGAGATCGTGGCTCGCGCCGGGGGAGTTGTTGGGAGTCCGGGTGTCAAACGTTTCGGCAGCGATGCCTGCAAGGCGGAGTTCGCCCAAACTTGAGCCGAGCGCGCGCGCAAACCCGGGCATGCGCGCCACGGGCTTGAAGTAGTCGAGTTCGCCGCTCTCGATCGCTTCGAAGACGGAGCGAGCCGCCACTGCCTCGGCCGCCAACGGCGTGCTATGCGCAACTCCGCGCATGGCGAAGTCCGGCGTGGCGAGATGCACCGCAAGCTGAGTCAAAGTAAATCGGTGCAAGCCGAAGGTAGCCTTCAGCCCGGTCGCCATGCTGTGCGCGAAACGATCCAGCGACTCGCGCGAAGCGCCGACGAGCAGGCGTTCCGACGACGACGAGAATCCGCTCATAAAGCCGGCAGCGGTAGCGAGGCGATCTTCAGCGGCTGGGGATGCGAAAATGCAGACCATGGGGGTGCGGCGTCCTTGATGCTCGGAACAGAGACCCCGCCGAGCAGTCGAGCTTAGCCTAGCGTGTGGAGGTTCAGTGGCGCAAGAGGATTAACCTGACGGATCGGCTACCGTCGTCAACGGTGTGCATCCGCGCAGGAGTCACGCGGCGCAGTGAGCTTCCTGCCCTTCATGAATCGCGGCGAGCATTTCCTGATTCGTGGGGTACTTGAACTCGGGCACGCCCAGCGCCTGCGCCTGGCGTGCCTCGGCCGCAAACAATCGTTCCACTTCCTGCTTCGTCACCACGGAATCGTTGACGATCTGCAGCTCGTCGAGCATCTCCGCCGCCGTTGGTGTGACCCCTTGCGTTGCCTGGGCCAGATGCTTAAGGACATACTCGCAGCCGCGCTCGGCGTCGAAACGAGCCTTGCCCACAAGTCCTTCGCTGGCCTTGCGAGCCCATCCCACGAGGTAGTTTCCCGGGAGCGCGCTGCCCGTGGCCGGGTCGAAGACTTCGTAACAGGCGCGATCGGGATCCGCAGGGTCCGTATTGCTCAGATACTCATTCTTCCCGTACGGCAACCCGACCGTGGGGTCGGCGACGTCGCCAATCGCGAAGATCAGGGTATCGAAGGGCAGCGCCGATTCTTTGTCGGTGGCGCGCGCTTTCGTGTCTTCGCCCTGGCGGATGAGCAGATTGTCGACCACGCGCAGACGTTCGATGCGGCCGTCGCTGTCCGGTTCAATCGCGATCGGTGAAGTGAGGAATCGGAAGCTCAATCTCGATGGCGGCGGCGCGGCGGGTTCGGTCTTGAGCCATGGGAACACCGAATCGGCCACGGCGCCAACATCTTGACCTGCGGCCGCGACCACGTCAGACACTCGCGCCAACTCGTCACGGAAGGCGCGACGGTCGAGGAATTGCTCGACGTAGTCGAATTCCTTCTCGTCGAACTTGACCTCGAACGGGCCCCGCCGCGCGATCACCGTCACTTCGTCGGGCTTCGAGCCCGGCTGATCGATCAGCAGCCAGCGCGCGATATCCACCATCACGTTGCCCATGCCCACGATGGCCACGCGACGGCCAGTCGAGAAGTCTTGCGACGAAAAGGGCGGCAGGCCATTGTAGTGATACACAAAGTCCTTGGCCGAATAGACGCCGCTCGCGTCCTCGCCGGGCATCCCCAGCTTCTTGGTGCCCTGCGCCCCGACCGCATAAACAACGGCGGCGGGCTGCCAGGCGCGCAGCGAATCGCAACTGAGAGGTCCGTTGCAGTGGAGCGCAACGTTGCCGAAGTACTCCACGTTGGGCATGGCGAGAATCTTGGCGAACTGCTTGCGCAAGCCGGCCTTCATGTGGTGCTTCATCGGGTAGATGCCGTACTCGGCGAGCCCGCCGGGCCGCACATCCCGATTGAAGATGGTCACCTGGTGACCCGCAGCAGCGATCTTGCGGGCGGCAAACAGCCCCGCCGGTCCCGCGCCTACAACGTAAACGGATAAGGCGTCCATAGTGTCCTCTCAATGATAGTCGAATCGCCCTCGCCGGAGCCAGTCCCGACCTCTCCCGTTCGATACGAGAGCGACAGCCGAGGCTAAGCTATTGAATAGCAATTGTCTGGACGAAGCGCTGTGATCAGGCTCACATAAAGGGCATGTCAGTGAAGAGACGAGGGTGAGGATGAGGCATTCATGAGGCCTCCTCCGGGGGCGCCAAAGGCTCAAGTTTGGCGATTGGCGAGGGGAGATCGTTCCGGACGGTATCCCACGCCTTCTCCGGGTCGATCTCAAAGTAGCCATGGACGAGGCGGAGGGTCGTGTCTCCGTTTGATGTACGGGCGGCCACGAGGGCCGCCCGTACGTCAAAATGAGACACTACCAGATAGCTTGACAAATACGCCCTGATTTGATAGTTTGCCAATATTCGTTGATGGACTTAGAAGCGCGCCATGATTCCGCGACGCTTTCGACCGCATCGCAGGCAGGATGCCTGCACTACAAGGCCAGTTGATCGGCACAGCCGGCTGGCGCTTGGAGGCTGATGATCCTGATGCGTAAAAATTCCGCCCGCACCGCCCGAGTCCTCGCCACCGACAACGCGCACTCTAGCCTCCCCACGTCGACCTACACCGCGGAAAGCACCCCCAAAATGCAGGGGGGCGCGCCCCGCCAAACCCGGAATGTCGCGACCGGTCAGAGGCATAGCGCGATTTTTGAGAAAACATCGTTAAGGGGCGCCCCGCGTGTTCACAAAAGTTGATTTCCGGGCATTTTGTATGCCGCTGATTCCGGGCTTATTAATTGACTTCCTAGCCGACACATGTCAACCTACAATCGAAAAAACACGCAAAAGCGCCCCCGCTCTAACATCCACGAACCAAAATGCATTTCTGTTTAGAATCAACAACATTCCCGGAATGAGGGGGGCTAGGGGAAATCGGGAATGTCCTTTAGAATGTGTAAAACAGGGCCACATGGCGAACAATGTTTACAATACTCCGAAAACGGGAATGTGCTTTGGAATCAGCGACATGAGCTTATTTCGAGAGATGTCGAAATATCAAAAGGGCGCCCCCTGCGCAACGGGAATGTCGTGTAGAATCAATAACATGACGATTCGAGCTCGGCGGTCGAAATGGCTATTTTACTCAACAGTAACGAGCGCGGAGAAGGGGGTGGCGCAGCACGCGGACGCGGGGTACGCAGAAGCGCTCAGGGGTGGAGGTGAGTAGGCTAGTGCTCCCTAGCCCCTAACGAGGGAAGACGAAGGGTGAGAGGTGAGGATTGAAGCGGTGGGATATCATGTGCGGAGTGTGGCGATCTCTGAGAATCGTGGACGTTGCCGTGCGGTTTCGTGCTGCCGTGAACACCACGGTCAGCCGCGCATCCTCGACTTGACGAGCTTCGCCAGGCCAATCAGACCGGTGCCGAGGAGCAGAAGTGAACCCGGCTCGGGCACCACAGTTCCACCGACCAAGGACAAGTCGCCGCTGCCGGTGAGACCTGAGCCGCCGCTTGAACTCAACGATCCGAACAGGGTACTTGCCAGGCTGCCGGTGACGTTGTCACTCGACAATCCGAGAGCCGTTGCCAGCGCCGGATTGAGAGTGCCCGTCACGTCCGTGGCCGTGAAATCGACGGTCGGTCCGCTTCCATTCTCCGCAGCCTGGGCGCTGACGAATTGGCCGGTAAACAGGGTCCCGCAGGTTGTCGAGCCCCCGATATCCACGCAGCCGCCGATTGCAATGCTGTCGCTCGCGCTGGGGCCGAAGGTAAAGGGATCGCTCACGGTGCCCGCACCACCCGTCCCAGGGCCTGAGGTGACGTCAACGATCTCATATCCGATGGGCGAGTTATTGAGAGTGGCGGAGGCGTCGAAACTGGAGGATAGGGTGGTGCTTCCGCCGCCCCAGGACCACGAGCCTCCGCTTGAAGAGGTGCCGTTCCCCGTGAAAGAAAAGTCCACGTTGACCGTGCCGGCGAGAGCCGTTCCGAAGCAGAGGAATATACTGAGCCCGGCCCCGAGCAGCAATCTCTTCGTTGGCATTGCAAATTCACCGGTCCTTTCGTCGTCCGATGTCCCCCCAAGCCCTTTCCGCACACCGAATTGGACTCAGAATAGGTTTTCTGCACCCGATGCTCAATCCGGTATTTTCCCGGGTTGGCAGGGGAAATCGCTGGATTGGCTGGTTTGTACGGTTCCTTTGGCAGACTTAAGGCGAAGAATACGAATTGTCGTACGGGGCCGGGTGTCGTCAGCGCCGCAAGTGGGTACTGAGAAAGGTGACCGTGATGGTTGCCGATCAGTTTGCACGGTGCTGCGCCGCTGCCTGGGAGCCGTCTGCGGGCTGCGCTGCGGCTGGTTTCGGCTGGGAGGCGGCTTCCTGGGTGTTCCCGAAGCGCAACAGATACGGAAACAGTGGTGTCACCTGGAAGGGCATCTTCTCGCGTGCCGAGACGAGTGTGACCCCCTGGCTCTTCACCATTTGAACATTGTCAGACCAGGGATCGACTTTCAGGCGCGCGCCCAAAGGCAGGGCGGCGATTTGATCTACACGTGCCTTCTGAAGCTGCGGCGCGCCGCTCATCAAGTCAGCAAGCCGCCGCACGTGGTCGCCCTCGACCATCCGGCTGCCCATGTGAGCGCCGAACAGGTGCGGGGTGTGGGGCGCCATATCGGCCATCGCCCGCAGAAAGAGACCGGCATTGCCCAGTTGGTCTTTGTAAGGCGAATTCTTCAACAGCTCGATGGCCTTGGCGTCTGCCGCCTCTTCATCATGCTGATTGGACCTGAAGTCGATGCGGGCCAGCAGGTTTTCATCACTCATCAGGAGCCGATCCTCGAACGCCCACTGGGTGCTGTCGAGGTTCACCGTGTGTTGCAGCAGTATGTTAGCCAGCTCGTGGGCGAGCATGGCGGCGAGGCTCGCCTCATCCGGCAGGACGTCGATCAAGCCGCGGCTCAGAATAATCGTGTTGCCCACGGCGAAGGATTCGATGGGAGATGTCAGCAGCACCCGGCAATGTATGGGAGGGAGGTTCTGAATATTATTGGTGACAATGAGGTTGTTGACGACGGTCTCCAGTACCTTGTCGACATCACCCGGGGGCGCGAGGAACCCGCCCTTAACCAGGCGGTCCAGCACGTTTTCTTCAGCCTCCCTTTGCCACTCGCGGTAGCTGGAAACAGGCGAAGAATCGGTGGACGACTGGCTGGCGTCCTGAACGTTGTTGGGGGCGTCGACCTCAATCCGCGTCAGTTCCGATTGATGGTTTGGATTCGAGAGGTCATAACCCCAGAGGCGCGTTTGTCCCCGGAAGCGCAGGGTGCGGTTGACCGAGTAGTGGAGATCAGACTCTTCGCTGTAGACGTAGACGGGCAGCCAGAGGCCCGGCTGCAGATTCTCACGCCAACTGTCGAAGTGGAAGTACGAGGAGAATCGCGGCGCCGGTGCATAGGTGCCGTTGAAACGTACAATGTTGAAGTCCTGGTCTTCCGCCCAGATCCGGCCTTCGAAGAGCCCCTCGCCGGTGTGGGGCTTCGGCTTGACGTCGAACACCAGGCAGCGCACGTCGCCGAGGAACTCGCGGCGCACAAACTCGAAGTCGTAGTGTTGACGGTCGAAGCGGCCCGTATCCATCACGATGGTATAGGCGAACGCCAGCGGCTGATAGCGAATCGAGTACAGCCGCGAGAAATCCGCGCCGATATCCTTTATCGCCCGGGGACCGAAACCCGCTTGGGGAAGGAAAGACTGGACCGCGAGCCCGCGCTTGAATTCCAGGCGCCCGAAGTAGTAATGATCGTTCACAGGAATCGCCCCGAGTTCCGCGTCAGGCCGCATGTCCTGGACGTAGGTCTCGACGCGCGGGCTGTAGTTGCGCAGGTTCCGCACCAGTTGATTCTCGCGAGCGATGATCGCGTTCACAACCTGCGTAAACTGGGGGCTCTCCCCGTTTGCGGAAGCAGAGAATGGGGTCTGGACCTCTGTTTCGGAGGGCTGCGGAGTATAGCCGGGCGACGCCTGGCCTGCCTGGGAATCCGGTTGGGATGGGTTGGCCTGGGTGGCGTCAGGCTGCTGAGCCCGAGCCGGCGGGATCAACGCTGCCGCGAAGGCCACGAGAATCAAGATCGATCTGGTTTTGGGGGACACTGCTTTCCTCCCGTAAGGCTATTGCGCGAGTTCAAACAAAATGTGCAACGTGGCGGTGGTATCCACCGCTTGCCCGTTCCGTCGTGCGGGCTTGAATTGGATTTGTTGTGCAGCCTGGAGAGCTGCTTCATCCAACCCGTGGCCGAGTCCCCGCGTCACGCCGAGCACTTGCAGCCGGCCGGAGGCCGTGAATACAACGCGAACCAGCACCTCACCCTGGATCCGCAACCTGCGAGCTTCCGCGGTGTAGACAGGATTGGGTTTCGACACGATCTCCACGGGATCGTATGCAGGCGCCGAAGGACGAGCCTGCGCCGGGGCGGCAGACTGGTTCAGCGATTGAGCGTCGGCAAAGCCTGCGGGCTGGACTGTGCCTCCGCGCGGACTCCCGGCAGCCGGACCTGCGGCCATGCCGTTTCCGAAGCCGGCGCTTGCCACGACGGCGCGAGCGCCGTGCTCGCCGCCCGATCCGTTACCCGTCCCCGGACCGTCGGGCAAATTGAATGCGCCGAGGTGAGCGACGTTGCCATGACTCTCGCCCTGCGCTTGTCCCGGAAGGCCATTAGGATTGCCAAAGCCGCCGGTTTGAACTTTGGTAGCCGGAAGCTTCAGTTTGGCGGTAGCAGGGGCGGGACCGGCGAACGCGTTCATCTGAATTTTCGGCTGAAATTTCGGCAGTATAGGACGATCCAACGCGGCTCGTTGGTCGAGCGGCTGCAGCTTGGGCGGTTGCGGCACGGGAACTGGGGCTCTAGCGACGAGCTTGGGTACCACAGGTTTCGGCTCCGGGAGTGGCTTGGGCGCTTCGACGGGTTGTGTCGGCGGCGCCACCCTGGCGACGGCTGGCGCCGGCAGAGGCGTGGGCTTATGCATGACGGGGCTATAGAGAACGACCCTTGCGGTCCAAACATGATCGGCTTCCAGGTCCTTGCTTACGACGGGAGGAAGCACCATAGCGAGCCAGAGTATCAGGGCGACGCCTGCCAACTGCAGGACAGTGCCCATTCCGAAGCTTCTCCACCGGCGTCTTCGCTCTTCCGGCGAAGATTCGAGCAGTCTGAATGCAGGCACATCGCTTTTGCGGTTTCTTGCGGAATAAGGCGGGTCTTGGCGAGGCCATCCATGGTGTTGAAGGACCAGGAGTCCTCCGTCTTGAAACCCTGTTCTGGAATGTGGGTGATCCAAATTGTCCTTCCATCTAAGGAATTCGGGAACGCCGAGCCGAAGTCAGGTAGGAGCTGGCGGCGCCCAGCGCTTGATGCAACCCGCTACGCGGGCAGGATTCGTGCCATACTCCCTCCGGCGATTCCCTCCGGTTGGTCCGGAAAGCTCCAAGTCCAATCGCCTGTTGGCACTTCGTGTGTGGATTTTCCTGCCTACCGGGATTGTGGGTGCTGTGTGCGCGGGAAAATCGACGTGAGCCCTGCAAGAATTGCTCGCCCGCAGCCTAATGGCGGCGGCGAGGAGATCGTTACGGGGTGCTCGGACTCACCGCGGGCGGCGCCAGCACCGTCTTGTCGAGCACTACTGCAACTCCCGCGCCCGACCCGACTCCGATCACGAACAGTGCCCCCGGCGCAGCGAGCAATCCGGCCGGTGGACCCCCGGCAGCACCGCTTTGCGCTGTCTGGGGCGGTACTGCTTGCGGATCGCCAGCCAGTTTGGCGTAATGTCCTTCCGAGAGCACGTACTTCTGGCCTGACGATCTCTGCACGATCGCGACTGAGCCTCTACGCGCGGACACGATCGTGGTCGAATCGGAGAGCATCGCCACGACGTACAATGCTCCTGCATCAGCGGACGGTCCGATTTGGTAGGCGGGCGTCTCCACCAGCACGGGTTCGGTTCCCAGACTGCGGACGCCGATCGTTCCTGCGGACATTTGCGCGGTCAGCCGCCCTGCATCGTCCCGGAAAGCGACGGAGGTTTTTTCCAGAAGGTTGATCTGGCTCTCGGGCGAAAACTGCACGAGGGCGCTGCCGTGCTCACCTGTTGCCAGAACCGACCCGGGGGTGACAGTGCCACTCTCAGGAACCGCCACACCGTTCAGCGAAGCTTCCGAGGATCGGACGATTTCACCCGCGCCTCGGGGATTCGCCATCATTACCGCGGCGATTGCCAGTGTGACGCCGCCCAGAATGGCGCCCATGTACTTTGAGTACCGCATGCTGCACCTCCTGACTGATTCGACAAACCGGAGCAGTCCTCAACCTGGGTCAGGGCCTCGCAGGGGCCAGTTCCGCCAGGCCGACCGGCGATTCCACATCCTTGGCGTTCTGCTCCGCCGCGACGGATTCCGCCCTTGCCCCGCCAGTCGCCGCCGCAGGTGCGCTCCGGAATCCGATGTCAAAGTCTTCGATAATCCGGAGGGCGCCTTCGGCGTTACCCTCCCATGCGGCGGCCTCAAGCACGCCGAGCCTCTCCATAAAGGCTCGCACGTCGAAGGATTCACATCTGACTCTTCCGACTTTCTCAAATTGCGTAGGCGCCAGTTCC
>JASHPE010000111.1 GCA_030038235.1 Terriglobia bacterium
GACCTATGGCGTGACCATACTTTCGGGCTCGAAGACCGGGTCTGACAAGCCCGACGACAGCACCCTGCGCCTGACTCTGCTCTACACGCCCGGGCTTGGGACGGGCAATGGACAAAACTACGCCGACCAGACCACGCAGGACTGGGGTCATCATGAGATCCTCTACGGTCTCGGGTCGCACGCCGGCGACTGGCGGCAGGGCGGAACGGACTGGCAGGGCTATCGCCTCGATCATCCGCTGATCGCCTTTGAGACCGCCAAGCATCCGGGCGCGCTCGGAAAGACCTTCGCATTTCTCCACGTCGATAACGATGACGTGCGCGTGATGGGTCTCAAGAAGGCCGAGCACGGCGATTCGTTGATCGTTCGCGTGGTGGAAATGCGGGGCCAATCCGATCAGCAGGTTCACATCAGCTTCGCCGGACCCATCGAGTCCGCGCGCGAAGTGGATGGGCAGGAGATGCCGCTCGGTCCGGCGACGATTTCGAGCGGAGTCCTGAGCACGTCGCTCGGACCCTATCAAATCCGCAGTTTCGAGGTGAAGCTGGGCGCGGCCCCGCAAAATCTGGGTGCGCCGCAATCGCAGCCGGTCGCGCTGCATTATGATCTGGCGGCGGCAAGCGAGGATGGCATCCCATCGCAAGGCGGGGGATTCGATGCCGCGGGAGACGCTTTGCCCGCCGAAATGCTGCCCAACGAACTCCACTATAGGGGCATCGGCTTTCACCTGGCGCCGGCGTGGAGCGGACGATCGGACGCCGTGATCGCTCACGGGCAGACCATCTCTCTGCCGACGGGCGACTTCAACCGCGTGTACGTGATCGCGGCGTCATTCGGCGGCGATCAGAAGGCGACTTTCCGTGCCGGAAACAACTCGACCGAAGTCAACGTCGAGGATTGGGGCGGTGACATCGGGCAGTGGGACTCGCGGACGTGGAAGGAAGTGCCCCGGCCACTTCCGCCGGAGCCCGACGCGAGTGACACCAGTCCGCGCGCGCAACGGATCCGGCGATTCCTCGCATACGTGAAGGTGCACGGGCCCGAGATGCAGCCCCAGTACACGGGCCTCGAACCTGCATTCATGAAGCGCGCGCCCGTGGCCTGGTTCGCATCGCACCACCACACCGCGGACGGCGGCAACACGCCGTATTCCTACGCTTACCTCTTCGCTTATGGGTTCGATCTGCCCGCGGGCGCCAACACTCTGACGCTGCCTGATAACGACAAGATCCGCGTCCTCGCGGTTTCGGTGGCGCACGAAGCGCCCGCCGTCAGTCCGGCTGAGCCGCTTTATGACACGCTCGACCGTCGCGATGTGGACATGTCGCGGTGGAATACGCCCGGAACCGCCGGCGGAGGTTCAGCGAGGTAGGGGTAGGGCTTGCCCTACCCCTTTGGATATCACGTCGAGACCCAGGTTCACGCCCAGTTTGGCAACGCCCGAGCGGCAGCCAGCAGTTTCGAATTTGGCGCAGGCGTATTCTCGAGCAGATCGAGCACTCGCAGGCTGTCTTTGCCCGAGAGCCGCAGGTGACCTGCCTTTTTGATTGCGGCTTTCGCGGCAGACACCTTTTTCTCGCGCGCTCTTCTGCTCATGAGGATGATTCCTCCATGCCACGTCAATACTCGCTGGGGTCAGCGCCGCTGGCCACGCTGACCGTCACGTTGTTCGAGTTGTAGTTCACCACGAAGTGCTCACTGCCGTTGATGCCCGTACCGCGGACCGTGGAGAATTGGCCGCTGACGGAGCCCGCCGACAGGATGGTGAAACTCGCGCCCACCGGCGGCACGTAACCTCCGAGTCTGCCGATATCCAAGGTGCCGCCCAGACTGGCGCTGCCGCTAACGCTGAGCTGGCTGTAGGCCGTGGCGCTCGCGATGCTGGCATTGAGCGTCCCGGTTGAATTCTGGGTGTAGTTACCAGTGACGGCGAGCGTCCCGGTGGAGGTGGACGAATCGGCTGGGGTCAGTGTCGCGCTCGAGGAGACGTTTGCCGCGAGATTGCCGCCGTTCCCAAACACGGACCCCCCATTGAAGCTGATCGACCCGGCGCCGATCGGGAACATGCTGCCGCTGCGGAAGCTCGCGGTGGCTGAAGTAGCCAGCGTGCCGTCCACCGTCGTGGTTCCGCCGGTCTGCGTGTAGCTTCCTCCGTTACCCACGGTGAACGTGCTGCCGCTCGACACCTTCACTGCGCCCGCGTTTGAAATCGCGCCGGCGGACGTGAAGCTCTGGTTGCCGGCCAAAGTAAAACTGCCCTTGTTCGTGATGCTCGCCAGGGTGGCGAGCGCGTTGCCATTCGATTGGTTCAGGATCTCGGACGACGTTCCCGTCAGCGTAATGCTGGCGGCATCGGTCACGATGTTGTTGCTTTGGGAATTGGGCGTAGAGAGCTCGAGTGTCCCCGTTACGTTGTAAGTCCCGCCGGTGAGCGCCCCCGTCGTACTGTTCAAGTTGCGGAATCCGCCCGACGAGCCTGTTATCTGCAGGGCCGACCCGGCGTCGACCTGAAGCGTGCCTTGATTCTGAAACTTGCCGCTGCTGCTGGGATCGATCACCAGCGGAACGCTCTGGTTGGCGCCGATGGTCCCGTCATTCACCAAGCCGATCGCGGCGTTGCCCAGGTTGCCGGAACCCTGAATCGTGGCGCTGCTGGTCAGCGTCGAGCCGCTCGTGCCGGTGATCTGATTGTTGCCGTTGTTGGAGAGCGCCAAAGTGCCGGAGCCATTCAGTGTAACGCTGCCCGAGAGCGACAACTGCGTGACGCCTCCTGCGGAGTCGAGCGTCAGCGTGCCGTTGTCGGTCAATGTGCCTTCCACGTAGACCACCTGGCTGTCAGGAATCTGCATGCTGCTCCCGGACGAAAGGTTCACGGGACCCGACACGCCGTCCAGAGTGGCGTCTGCCTCCGCGACGATCAGCCCGCCCGACGCCGTGCTCAAAGTCCCGCCCATCAGTGTTGCCAAATTGATCTGGACTTGCGAATTGGTCCCGGAGGCCAGAATGATGCCTGAGGCGTTCTCCATGTGATACTTGTAAAGCTCCAGAGTCGCGCCATTTGTGGCCTCGACGGTTCCCTTGTTGGTGAATCCATCGTCGGGCTTGATCTCGAGCGTGCTGGACTGATTGGCGTTAATCAGTCCATTGTTTACGACCGAGATGTACCTGCCCCAGCCAATGTATCCCGATCCCTGGATGGTTTCGTCGTTGATGAAGCTGAAGGTGGTGCCGGGGCCTTGAATCTTGTTGTTGGTACTGTTCGCCATCATCAAGGTTCCCGTGCCGGTCAGGATGACTTCGCTCCCCGTCCCTTCCATGATCGTGGACTTGGTCGTGCCATCCATCAGAAGATTGCCGTTGTTCGTGATGGTTCCGGCCACGTAGATCATGTCGCCGTTGACCTGCGCGAACGTGCTGCCCGCCGAGATCGTCAAGGTGTCGGTAGTGGATCCGTCGAGCGTGCTGCCGCTTTCGCCCTCGATCCCGCCGCCCGAGGTCGTGGTGAGCGTGCCGCCGGCCACCGTCGCGCCCACCAGTTGTACCGTCGAGCCTGTTCCGCTCGCGAGGATCGTTCCGCCAGTGTTGGTCAGCGAGGAATAAAGCACGAGGGCTGCGCCGTTGGTGGCCTCGATCGTCCCGGTGTTGGTGCCCGTGGCGCCCGAGGCGTCAATCTGCAGCGGGACGGACTGGCTGGCATTGATGGTTCCCGAGTTCGTGAGGACCATGTCCGTGTTCCCTATGCCGGTGGTTCCACCGATCGTTCCCGAGCCCTGAATCGTCTCCTCATTCATCAGCGTCGCGCCCGCGCCGTAGATCACGTTTGAGGCGTTATTCGAGAGCGTCACCGAACCGCCGCCGCTAAGCGCCACGGTCTGGGCGGCGCCAAGTTCCAGCGCCGTCACGCTGGATGTCGCGTTCAGCATCATGCTGCCGGAATTGCTGATCGTGGCGCCAAAAACGTCGAGCGTGGAGCCGTTTGCGAAGCTGAGCGTGTCCGTGGAGCCGAGCGTGAGGTCTGACACGTCATAGATGGTCGTGGAGCCGAGGATATTGAGCGTCACTGTAGAGCTGGAGGTCGTGATGCAGGCGCTGGTGCTTTGAGTGGGCAGGCCGTCGCTCCAGCTTCCGGGATTCCAGTTGCCGCTGCCGCCCGTCCAACTGGTGTCGCACTGCCCGAAACTTATGGCCGGGACCATGGCGACCGAGAGGAGCAGGCTTAGATACAAGCTCCCTGTGATCAGCCGACGTTTGGGAACAACTCTTCGTGATTGAGGCATACTGGCACACCCCCGATGGAACTCGCGCTGCACGGCGCGTCAAGCGAGCATGCGCCGTCAGAGTCTCGCAAGCATATCACGGCCAAACGCCGTTCAGGATTACAGGCGGTGGTATTGTCCCGGGTCGTACCACCGGCCCAGGGGCGGGCTGAGCGCAAAGAGCATTTGAAAGCCAAGAGTCGAAAGTCCCAAGTAGTGGGCTGTATAGCCTCAATTACCAAGTCCCGAACTTTCGGTGGCGCTCCTAAATTTAGTTCAGGCTCTCAGTTGTTGCGTAACCAGCGTGCAAGCAAAGCGTTAAGTATGGTTTGGCAACGTGGAGACTGCCTTCGAGGCCAGCAGCCGGGCGTCGGACGTGACCAGGGTCAGCCCAAGCGCTCGCGCTGTCGCTACCAGGAAGCGGTCGGCGGGATCGTCATGCGGAAGGCTGAACCGCGTGGTCTCCAAAACCACTTCAACGGTCAGCGGAGCCTCTTTCAGCGTGCGTGCGGACTCGTTGACCCACTCGCCCACTTCGCGGTCCAGCGCCAGCCGGCGCTTTTCGACGAGGAGCAATAATTCCCAAACGCTGATGGGCGAGAGCCAGACCTCGTTCGCCTCGTTCTCCAGCGCCCGCCTGACTTTCGTCGAGATTTTGTCAGCGGCAAGCTGAGACCAAATCCAGATGTGAGTGTCGAGCAGCAGCTTCACCGGGCGGCCTCCCAGTCGCTTTTTTTCGCCACGGGAGAGACGATGTCTCCGAGGATTTTACCGGTGCCCGCCATGGAACCTATCCAACTCTTGGGACGGGGCGGCGCGGACGGGGGAACTACTTCCGCCACCGGCTGTCCGAAACGGGTGATCAACACCGGCTTCCTGGTGCGCCGCACACGCTCCAACACTGAAAGGCAGGTAGCCTTAAACTCCGAGATGGCCATGCTCTCCATATGACTCTCCTTAGGGTCCCAGCCTGCCATGGTCTGAGACCATAGTCAATCCGGCCAGTTACAGACAAGGCGCCATCTTCGCGAGGATCCTCCTCTTACCGGCACCACATCGGTACCTGAGAAATCTACGCCTTGGACGTGGACCGGCCCTAGAAGCAGTGGCACGTGACGAGTGCCAAGTGGCAGGCGGCAAGTCACAAGTTAGGTAATGAAGCCGTAAGGAACCGCCGGTGAGCACACCGGCGCTACAATAGACGTTCGCTGTGATCTGTAATTCGTAATAAAGGAGCAATCGTGAAACAGAAGATGGGCCCCAGGCCCCGATTCGTTGGGAATCTTCTTATCGCACTCGCCGCCATCATCGTGATCGCTTGGCCGCTTCACGCTCAAAAGGCCAATTTCAGCGTGGGAACCGCCAAGGGCACTGAACTCTCCGACTGCGCCGCCGATCCCGGAGGCGTGAGCGGAAACTGCTGGGGTTTGAACATCTCCTGTCCGAATGTGACGGCCATTCTGCCGTACGACGTCACCGTGAAGGTGACCACGCCGGCGGGGAAGTCCCTCGGTACTGTCATCTTCATCACGGGCGGCGGCGGGCTCGATTATTACGATACGATCTTCATCTACGGAACTAACATCATTGACGACCTGGTCGCCAGCGGCTTTACGGCGGCTCAAGTTGTTTTCGACAACCCCGTTGCGGGATGGTTGACCGGTCCCGCCGGGGATGGCAACGGGCCCATTTCGCTCGCCTGTCTGCCGGCCACAGCCATGGAGTGGGTGCATAGCGCCGTGCTCACCTCGGGAACTCCGCTGTGCGCCACCGGGAACAGCGGCGGCTCCTTTGCCGTTGCCTATTCCCTCTCGCAGTATGGTCTCGGCTCCATTCTGACCCTGGCGGAGGCTACAAGCGGCCCGGAGGCTTCACGCCTTGACTACGGTTGCGCCCCGAAGGGGCAGTACTCCGCCTGCGCGGTCTGCGGCTATGGGACACAGGACGAGTCTTACGGGCTCACTCCCGCCGAGGAATTCATCGATCCCGCATACACGGGCGTGGTGAATGGGCAGCCCACCGGCCCCTGCTCTGAGGGCGTCGACGGTTCCAAGGCGAACGCCGCCCTGTTCCATCAAGATAGCATCCTGTCCGACACCTATCCCCCCCAGCTTTCCTTCGCGACGCAGGTCCGTGCGATTTTCGGCGGATTAGACGTCGGCGAGGGCGCCATTCCCGAGGGTCTCGATTGGGTGTCGTTCATCACCAGCCCGGCGACTGTGGTGTGCGTGCCTACGGCGGGACACGATATGCCGAACTACATGTCCGGCGCGAGCCAGATCGAGAACGATCTGATTTCATACTGCAAGCTACCCTAGCAAATAGGGTGTTGAAAAACACACCCCAGCCCGCATGCGCCAAGGCAGGCAAGCACAGCCAGGAGCGGCTGTGCTACCTTTACTCGATCCTCAGCGCCCTCGACGGCGAAATCGATGCGGCGCGGCTGGCCGGAATCAGGGCGGCGAAGAAGGCGCAGATGGCGAGTGCGGTTGCAGCCACGGTCAGTGCGAATGGGTCCCAACTGGAGACTCCGTAGAGCTGCGCTGAGATCAGGCGGCCGGCGCCGACAGCGAGCGGCAGGCCGATGGCGAGGCCGATCATGACGCGCTGAAAGGCCCCGCGCAGCACCAGTTGGACCACCTTCAGCCGATCCGCGCCCAGCGCCATGCGGATGCCGATCTCGTTGGTGCGTTGCGCGACCGTGTAAGCGGTAACGCCGTACAATCCAACCGCGGCCAATACCAGGGCCACAATTCCGAACAGGCCTGCGAGGCTGGCGACAGCGCGCTCCTGGTCAAAGGAGAGATCAACCTGCTCCTGCAAGGTCCTGACGCCGATCATGGTCAGGTTGGAATCCACCTCGGCGAGGGTTTTCCTCAGGAGCGGTTCCAGAGTGCCCGGCGGCGTGCCGGTCACCAGCATGATCCCGCGGATCAGGTGCGAGCCATGCTCAAGTCCCTGCATCATGGCCTGCTTGTAGTCCACATACTGTGCGAGCGGAACGTAGAACATCGGCGGAGCCGACTGGTTGCCGCTCCAGCCTGCGAACTTGGCGTCATGAACAATACCCACGATGCGATACGTGCCGCTGTTCTCGGGCATGTCGAGCCCAAAGTGTTTATCGAGCGGATCTTCGCTGTTCTTGAAGAAACGCTTCACAAAGGCCTGATTCACGATCGCCACCGCCTCTGCCGTCTCATTGTCAGACCGGGTGAAATATCGCCCGCGCAGCAGGGTGACGCCGAGATCCTGAAGGTAATCGGCGCTCACACGGTCCCAGGACGCGCCCGATTCCTCGCCCGGCTTGGGCGCAGGATGTCCGGCTACCAGGACGAGCTCGCCCCAGTTGTCGGTGAGGGGATTGTAGGTGGCGAGCCCGCTCGCGCGCACGCCCGGCAGTTGATCGAGCCGGGTTTCGAGCTCGCGATAGAGCGCGGCCAGCTTTTCGTTGCTATAGGTCGTCGGCGGATTGTGCAGTTCCACCTCAACGCGTCCGGGGACCTGATAGCCGAAGTCCTGATGCTCGAGCTTGTTCAGGCTGCGTCCGAGCATGGTGGCGCCCGCCACCAGCACGACCGAAAGCGTAGCCTGCACGATCAGCAAGGCTTTGCGGGCCAACGAGGAATGATCGCCAGTGCTTCGGCCCGATCCGCGCAGCGCGTCCGCTGGATCGGTTCGGGTGGCAAACCATGCCGGAGCGGCGCCGAAGATGATCCCGGTCACAAGCGCCAAGCCGAAGGCGAATCCCAGGACGGCGATCGAGGGTGTGGGACTGATCGGCAGGAAATGCGCGCTGCGAAATGCAAGCGTCAGCAGCAGGCGCGCGGCTCCGATTGCCACCACGATGCCAGCAATGCCGCCGCCGATGGCGAGCAGCACACTCTCGGTGAGCGCCTGGACGATAATCTGCCGCCGCGTGGCCCCGACGGCCAGGCGAATCGCCGTCTGTCCGCGGCGCGACACCGCGCGCGCCAGCAGCAGGTTGGCAACGTTGGCGCAGGCGATCAGCAGCACCAGTCCGCAGACGGCGAGCAGGATCTGCAGACTGCGTCCGTACTGTTCTTTCATCTCGGCCACGCCGGCGCCCGCCGGCACCACGTTAATCACCTGCTTGGGAAGGTCGTGGATCACGTCCGGCATCCAGTTGGCGGGATAGCCGGAGTCATACTGCATCCACTGCCGGAGCACGCCCGTGAGTCGCGCGGACATCCCGTTGATGGAGGCGCCAGGCTTCAGCCGGCCCATCACGCGCAGCCACGCCGCCACGGGCTGTGGCAGGAGGGCCTGGGCGCCGTCCACCATGGGCTCCTGCTGGATCGGCAGCCAGATTTCGGGCGGATCGCTGCGCAGCGTATCGCCGAAAAACCCGGGCGGCATGACGCCGATGACGGTAAAAGGATGGCCCTCGACGATGAACGTCGATCCGATCACCGAAGGGTCGCTGCCATAAGCGGTCTGCCAGACGTGATGGCTGAGCACGGCGACGGGCGGCGCGCCCGGCTTGTCGTCGTCGGGAGTGAAGACGCGCCCGCCGAAAGCGCCTACGCCCAGCGTGGAGAAATAGCTCCCGGTCACGTACTCGGAGCGCAGCGGCCGCGCGGCGAGCTCGCCCTCGCGTCTTACGGGTTGCTGCCAATTGCCCGCTTGGAAAGCCATCACCTCTTCAAACTCCGGGGTCTGGGCCTTGAGCCGCTCATACAGGGGGAAAGAATAGAAGCCCCAACGGCCCTGCGGTCCGCCTTCCACGCAGCAGTCGTCGCCTTCACCGATGCGGTAGAGCATGCCGGGATCCTTCACCGGCAGCGAGCGCAGCATTACGGCGTGAATCAGCGTAAATATGGCCGTGGTCCCGCCGATTCCGAGCGCAAGTGTCAGCACAGCGGCGGTGGTGAAAATCGGGGAACGCCGGAACTGCCGCATCGCGTAACGAAGATTGCTGAGGATCGCTTGCATCTTAGTTCTCCCAGATTGCTTTACGGGCCTCGGTCTCGACAGGTTCCCGAAAAACAAGTGCCAGGCACAAATGACGATTGAAAGCTCGCTGTGGTTAGTTTCGCGGTGGCTCCCTTCTTGCTCCGGGTCCGAAATCGGGGCAGCAACCCAGCCGGCGCTTCGCCGTCTCCGCCGGACCTGAGCCTTCGCCGTCAAGGATGATGTAGCCTACAACGAGGGGCCTCGAAAAAACTCTTGACAAAAGGCGCCGGAGTGTACTATGGTCAAAAGTTCCCGAGTGAGTCGCGAGGCGTGCCATGGTTCTGGGCCGCTCTCTACGCCCGTTTCGAGTCTTTCGCTATGTAATTCTTGCCCAAAGCCACCAAACCCACTTGGATTAAAGGCAATGATTTCAGCAGGTTAGGCCAGAAAGTGACTGCTCCAAACCCACCTCGATTAAGTCATTTAAATGCAGTGGTTTATCCCGCGAAAATGGCCTGTTTTTCGACCAAGGATTCTGGTCCGCGTGATCGTCGGGTCCGCCGCTCGATAAGTTGCTCGGTTCTGCGGTCGCGGATGTTGCCGAAGGCCTTCCGAACAGAGCTGGAATGTCCTTTGGAATCATGGGCAAAACGCCTGTGGGTGGTGGGAGTCGGCAGAAAAGCGGTTGATAGTCGATAGTTTACAGTCCAAGTTCGGAGGAAGGGGTGCCGTCAAGATCCGATTCTGAGGTTGGTAAGGCGCCGCCATTCAGCAGTGACCGCGAACTGTCAACTGTGGACTGGCTTGGACTGGCGACTGCTTGTTGAGTCTCCGACGCCGGAACTATACTCGGCGTAGGGGTAAGAATCATGAAAGCGCTTACGCTCCGGTTATCCATCGCAGCGATCTTCCTCGCCGGCGGCATTGCGGCGAGCCTTTTCGCCGCCGACGGTCCGCCGAAAGCGGCCGCGAGTACTGCCGCCGGATGGAGCGCCCAGGCAGCGGCGGCCTACCTCGACCAGCGGCTCGACTGGTGGATGACGTGGCCGGTGGCAGCGCGCGATCACGATACTTTTTGTGTGTCGTGCCACACCGCGGCGCCCTACGGCCTGGCGCGGCCGGTGCTCGGCGCGGCTCTCGGCGAGCAGACGCCGTCAGCCCCCGAACAGAACCTCCTCGACAACGTCACCAAGCGAGTCCGCATGTGGGACGCAGTTGCGCCTTTCTATCCCGACGAGACTCGCGGCGTGCCGAAGACGTCGGAATCGCGCGGCACGGAGTCGGTCTTGAACGCCCTGATTCTCGCGGCCGCCGACGCACGCACAGGAAGCCTAAGCCTCGTCACGCGACGTGCCTTCGAAATTATGTGGAAGGAGCAACTGCAGACGGGAGACGCCCGCGGGGCCTGGCCCTGGCTTGAGTTTCACAACAAACCTTGGGAAGGCGGATCTCAATACTACGGCGCCACACTGGCGGCGATTGCGCTGGCCGAGGCCCCCGACGGGCTCGGGTATCATTCAGGGCCCTGGGATCAGGATCCCGTAAAGCTGCTCCGTGACTATTTGGTGCGCGAGCAAGGTTCGCAGGTGCTGATCGATCGCGTGATGCTCCTCTGGGCTTCGGCACACTTGCTTGGCGTCCTGACACCGGCCCAAAAGCAGTCCATCATCGACGAGGCGCTCTCCAAGCAGCAGCCCGACGGCGGATTCAGCCTGTCGCAGTTTGTGGGATCGTGGAAGCGCAGAGACGGCACGCCGCTCGACGCCCGGAGTGACGGCTACACCACAGGATTGGTGAGTCTGGCCCTGCTCGAGTCAGGCGTCCCGCCAAGTGACGCGCGTTTGGCGCGCAGCCTCGCGTGGCTGCGGTCGAATCAGCAGAAGTCAGATGGACGCTGGTTCGCCTACTCGCTCAATGAAAAGCGCGACCTGAATTCCTATGTCGGCGAATTCATGAGCGACGCCGCAACCGCCTACGCTGTGCTGGCACTGGAATATGAGGCCAAGTCAAGCTCGCATTAAAGAAAAAGGCGGCGAGGACACCCTGGGAGCGCGGGCACCCTGCCCGCCCGCGAAGGTGAATCGATCAGGAACCGAACAGCGGGCAAGATGCCCGCGCTCCCAGGGTGTCGTCGCGGCCCGTTGGATCAATCAGCATTCGGGCATCGCCAATCGGCAATCACCGTCGACCGCCACCGCCAAATCCACCGGCGCCGTGGAACCCGCCGTAACCGCCACCTGCGAATCCGCCGCCGACCATGCCGCCTTGGAATCCGCCCGCCGGCACTCCCATCCGGCCGCCGTTCATGGCCATGCCTCGCGGCAACGAGCGGAATCCCGCTGCTCCTGCCCTAGGCTGACGCGCCAGCGGCGGGTCGGGCCGGCCAACCGCACCGCGGACCGGATAGTGATAGAAGCCGCTGTAGCCGCCGTAGAAGCCGTAATAGGGACCGCGTCCCGCATACCACGGCGAGAAGAACGGGTACCCAAACGGCCCCCATCCCAGTCCCCAGCCGGGCATGAAGGCGAAGTCAGCCCAGAAAGGATCCCAATACCAGCCAGGACCCCACCATCCGCCTTCCGCCATGAGCGCGTTGCCTTCGTTGACGTTCGCTTCGGTCGCGTATTCGCTTCTCAACTTGCTCCAGCGGTAAAGAGGATCGGTCTCAACCTGGGCGACGTCAAACTTCTGCCGGACAGGAGCTTGTCCCGCCGCCAGCAGCACTTCGTGCCCCTTCTTGAGCCTGATACCCCGGTCTCCCACGTACGTCACAGCTTCGCCATCCAGTACCTTCGCGGAGGGTTGATTGGCGTTGAATTCGTACAATCCCTGCTTCTCAAGCCGGGTCGTGGCGCCGTCCACCACCACGTCGAGATTGTTTTCCTTGAACAACTCGTCCACTTCCACCATCGCGGAGCCCTTCGTGAGTGCGACCTGCGTATTGGCAAGCCCCGGCGACAGCATTCTTACAGCGCTATCGTGGCCGAGCCGGAAGTAGACGCCGGGCGTCAGCAGGATTTCGGCGTACCCATGGCCTGTATCCATCACCTGACCCGGTTCCAGGTATGTGGAACCAACCGATTTCGGTGTTTGCGCCTGACCCTGCGCATACACCTGCCCCTCGACGTAATTCAGCGTTCCGGGCGGGGGCATGTTCGAATCTCCCGTATCCGCCATCGCCAGTCCCGTTGTGGTCAGAAGGACCAGCGCCAGCCAAACCCATTTCAATGTCCGGTTCATAATTGCCTCTCTCATATTTACACCTTGTTTGATGCAACGCAGTCGCAAGACGCGACTGAGGCCAGTGGGGAGGCAAACCGCAGAATTCATTGGATTATCTGCCCGTCAGGAGAGGACAAACGCTCGCGACAGGCCGGTACGCGGGTCGTAAAAATCAGCTATGATGTTCAACTGCCGGCATTAAGGTTTATGCGCTGGTGAAGGACCGGTAATCGCGTTCCGCGATGCCTGCGGTGAGGCTCAAGCGGAGTAGCAGGGCCCGGCAATAGGCCGTCCGAGCGCAACCAGAACGATCAATCCAAGCCGGCGACACCCGATACGAAAGGCCGATCCGTGGACTTCTCCCTGACGAAAGAGCAGCAGGCGCTACGCCAATCGATCATCAAGTTCGCCAAGAGCGAGCTGAACGATAACCCGATCGAGCGCGACCGCAATTCCGAGTTCCCGCGCGCGGGGTGGAACAAGTGCGGTGCGTTCGGCATCATCGGCCTGCCGATCCCCAAGGAGTACGGCGGCGGCGGCGCGGACACCGTCACCACGGTTTGTGCGCTTGAGGCGCTGGGCTATGGCTGCCAGGACAACGGCCTCATCTTCTCCATCAACGCCCACCAGTGGACAGCCGAGATTCCGCTGCTGCAGTTCGGCACCGAGGAGCAGAAGCGGAAATACCTGCCGAGGCTTGCCAGCGGCGAATTTGTGGGCATCCAAGCGACGACCGAGCCGACCTCCGGATCGGATGCGTTCAGCCTACGCACACGCGCCGTGAAGAAGGGCGACCGCTACGTGATCAACGGTTCCAAGACATTCATCAGCAACGCGCCCGTGGCCGATATGATCATCGTCAATGCCAACGTGGACCCCGCGCGCGGCGCGGCCGGCGTCACCGGATTCATTCTCGACCGCAATACGCCCGGCTTCAGTATCAGCCGCAAGCTGCACAAGATGGGTCTGCGCACGTCGCCCATGGCCGAGTTGGCATTTGAAGATTGCGAGGTCCCGGAGACGAACATCCTGGGTCAGGTCGGCAGCGGCCAGGCGATCTTCACCGTTTCGATGGAATGGGAACGCATCTGCATCCTGGCGAGCGAACTCGGCATGATGCAGCGCATCCTGGAGGATTCTGTCCGTTACGCCAGCACGAAGCAGAAATGTGGCTGCCGCCCGGTTGACCGGTCTCCGGGCATCGCAGACAAAGTCGCGGAGATGGACCTGCGCCTGGAAATGGCGCGCCTCGCGGTTTACAAGGCTGCGTGGCTGAAATCGCAGGGCAAGCGGCCGCTGCGCGAAGCCGCCATGGCCAAACTGGCCGTGAGCCGCGCCTGCATCGAGACCTGCATGGACGCCATCGAGATCTTCGGGCCCGAAGGAACACTGACCGCGAATCACCTGGAGCGCCAGTATCGCGACGCCATCTCAGGAACGCTCTACTCGGGAACCTCGGAAATCCAGAAGAACATCATCGCGCGATGGCACGGGCTCTGAGAATTGACGATTGCTGCTTTGAGATCTTCAATTTTGAATCTTAGATTCCGAGTCGCAGATCACCGTGGCTGCGAGCGGCAAAGTGAAGGTCGCAGACGCAAGGACCTACGCCCCTTCCAACCCTTCGGGATCACCTCCCGACGTCGTGGAACAAAAGCTGGAAAGTCCTTTAATTTGTGTGATTAACACGCACTGGTTCGCAACCGAATGCAGATTGGCTCCTGGGCGGCAAAGGTTCGGTTCTACGGGCATCGTCGCCAGAGCGACGTATGGTATGATCGCCGTGGCGGAACTGGTTTCAGTTCCGCCACTTGCCTCCCGTATGAGCCTTGAAACCGCCCGCCGCGTGCTCGAAATCGAAGCTCGGGCCTTGAGCGATCTCGTCAGCCGGCTCGATGAACGATTCAACCGGGCTCTCGACATGCTTCAGCAGTGCCGCGGACGCGTGGTGGTGACCGGCATGGGCAAGTCCGGCCTGATCGGCCAGAAGATCTCCGCCACGCTTTCCAGCACGGGCACGCCTTCGTTCTTCCTGCATCCCGCCGAAGCGCTGCACGGCGATCTCGGACGCCTGGTCGCCGGTGATGTTGTGGTCGCGCTCTCCTACGGTGGCGAGAGCGAGGAACTGCTTCGTCTGCTCGACACCGTCAAGCGTCTGGCGATTCCCCTGATCACGCTGACCGGCAATCCCGGCTCGACCTTGGGCCAGGCGAGCGACGTGGTTCTTGACGTGAGCATCAGCCGCGAAGCGTGCCCGCTGGGCCTCGCGCCGACCGCCTCCACCACCGCCATGCTGGCGATGGGTGACGCGCTGGCGATGGCGCTGCTCGAGCGTCGCGGCTTCACCGAGGAAGATTACGCGGTGCTGCATCCCGGCGGAGGATTGGGTGTGCGATTGCGCCGTGTCGAGAACGTGATGCACACCGGCGACGCCGTTCCGCGCGTCGCGCGGGACACGCCGCTGCACGACGTGATTTACGAAATGAGCCGCAAGGGCCTGGGTCTCACCACAGTGCTCGATTCGACCGGACATCTGGAGGGATTCATCTCTGATGGCGATCTGCGGCGCTTCTTCGAGCACGAAGGCAATCGCGCGCTCAGCCTGAAGGCGTCGGATTGCATGACGCGCTCGCCTGTGACCATCGGCCCGCGGGAACTGGCGACGGAAGCGCTGAACCTGATGGAGTCGCGGCGGATCACCGCGCTACCGGTGGTCGGCGCCGACGGAATCCTTGCGGGGGTGGTGCATATCCACGATTTGTGGAGAACGGAGATGTTCTAATGGTCGTCCCTCGTCCGTTGTCAGTTGTCAGTGGCCTTCCTTCGAGGGGTTTGGTTGCTAACAGGAAGGTTCGTAGATCCACGAACTACTGACAAGGGGCAACTGACAACGGACAACTAACGACGGACACCGAGAATGTACCCGAAAAAAACAACCCGCCGCGCGTTGGAAGCCCGCGCCCGTAAGATCCGCCTGCTACTGCTGGACGTGGACGGCGTGATGACGGACGGCCGCATTTATTACGTTCCGGCGGCAGCGGGCGAGTCTGCCGATGCAGACCTGAAGCTGGTGGAGACCAAGACATTTCATTCCCGCGACGGGCTTGGCATCAACATCTGGCATCGCAACGGGTTCAAGACGGGGATAATCTCGGGCCGCAACTCGCCCGTCGTTGAGTTTCGTGCGCGCGAGCTTGGAATCCAATTCGTGCGGCAGGGGCATCGCGAGAAACTCGGCCCTTACCGCGAAATCCTTCAGGAGGCAGGCGTTGAGGATCGTGAAGTCTGCTACGTCGGCGACGACTTGGTGGATTTGCCACTGCTCACGCGCGTCGGGCTGGGGGTGGCCGTGGCGAATAGTCATCCGCTGCTCGCCCGATACGTCCATTACGTGACGCGTGCTCCCGGCGGGCTTGGGGCAGTCCGCGAAGTGATCGAGTTGGTACTGGCCGCGCAGGGGAAGTTCAAGCCGGTTTTGGATGGTTACTTGGCCCGGGGCTAGACCCAATCAGGCGCGAACCTAAGGAGGCTGATGATCAGGCTAAGGTCTTGGCACTCTTTCTCTTGGAAAAGTGTCAAGGTTGTGTTACTATCCGGCCTCATGGGGAATGGAATTGCTCCTCAAGTGGGGAGCAATGATGATGTAAGCCATTGTAATTAAATGAGTTGGTGGCCCTGACGCCATAGCCTGCCTGATTCCGCGCTAGCGACCACCCCGGGTGGCTGATGCGTTTGATTCTTGCCCGCCGCAGATTTCCTCGACCAATCCGTGCCCGGAGGCGTCCGTGACGCCCCAAGTCTCTGGAGACAAACAACCAGCGGCCACCGCGCTTGGTGCGGAGGTCAAGACTTTGGCGCAACCACGCGAACTAAGCCGATTCCTCAGCTATGTCCAGGTGGAGAAAGGATTAGCTGCCAACACGCTGCTGGCGTATCGCCGCGATCTGATGAAATTCGCCGCCCATCTCTCCAAGCGTGGCCTCACGTCTGCGCAGGCCGGGCGCGACGATATTCGCGGCTTCCTCGCCGAACTCCATCGCCAGCGGCTGAGCGCCCGGGCCATGGCGCGGCATCTGGTATCTCTCCGTGGATTCTTCCAGTTCCTGATGCGCGAGGGCGACATCGGCCAGGACCCGACGGCCCAGATCGACTCGCCGCGGCTGGCGCAGACGCTGCCCAAGTATCTGGCGGCCAGTGAGATCGAGAAATTGCTCGCCCAGCCCGATCCGTCAACAGCGGCAGGGTTACGCGACCGGGCGATGCTGCAAGTGCTCTATGCCACAGGCATGCGGGTCTCGGAACTGGTCGGCGTCCGCTGGGAAGACTTTGACGCCGGCCTGGGAATCGTGCGCTGCCTGGGAAAGGGCAGCAAAGAGCGCTTGATTCCGGTCGGCAAGCCGGCCTTGCGAGCGCTGGAAGCGTATGTAGCGCAAGGGCGCGCGAAGCTCGCGCGGAAGCCCGGAGTGCCGTATCTGTTCGTGAATCAGCATGGCGGCAAGCTGTCCCGCGTGGGTTTCTGGAAGATTTTGTCACGTTACGGGCGGACGGCCGGCATCGCTACGCCGCTTACGCCGCATCTTGTGCGGCACTCGTTTGCCACGCACCTGCTGGAGCGCGGCGCAGACTTGCGTTCGATCCAGATCATGCTTGGCCATAGTGATATATCCACAACGCAGATCTATACGCAGGTGGTACAGGAGCGATTGCGCGAGGTCTACGAGGCGCATCACCCCCGGGCCTGACATAGGCAGGCCTTGTGCCTGCCCGGCATGCCACGGTAGTGGCAGGCCTCGAGCCTGCCCGGCAAGTGGAATTGCTCGATTCGAAAGGCTGGAACACTCAACCATGCCTGATTACAACTTTTTGATGGACAGCCGGCTGAAGCCCGCCCAGTCCCGGGTGGTGAGTCAAATGGGACGGCTGGCTGCGACCCAGGGGTTGAATCTGTATCTTGCGGGCGCCGCCGTTCGCGATCTGACGCTGGGCCTGGAGCCGTCGCAGGGGCTCGAGTTTGTGGTCGAGGGCAACGTGCAGAAGTTGATTCGTCCTTTGACGACCGGCATCAAGCAGAAGCCGCGTCCGGCGGGAGCGGTCCCCGAAGAACCGATCGATCTGAAAGTCGAAAAGGTGCATTTCGATGCGGCTCGGAACCGCGCCCAGGTTGTTTTCGAGGGTGGCGTGCCTGGCGAAATTGCCGGGGCGCGCAACGAGACCTACAACTCTCCGGGCAAGCCTCCGGTGGTCTCGCCGGGTACGATTTTCGATGACTTGCGGCGGCGGGACTTCTCCGCCAACGCCATGGCGGTGTCGCTGCACCCCTTCTCGCGCGGCCTGCTGCTCGATCCCACCAACGGCGCTTCTGACCTGGAGCGCAAGGAGCTGAGGGCGCTGCACAGCCGCAGCTTCTTTGACGATCCTTCTCGAATCTATCAGTTCGTCAGGCTGTCGATCCGGCTGGACTTCAAGCCCGACGAGAAGACCACGCGCTGGCTGGACGCGGCGCTCGCTGAGAAGACCTGGCAGGAGCTGCGCGAAGATCAGCAGGGCCGCGAGCTCCACGCCATCCTGGACGAAGATCTGGCCGGCAAAGTGCTCAAGGCGCTGCGCGACCGCGAGTTGCTGGGTGGCCTCGATCGCAAGCTCGCCATGGCGCGCATCGAATTTGACCGATTCGAGCGGGTTCGCAACGCCGTCCGCATGGCAGGGGAGTCAAGCGTGCTCTTCCCGAATTTCCTGACTCTGGTCGAGAAGCTTCCGGGCGGGGAACGCGCGCGTCTGGCGAAAAAGATCTTCGTCGACGCCAAAACCATTAAGAAAGTGCTCGGACTCGAACAAGAAGCCGCCAAACTCGCCAAGCTGCTCGCGAGCGCCAAAGCGGCCAAGCCCAGCCAGGTCTACGCCATTCTTTCGGCGGCGGAATCGCCGCTGCCGGTGCTGCTGCTGGTGCGCTACCCGCAGCCCGCCGTGCAGAATCGAGTGAAAGCGTTCTTCACCAAATTCCCGGAGTTCCGCGCCGGCGCGCCTCGAGCCGAACTCGAGACCATGGGCATGCCGCCGGGTCCGAAGTTCGATCACGTTCTGGAACAGGTTTTCCTCGATCAACTGGACGGCAAACTCAAAACGCCGCCGCAGATCACGAAGGCCTTGCGCACCTATTCCGGAATCAAAGAGCCTCCACCCGCACCCCCGCCCGCGCCCGCCAAGGGAGGGTCCAAGGCTGCGGCAGCCAAAGACGCCGGAAAGGCGGCCAAACCCGCGACTCCCGGCGCTGCTCCACAAGCGCCAGCGAAGTCCGAGCCCGCGAAACCCGCGCCTGCCAGGCCGGCTGCCGCCCCGGCCAAAGCTGCTCCAGCCGTCCATGCCGCGGCAGCGGTGAAAGCGCCCGCGCCCAAGCGGGCCGCGAAGAAAGCCGCTGTTCCGCCGCCACGCGCGAAGCCCGCGAGCAGGCCTGCCGACGCAAAGGCGTCGAAGGCGTCCAAATCGCGGGCGGCACCTAAGAAAGCTGCGAGAGGTCATTGAACTGTGCGAGTCGATCCTAATCGCCGTCGCGGCCGATCCGACCTGAAAGCGTCGATGTGTCTGGCGCCGTTGCTGATGGCGGCTCTGGTGGGAGCCGCGGCTTGCTCCCGGGCCCAGAACTCCGGCCCCGAGCGCGACCGCTGGAACCATCCCGACCAGGTCATCGACGCGCTCGGCCTCCATGCCGGTTTCGTGGTGGCCGACGTCGGCTGCGGCAAAGGATATTTTGCCGTGAAGTTTGCCGCGCGCGTCGGTCCAACCGGCAAGGTCTACGCCGAGGATATTCGCGACGATGTTCTCGATGACGTGCGCAGCGAGGCCACGAAGCAGGGCCTGAACGATATGGAGACAGTGCATGGGACCGACAACGACCCGCGGCTTCCCGCCGGATCGCTGGACGTGGTCTTCACCATGGATTCCTACCACGAATGGGTGGATTACGACGCCATGCTCGATCATCTGTACGCCGCCCTCAAGCCCGGCGGAATCTTCGGCCTGATCGACGGCGACACTGCGCCTGGCAAGTCGCGCGACGACTACCACAGCATGCATCGGATGCCGGAGCAGATGGAGCGCGACGATCTCACCCGCCACGGCTTCCGTCTCCTCCGCTCCGAGCCCGGGTTCACGCGTCCGAGCGACGGCAAGACGTACTACTTCCTGATCTTTCAAAAGTCGCCTGGCATGCCCGCGCAGTGAACTTTGCACAGGCACATTAACGAAGTAAACCCCCTTGACAGCGCGGCAGGCGCGTTGTACTCTGCCGGTTTCATTCAGCGCGACAATCGACCCGTTTACAACTCGAACTCACAGACACCGCCGGCCGTACGGCTTCCAGGGACCGGCGATCGAGGAGAGCGATCATGATGCTGAGAGCCCTTCGGAATTACCTACACCTCGCAGTTATCCTGGGATTGATGGCAGGCGGCGCGGTCGACGCTGCCGCCCAGGTGTCAGCATCCCCCACCTCGATCAGCTTCGGATCGGTCGCCGTCAATCTTGAGGGATTCGCGCCACACGTCCTGATCACCAATAACGGCACCACTGGCGCCATGCTGACGGGTCTCAAGTTCAGCGAGCCGGAGTTTGGGCTCTACACCGGCCTGCCCGTCCAGACCCTCGCGCCCAAACAAACCGTGACGTACGCGTTTGTATTCCTGGCTTCGCAGCCGGGAACGTATAACGCCACCATAACCTTCTACTTCCAAGGCCTGCCCTCGGTCACGGTTCAAGCTTCGGCGACGGCCTACACTACGACAGCCGTCGCCACAGTCAGCCCCACATCCCTGAATTTTGGAACCGTGAACTTCGGCAGCACCGCGACGCAGTCGATTACCGTGACCAACTCGGCGCCACTCGGTTCGGATACACTGACCGTCGTGGCGCCGGTCATTTATTACCAGCCCTTTGCGATCACGGGACCTAAGATTCCGGTGAATCTCGCGCCGGGCCAGTCCGCAACCTTTGAGGTGACTTTCTCGCCGCTCGTGGTCGGATCGACCACGGGCGACGTAGCCATGTGCTACACCGCGCTGCCCTGCATCGGTGTGGACCTGACGGGTACCGGCGCCATGCCGGCGCAACTATCGCTCACCAATTACCCCACTCTGCCCTTTGCTACGCAAGGCTATCCCTATCAGGCCAACCTGACGGCGACCGGCGGTACGCCGCCTTACTCCTTCAGTATGCTTTCCGGCAAGCTGCCCACGGGGCTTAGCGTGCCGGCGAGCGGAGCCATCACCGGCACCATCGGTTCCAAGGATGCGTTGGGCAACTACACGTTCACCGCGCAGGTGCAGGACTCAAGCCAACCTCCGCAGACCGCTAGGGAGAGCATAACAGTCGTCGTGGATAAGCCCACTGGGTCCAACTGCGACATCATCAGCGTGGACGTACCTGACACGACCACACCGCTGGTTGACCTTATGGACCTCAGCACGAACACCTATGAGGGTTACGAGGGTGGACTGTATCCCGACGGCTCGAATACGGACCCTGACCCGCACGACTCGGACGGCATTTCGATCGCGCAAGGCATTCAGCCGATCGACGGCAAAATCGTGATGATTTCCATCGGCGAGTCAGCCACCCAGCAGGCATTCGAAAACTTCATCGAGCAGGCAAACGCCGATCCCGAGAAGAACCCGAACCTCCAACTTGTTGACGGCGCCCAGGGGGGCGCGACCGGCAATAGCTGGACGATGAAAAGCTCGGGTTTTTGGGTGCAGTTGCTTGACTATTCGCTGCCCTTTGCCGACGCGACCCCCGACGAGGTCCAGATTGCCTGGGTGAACGATGTCAATTCGCAGGCGGGCGCCACCTTCCCGAGCGACGCGCAGGAGCTGCAAGGCGACTACGAGACCATCGCGCAGTATCTGCTGCAGAAGTTTCAGAACATGAAGATGATGTTCTTCTCCAGCATAAACTACACGGGATACTCGCAGGGCGTCTCGACCACACTGCCGGAACCGCAAGGGTACGACAGCGCCTGGGGCGCGAAGTGGGCTATCCAGGACCAGATCAACGGCACTTGCTCGATTGCAGGCCAGTCGGGCAACTGCCTGAACTACAACGCCGCCAACGGACCGGTGCTGGCGCCCTGGATGGGCTGGAGTTTCTATTACTGGGGCAACGGCCTGATCCCCCGCAGCGACGGGATCACCTGGAGCTGCCAGGACATCAAGTCCGACGGTCTGCACCCCTCGGTTCCCCTCGGAGAGATCAAGATCGGGGAATATCTGCTGAACTGGTTCAAGACATCCGACCTCAGCACGCCTTGGTTTGTCCAGTCGGCCGCGAAACAGCGCGGAAGTGCATCAGGCGCCTCTCGATAATTCGCCGGCGCGCGTAATTCCAGGTAGCGGGTCAACTGACGCACGGGCCACCCTTTCAGGGCGGGGTATTACCTCGTTTTCATGGCAACGCGCCTTGACACCCTGAAACCTACCGTTGTACTCTGCGAGTTCTCGCCCAGGGGGGACTTTATACCGACAAGTGGCTGGAAACCGCCAACGACTGTCGGGTTGCACCGTTCGCTAACCGGAAATCGGGGAGGACATCATGACGCCATCTCTTAAAGCTCCAGCAAAACTCGCCCTGCTTCTGGCCATCATGGCGAGCGCCGTGATCGGCGCTTCGGCGCAGCAGGTCACCGTAAACCCGAGCAGCATTAGTTTCGGCGATGTGGACCTGAACGTCGTCGGCGTGGCGCGCCGGGTGACGCTGATCAACCACTCCACCACCAAGACCTACAGCCTGACGAGTATTTCTTTCGGTTTGCCGAACTATACGGTCAATACAGGTCTTCCGGAGCAGACGCTGCCTCCCGGCGCGCAGGTGCAGTTTGGCTTTATCTTTCTCGCATCGCAAACAGGCAATTACAATTCGACCATAACGTTCAACATCCAGGGTCAGGAGCCGGTGGTGCTCACGGTGGACGCCACAGCCGTGGCCACGAACGCGCAGCTCTCGTTCAGCTCTACCTCCCTCAATTTCGGAACCGTGAACTTCGGCAGTAGCAGCACGCAGTCCGTCACCGTGACCAACACGGGTGGAGGCGATCCCGTAACCATCGAGAAGGTGGACGACGGGGCCAACCAGAGCGCCCTGAATGGAATCTACTACCAGCCTTTTTCTGAGACCGGCCCCATACCGCCCACCACGCTGAACCAGAACCAATCCGCAACGTTTCAGATCAGTTTCTCGCCAACCATCGTCGGATCAACAACCGGTCCTTTTACGCTCTGTTACGACGTGCTTCCTTGTAACACCGTGGACCTGACCGGGACGGGCGCCATGCCCACCGCATTGTCGCTAACTACCTATCCTTTGCCGCCGTGGGCGAGCCAGGGCGCTCCGTATCAATTGAGCATGACAGCCACGGGTGGAACGCCGCCCTACCAGTATCGAGTGAGTTCGGGCACATTGCCTACCGGGCTGAGCATGGGCAAGACAGGGGCCATTACGGGGACGGTGAGTTCCACCGCATCGACCGGCAATTATACGTTCACCGCAGAAGTTCAGGACAGCTCCAAGCCCAAGCGCTTGACCGCCACTGAGAACCTGACGCTGACTTTGGATCCGGCCCCAGGCGCCAACTGCGCCAACATTTCGGTCGACGTGGGCGGTACGAGCGATCCAATCGTGGATTTGATGGATCTCGGCACCGGCACTTATTGCCCCTCGGGCGCGAATTGCTCGCAATGTCCGTTCAACGAGAATTGCGAGGGTGGGCTCTATCCCGGCGGCTCGAATACCGACCCGGATCCCCACGAGTCCGATGGAGTCGCGGCTGCAGATAGCATTCAGCCTCTCGATCAGAACGGAAACCCCAGCTCTACCGGCAGGATCGTCATGATCTCGCTCGGCGAGTCCGCCAGCCAGCAGCCTTTTGAGCAGTTCATTACCGAGACGAATGGCGATCCCGAAACGAATCCCAGCCTGACCATCGTCGATGGCGCCGAGGGTGGTGCAACCGCAGGCGTCTGGACCAATTCCGGGTCTGCGTATTGGACCGACCTCATCCAGTATCAGTTGCCTTTCCGGGGTGCTTATCCCGACCAGGTGCAGGTGGCGTGGATCAGTGACGTGGACTCCGGAGGTAACACGACTTTCCCCACGGACGCCACTACGCTCGCGAGCAACTTTGAATCCATCGCCCAGATTCTGGTCACGAATTTTCCCAACATCAAGCTGATGTTGTTTTCCAGCTTGAATTACACCGGGTATTCCGACGGCCTCAGCACCACCCAGCCCGAACCGCAATCGTATGAAAGTGGGTTTGGGGTGAAGTGGGCTATCGAGTCTCAGATCGACGGTGACTGCTGCAATTACAATTCAAACAACGGCCCCGTCACGGCGCCGTGGATGGGCTGGAGCGCCTACTACTGGGCGAATGGCATGCTTCCGCGGAGCGACGGCGTTACGTGGAGTTGCCAGGACCTCGAGTCCGACGGACTTCACCCCCGCGACCCCATCGGACACATCAAGATTGCACAGTACCTGTCAAATTGGTTCAAGACGTCGGAGTTGACCACGCCGTGGTTCCTTGCGCCGACGGGGCAGCACAAGTACTTCTAATTTAGCAAGGGCGCCAGATCTACTTTGCCGGATGAGATGTTGAAGAACTCGGCCGACCTGTCATTCTGAGCGAAGCGAAGAATCTCCTCCGTTTGTTTTTAAGATCAAAAGGATTCTTCGCTTCTCTCAGAATGACAGGTCGAGTGCTTTTTTGAGCACCTATGTTCCTGTCCCCGAGAGCGCCACTGTTTGCGGGCTGCCGCCGCCGTTGTCGGTAAAAGAAACGTCGGCGGTCCGCCTGCCCTTCGCAGTTGGCGTGAAGGTCACCTTGACAAAACAGCTCGCGCCCGAGGCGAGAGTCGACGGGCAATTATTGGTCTGGGCAAAGTCAATGACATGTTTGGAGGTTTTCAGCATCCACTTACGACGCTGAGTTTAGAAGGTTCCGACTCCCTTCAGCGCCACCGTTTGCGGGCTGCCGCCGCCATTATCGGTGATCACAAGATCGGCGGAGCGGCTGCCGTCCGTAGTGGGCGTGAATGTCACGTTGATGAAGCAGCTTGCACCCCGCGCGACGCTCGTGCCGCAATCGTTGGTCTGGGCGAAGTCGCTGCCACTAGCGCCCTTGATCGAGATGCTCTGGATACTCACAGTGCTGCCGCCCTTGTTGGTGAATGTAACTGTGAGCGGCAAGCTGGTGCTGTTCACGGGCTGGCTGCCGAAGTTTAGTTCAGCCGGGGTGAGATCAACGCAGGTACCCGTGCCTGTGAGCGTGAGCGCCTGCGGGCTGCCCGGCGCGTTGTCCGTGACGTTCACCGCGCCCGTGCTGGAGTAAACGAGCGCCGTGCCAAACCGGCCGGCTCGGCATTGGCTTATTCCACCTTCCTCGGCGGCAGCGTGCGCGATCAGGACAACGCTATTGCGGTAGATCCATCGGGCAACGCTTATGTGACCGGACAACCCTCTTCGCTCGACTTCCCCACAACGGCTGCCGCCTTCAGCACGCAATTTGGCGGAGGCTCGCGCCGGCGCTGGTGTCATTTGGTGAGGAAATCTCCTCCAACCACATCTCCTCCAACCCCGTTATTGCCGCGACAGCGGGAATAAGCTGTCTCGAAGGCCCCCATATCGCAAACAACCCCCACCCGTGCGACGGGTAGTCTGACGTTCTTGATAACCGAGAAGTTAAGGTTCGAGGGTGCCCCTTATTCCGTTGGAGGTTTGAGCGACGGTTCTCGGACCCGGTTCGATTAGAATCGGGCTGGGAAAATCTCAAACAAGGAGAACCGTCGTGGAGAAAAAGTACCAGATCGCGGAGAAAAATGATAGT
>JASHPE010000112.1 GCA_030038235.1 Terriglobia bacterium
CGATTTCGCGGAAAACTGGTCGTCTAGCGAGGTAGCTTGTTACGCGCGATATAGGCCTTGGCCCACCACGGCGGAACAGCTACGGGGGTGGATTGAAGATGCTTACGACGCCCGCTCAAAACGGAACTTGCTGATTCAAAACAGCGCAGACATGATGCGCTAATAACGCTACCTGCCGCGTGTGCGGGATTACTCACCCGGCGTGAGAAGGCGGCTATGGAGAAGTCAGCTTTCGACGACTACAACCGCCAAGAAATCGAGGCCGGGGGGTAGGGCGGCCAATTCGCGTAGAATACCCCGCCAAGGCGTCAGGATGGCTCAGGAATGCGTCACGGTTGACCCCAGCTTAACGCACATCAAAATCCATCATATATTGCCCGCGCGGTCACCGCGCCGGTGGCCGATAGGTACTGGACGAATTTTCGACCGCCGGGGGGACTCCGGTGTCCGATGAGGTGTCCTATAACTGACTACTGGCGTCACTTCGCAGTGTCTCAGGTGCGCTCGGACAGGCCTAAGTTGCTGAGACTTGATGGGGTTGTCTCGAAGCTGAGAATTCCTAAACCGTAGGTCACGGGTTCGAATCCCGTCAGGCCCTTGATTCTAAGCGGGTTGGCGAATTGCGGGGATACGTGGCCTTCCGGCGCCGCCACGAGGTCGATCACCAGTCGGCACTTTACAGGGGCTCCGTCTCGAAAAATTCACGGCGGCGAGCGCGGTACTCGCTGCCGAGCAAGGCTATCTGGCTCTGGACGATAGTGTTCGCAAGTACATTCGAGAGCTGCACGACCATGGAGATCCCGTCACATTGCGGCAGATGCCGCACCATACCAGCGGCTTCCGAGACGTACTCGAGCAACTGCGAGCTTCGAAGGGTCAGCAGTGCACAGGCATGCGTCGCCGTGACCGAGTTCGGCGGAGGGTTTCGACTCGATTTCGCCTCCTTTGGGGCCTGTCGTTTATGGCAAATCCAAACGGAGGACCACCTCAAACGGCGTCCGTCACTCGGCAGTCGTTGTGTCCACTTCCTTGCTGGTTTGTGCGTCCGCCACCCTGGTCCTCACACGGCTTCGTTAACGCACACAGGGTGGCCACGGTCAATGCGAGTTTGGACTGTGTTTCTTTCATTCTCGCGGCGCCACGGCTTGCCTCCGGCGAACCCGTCAAGGTAACATGTCCTCTTGATTTCGCTGTCCCTCAGCTCGAAAAGCACCAGCGAAGCCATCCCTTATGAACACTCCTTTGAATTGGGCCCTGGTGGCGCACATCATCGGAATCATTTACTGGCTCGGAGGACTCATCGTGGCCGCGCAGATCCTGGTACGCCTGGGCAACGAGAGCTCGCCCGACCTCGGGAAGGCTTTGGCGAACTTTGAAAGCAAGCTACTAAAGAGGATTGTCCATCCCGGCGCGGCGATCGCCGTACTCGCGGGCATCGCCATGGTGGCGATCAGCCCGGATTATCTCCGGCAGACCTGGCTGCACATCAAGCTGGCGCTGGTGGTGATCCTGATCGCGGTGGACCTGCTGCTGACCGTGCGCTTTCGGGCCTACCAAGCGGGACGCGCCGCGATTGAGCCGCGCCAGGCGAGGCTGTTTTACGCATCGATGGCCGTGCTCTTGTTCCTGATCGTGATCCTGGCTGTGCTCAAGCCTTTCTCTTGATGGATACCGCCGCTGATGACAGTTGCCGCCCCAAGGAGATTTCGGTGACCAAGATAACCATTCGCAATAATGGCTCGATACGGATTGAAGGCGATGATTTCACCGTTTACGACGCCGAGGGCAACGCTTTCGACCTCGCCGGCCGCACGGCCATCAGCCTCTGCCGCTGCGGGCAGTCGGAGAACAAGCCCTTCTGCGACAGCACGCACAAGTTGTGCGGTTTTAGCTCCGAGGTGAAGGCGCGGAAGCTCGATCCGATTGTTCCGGCGCCAGTACCGCCGCCGATCGCGTCGTAGCGTGCGTCGCATGGGCATCTTGGCCATGGTTATTCATGGGCGGGACGCCCGTGCAACATCAAAATGCTAGAGGCCGATGAGCCCGTAATACCTCGCCATCCAGTAAGGCAGCAGAAAGAACGCACCGTCGTCTTCCGTCCGGCCTCCATCACCGCCGTCGAGTTCGAAAGGATCGCCATTCCACTTCATAACCGGACGTTCGTTGGGCGGGAGCGCCCGTGTGGACTGCGGCCGCCCGAAGCGATTCTTCCGCGGCCGCAGCGTGATGTCTGCGCGGCCCGAGTTCTCGACCGTCCACTCGACAGTGTCCATCGGGATTCGTTCCAGCTCCCCGCGCAAGGCCTTCCGATCAACCTCGCCGGACAGCGGCGCCGCCGCGGCAATCGCCGCCCAGAGCGGATTATTCTCGTCGCGAGTCCTCGCCCAGAACTTTTCGAGAGTCGCCCGGTAACGCGTCGTCACTGCGGGATCATCTTCGGCGCTGTTCGCTCGTGCGCTCGAGTTTGCCTCGGTGCGGGGCAGCGGATCGACAAGGGGAGCGAAGGCGAGATAAGCCAGCTCCTCGTCGGAATAGTTAATCTCGGCAGGCGGCGCTCCGAGCCGCGAGACGTTGTTGAGGTAGCCGAGATCGAAGGCAACATGCCGGTACGCGGAGCCGAGCGCCGGCTGGCCGGAGATGCGTGCCGCCACACGCAGGTGCGAGAGGATTTCGAGCGAATCGAGCCCAGCGTCGTCGGCGCCTTCGGATGTCTGAAAGTACTGCGGCGTGTAGTTGCCCCAGCGGGTCATCCGCCCATCCGATCCAACCAGGCGCAGGCCGTGATCGATCAGCCGCTGGGCGATTCGTCCGGCCTCGCCTGCAGCGCGCTCGCGCAGGTCGTCATCCGTATTCTGACCCACGGTGTGAGCGGCACCGGGCCCTGCGGGCAGCAGATTGTAAGCCACCCAGTCGGCGAAGAAATGACCTACCAGTTCATCGGAGCTGGTGTCTCCCTTCCAGTACCGGCCCTGGCCCGCAGGATGCCATTCGCCGCCGGGATCGCGATCTTCGCCGGGCGCGGCGATGGCGCGAGCCGGGAACCCCGGCGCGCCCGTGACAGACTCCAGACGCAACATGGCGTCGAGCGAAACGCGGGCGCGCGCCAGAGCATCGGGCGAACCTGTGGCCGCATAGCGGAAGCACTCGGCGGCCACATAGATCGCCGTCCACAGACCATCGTTGTCGCTTGGCTCGGGCCGGCAGCGCGCGACCTCCCCGGGCGACGCCATGATGCAGTCATCCACAAATCCGTCCCGCAGATGTCGCTTCGCGAGGCGATCCTCAAAGTACGCGGCTTTCTGCTGGAGCGTATAGGGCCGGAACTCGATTCGCGAGACGCCGTTGCGCGTGCGGATCCAGCCGCCCGACGCGTCAGGCGCGAGGCCCAGCACCACGTCGTCCGCAAGGTAGCGCCGGCCAGCAAAGGTGTACCAACGCTGGTCCGGCGTCGCCGCGGGCAAGAACAGAATCGCGCCATGATCGGTTGCGAGCCAGAGGCCTTTGAGATTCGCGAAGCCGTCCGCCGATTCGGCTATGCCGTCCAGCTTCAACCGCGGCAACCCGTCCTGGCCAGTCCACACCTTGCTGCCGGTTGCGCCGTTCTCCACTAATCTTTCGGAAGTTGCTTCCCAATTCGCGCCCACGGAATCGCGAAGTGTCCGGCAGAGCGGCGCAGCCAGTCCGCGACGTACGTCGGGCGGAATCGCGGCGTCGTCGAGTGCGTAGTGCGCGACGAAAACCTGAAGGTAGGCGTCGGATTGCGGCTCTGCGGATGCGGCACCGGCAAAGAGCAACAGAAGCAGGAGCACGCCCGATTTGGGTTCGCAAATGCCGCGATGCTTCGCTTCGCTCAGCATGACATGTCGCGCGGGGCGCCAACTTGGCTCGGGAAGTCCTGATCGCCTGGTCAGTCAACCGGCTTCACGCTCTCCATCAATGCGAAGAATCCCTCGGCTAGCGTGGGATGAATGTAAATCGCGCCTTTGAGCAGCGTATACGGCTGATCGGCCAGCATCAGCGTGCTCAAAATCTGCACCAGCTCGCCGCCCTCCGACGAAAGCATGGCGGCCCCGAGGACTTTGTTCGTGGCAGCATCGACCACAAGCTTCATCAGGCCCGCGGTCTCGTCGCGTTCGAGCGCGCGCGCCACTTGGGTCATCGGGATTTTGCCGATCTTCAGCTTATGCCCGGCGTCCCGCGCCTGCTTTTCCGTAACTCCCACTCGGCCCAGTTGCGGGTCAGTGAAGACTGAATAGGGCACGATGCGATCTTTGATCGAGAGACTCTTCTTCTCCACCAGGTTGCCGTAAATGATCTGGTAATCGTTGTAGGAAATGTGAGTGAAGGCTGGACCGCCTTTCACATCGCCGATGGCCCATACGCCCGGGACGCTGGTTTCGAGGCGGTCGTTCACCTTCACGTACCCGCGATCGTCGGTCTCAATTCCGGCCGCGTCCAGGCCGAGAGCCTCGGTGTTGGGCCGTCGGCCCGTCGCGGCCAGCAAATGCGTGCCGGTTAGTGTCTCAGTTCGAGTCTCACCCTCGGCGGCGGTTTCGACCGTCAGGGTGATCTGCCCGCCCTGCTGCCGCACCCGCGTCGGCTCTGAATTGAGCAGGAATCGGATTCCTTCGGATTCCAGAATTTTCTGCAGCTCGCCGGCGACGTCGTCATCTTCATGCCCGAGCAGCATCGCGCCGCGATTCACTACGGTCACGGCGCTGCCGAAGCGGCGAAACATCTGGCCGAACTCTACGCCCACGTAACCGCCGCCAATCACCAGCAGATGCTCCGGCACGGCGCTCAACTCCATGATGCTGACATTGGTGAGGTACGGTACGGCGTCGAGGCCGTCGAGCGGAGGGATGCCGGGCCGCGTGCCCGTATCGATGAATATGCGATCGCTCTCAAGGACGTCGTCGCCCGCCTGAATACTGTGCGGTCCGATGAATCGTCCTTGGGTGCGATAGAGCCTCAGCGTCTTGCGGTCGCGGACGCGCTTCTCAATCCCGCCGCGAAAGGACTGGACCATTTTGTTCTTTCGGGCCACTACCGTGGCAAGATCAACGCTCACGTCGCCGGTCCGAACACCCCAACGTGCACCGTTTCGGGCGTAATAGGCCACCTGCGCGCTCGCGACCATGGTCTTCGTCGGGGTGCAGCCCGTATTGATGCAGGTGCCGCCGAGTGGACCCTCTTCAACCAGGGCCACGCTCTGCCCGATATCCGCCAACGCGTAGGCCAGAGGATTCCCGCCTTGGCCTGAGCCAATCACAATTGCGTCATATTTCACACACCACCTCCAGATTGAGTTCGGACTAACATAGCAGCATCGGACACATTCGTCCGAGACGCAACGCTTCCAGCACGTCGGTAGTCGGTCAATTTGACGTAGAGGCGGCTTCACGCCGCGATTTGGCGAGGTAAACTCGCCACATAGCGACAGCCGAAGTGGTCAGGCTGGGATCTGAGGCTGGTCGCTTAAGCGCTGAATCTGCGGCTTGCCAGAGCGACCGGGAAAAACGCCGGTCGCTGCTTCCCCTGCAACGCCTTTGTGATGCTGGTCAGAT
>JASHPE010000113.1 GCA_030038235.1 Terriglobia bacterium
CCAGCGTTTGAATGGTGGCGGGATTGCTCACGAGCACGCGCTTCACCGGTTTCTCGAAATTAATGACCACGGACTTGCCGACCAGAATGTGAAGGGGCTGGGCCTCGGGAGAATCCGCCGGCCGGGGCAGGCCCGTTCCGCCGCGCGGCGCCGTCAGCAGAAGGCCCGCGGCCAGAATCAGGGTTGCTAAACTCTTCGAGTTCTTCATTTCCTTTTTGGTCCGCCTTTGCTCTGGTGCCGCCGCTCAGAACTTCTGCACGCTGCGATCTTCTCCCTGAATTACTTCCATCACGTAAGCGGGCGGCGGCGTGGGAGGCGGCGGGGCGACTTTCTTCACCACCTTCACCACCTTCACCGGCTTGGCCGGCGCTCCCGATACCAGCTGATCCAGCCGAGTGGGCGTGGGCGTTGTCTTGGCCTCATCCGCCCCACTGCGCAGGACGAATTGGATCGTGCCCTGCGTGCTCGCGAGCAGGAGTTTCTGCGAGTCCTGGGAATTCAGCAGCACGGTAACCACGTTGACCGTTTGTGGCTTCCCTTGAGGGTCGGGCTCGATCTGCTGTCCCGCAGTCAGCACCTCGACGTTTTGCAGGATGGTCTGCGTGATCGCGTTGGGATTGCCCGGCACGATGAAAGTTCCGAGCACGTCCACGTGCGAGCCCGGATAGAGGAAGCCCGCCACTCCCACGATCTCGTTGGAGCGCACCGAAGTCGCTCTCATCCCCGGCGGTATTTTCACCGCCAGGCCGAGCCCCGACCCGGGCACCGCCAGGTCGCGCTCCATGAGCGGTTCCTTAGCGCCCAGGCCATAGATCAACGGCCGGCCCAGAACCTGATCTGTTTTGGAGAAGGAACCCGGGAGCGGGACGGTTGCCGGCCAGTCCACCATCGTCACGTCCTCAGGGGTCAGGGCTATGCCCGCCGGCAGATCCTTCGCCGCGGCCACGATCTGAGTCGTCCGTTGTACCGATGCGTTCGCGCGCATCCGGCTGGATAGAATCCAAACTGCTCCGATGGCCAGGACAGCGGCCAGAACGAATGCTGTCAATACTCTTCGTATGTCCGTAAATCACCCCCGCCAAAATGTGGTTGTCGAGAGAAACAGATAAAGCGCTCCCGCGGCAATGGCCAACCCGTAGGGCATGCGCAACGAAGCCTGACTCTGCAGGCTCAACGCCGGATGCGGCTTGATTCCCGAGGTGAGATGAAAGCGCAGCAACTCGCCCGCATTGGAGACGGTGCTGGTCACCCGTTGGTAGAGCACCATGTAGGCCACGCCTACAACGCCGCCCGCCAGAGCCGTCGCCAACAGCAGCACTCCTGACTCCTTCAAGCCGGCCCAGGCGCTTACCGCAGCCATGAGCTTGACGTCTCCCGCACCCATGCCCCCCGCCAGAAAAAGAACGAAGAAGACCCCGCCGCCCACCAGCATGCCGCCCGTCGCCTGACTCAGGCCGTGCCAGCTTCCCAGGACGCCGCGCAGTGCGATTCCGATCGCCAGGCTCCCGTAAGTCAGCCAATTCGGGATCCGCCTCGCGCGGACATCGCTCACCGCACCGATGAAAGCCGAGATCAAGGCGCCCAGCATCAGGTAGCTGTCCACGATTTCTTCCGAGACTACGTTACGTATTCGTTGAAAACACTGCCGATGTTTGACAGCGCCGTGTTTACACTGCTCGCCAGCACGTTCATGCCGGCAGTTGCCGCCAGAGATACAAGAGCGACAATCAACACATATTCCGCCAGACCCTGAGCAGATTCATCCTTGTGAAGTGCGACGAGCGACTGACGAAGCAAAGCCATTATCATCGGCCCTCTTGTGACGAATTGATCGCCAGCCGCGCCCGCATTCGTCCGACAACCCGCGCCTGAAGCGGACAAACCGGCGAGCAAGCCACGGGCTGTACGCCAGCCCGGCCATAGGTTCCGGTGGCGCTGCTTAGGTGGCGTAGGAGTTGAGAATGCTGCCGACCACGGAGAAGGCGCTGTTGATGTCCGACGCCAGAGTGCTCATGCCAGCGGTCGCCGCCAGAGCCACCACAGCGACGATCAACACGTATTCAACCAAGCCCTGACCAGACTCATCGCGATGCAGACCGGCCAACGATTTCAGAAGCGACTTCATTGATTTGGTCCTCCCATTGGGATTCGAGTTTCCCAGAGCCGCCGAGCTCTTGCCGCTTTCCTTCCCTGTCAAGGAACCGCCGACGGCTGCACATCAATAAAATGATCCACGCCCTTGCGTGAGGTGATCGGGTCTAGGAAACCTCCGGCGCGCGCCGAAGGCGCCGGACCGGCGGACAACCATGGCTGTGCGCCGGCCCGGTAATGGGTTCCGGTGACGTTGGCTTACGTGGTGTAGGAGCTGAGAATGCTGCCGACTTTGCCGAATGCGCTGTTGATGGTCGACGCCAGGGTGCTCATGCCGGCAGTCGCCGCCAGAGCCACCACAGCGATGATCAACACGTATTCAACCAGGCCCTGACCAGACTCATCGCGATGCAGACTGGTCAACGACTTCAGAAGTGACTTCATTGATTGTGGTCCTCCCATTGAGATTCGAGTTCGAAATCGTCCCGGAACCGCGAAGCCGCCGACCGGGCAATCTGAACGCAATCACACAAGGCAAGCGGGTAACCAAAGGTGTTTCGACCTGGCGTCTGGGGTTGATTCCCCAGATTCATAGTTGCCAACAGTCTCTTGATAAAGGTACGGCGAAGCAATTCACAAACAGTTTATGCCACAGCAACGGTCATCATATCAGTAGGTTAGCTGGGTCTATCGCGTCGCCCGGCTTCGCTCCGCTAAGGCCTGAGAGCGCCCACGGCGCGTCTATTCCTCCGTGGTTGTTCAGATCAGCCGGATGCCCAGGCCACCCCAAACCGCCACGGCGCGGCGGCAAGCCTAAGACGCAGAACGCGGTTAACAGTGGAGGGCGGGAAACTGAATACGAATGGCAACACAGAAGCGGCGTTGCTATTACCACTCAGAATAGAGGACAGGCTTGTGGTGGAGGGCATTCTGCCCGCGATGGAGCGGCGACGCGGGCGCCGTGGGGTGGAAGAATCGCTGCAGGATGCCCGCACCACAAGCCCACGCTCCCAGCTAGGGTTCGCCCGGACAACCGAGGTCCTTGCGCACCATGAACAGAAAACGTCCGCCCGCAGCCGACTTGAGCACGCTGCAGCTACGGTAGTGAGCTAGCAAGAAGTCCGCCACGGGATCCTTTGCGATCGCCTCGATGGGCGTGCGCGGCCACGAACTCGCGATTTTGTCGTCGAACGCGTATTCGTAGACCACCACCGGCGTGCGATCGTCGGCGACATGGCGCACCATTTCCGCCTGCTGTTCCGGCGTGTGCATGCCAGGCTGCAGATAGTCGTGCGGCCCGGGCGCGAACGTAGCAGTGAGGTAGTAGTAGAGCGGAAGGTAAGGGTAGACGAAGATCGTTGCGCCCGAGTCCACCTGCGATTGAATCGCTGCCAGCACTTGGTCCGGAGCCGGAGCCCTCACTTCGCCGCGCCGTGTTTTGATCGACACCGGGGCCGTCAGCGCCGTGACTGCCAGCACGGCGGCCAGCAGGGCGAAGCAGGTGACGACCACCACCCGCAACACGGGCCGCAGCGCGCGAAACAACGGCGAGGGCACGTCGCGGCCATTCAGAATCCAGGCCAGCACCAGGTAGAGCATGGGCGCGAGATAGACGAAGTGCAGGATATCAGTCCGGCCCGCGAGCACGGAAAGCAGCAATCCCGTGATTACCGCCGACGCCAGCAGGTAATACTGCGCCCTCGTAGCGCCGGCGTCCCGATAGAGGCCAGGGGACTGGGACCAGGGGTCAGGCTGCTTCCTCACAGCACGGCCGTCTCGGCCGCTCTCCAGCGCGGCGTCCCGCCGGCGGTCCGGGCCAACGCCCCGCCCGCCCCAGATCGCCCGATACGACAGCCACGCGAACACCGCCGCCGCCACCAGCGGCAGCACCGGCATCAGGAAGCAGGGTGTCGCCACCGCGAGGAACAGCAGGCGACGCCCCCAGCTCGCGTCGCCGAACAGCGTCGCCCGCGAAGCGTCCGACCAGTTCTGATATCCGTAGCCGACGCTGTTGGCGAGCGAATAATGATGGAGCGGCCAGAGCCAATCGGCCACCATGGGCGCGACCGCGTGCTGGTGCGCGAACCACGCGAACACGACGGCGAATGGCCACATGAATCCCGCCGCGATCGCCGCGAGCGGCTTTGCCGCCTGCCTTGCGGAAAGCCTCCGGCTTTCCGCCCCGGCGGCAACCCCTTTTCTTTCTGCGATTGTTTTTCCACTCTTCTCCCGGAAAGCCGGAGGCTTTCCGCAAGGCAGGCGGCAAAGCCGCTCGCGCCGCCACGAAGCAATCGCCAGCACTGCGAATCCCAGCGCCAGCCCGAGCGTGAGACCGGCGCCCTTGGATTGCTCAACCAGCACCGTCACCGCGGCCAGCGACCCGAGCGCGAAGGCGCGCTTTGCGCCCGGCGCTTCGAGATACAGCACGGCCGCGTACAGGGCCAGCATCGCCCAGAGCGTGCTGTCCCAGTTGTGCAGGACGAGGTCGCGGTAGGGAAGGCAGGTGCAGGTGGTAAGCGCGGCGGCGAGCAGCGCCACGCCGCGCGAGCACACGCGCCGCGCCAGCAGGTAGGTGAGCGCCGAGACTACGCTTGCGCCCAGCGCCACAACACTGCGCGCCGCAGCCAGCGAGTCGCCCAGGAGTTTTAGTGCGGCGGCAGTCATGTAGTAAGAGCCCGGCGTGTAGAAAGAGAAGAAGTCGCGATAGGGCGTCTGGCCGTGCAGCACGCGCTCGGCGCCCTGCAGAATGATGCCCTCGTCCGGCTCCATTCCCGTGAAACGCCGGAACAGGTAGAGGTAGGCGAACGAAACCAGGAAGACCACCAGGGCGATATTGCGCTCGGTGGTCGAGTTCTCGGAAAGGCAGGCCGGATCTTCCACCATGGGCGCGGCGTTGCGGGACGACATGGCGGCTTCAGTCATATCCGGGTGCAGCCTTATGTAGGAACGTCCGTGCAACCTCTCGTTCAGGGGAGTGTTGCTCATGACTCGGTTGACGGAGTTATTTCCAAGAAGTCTGACGGAGTTCTTGCCGCAGCGTGGAGCAAAGCAAGAACGGGAATGGCAGCGATGTATGCGTACAGCGGAACGATGGCCACAGTTGCTGCGACAAGCGTGGCCACGGCGGCGCAGGCCGCCCATAGGGAGTCTCCGCAGAGGCAGAGTCCAAGAGGAATCATGAGGATGCTGGCATCCTGTGGATTGCAGTGGTAGCTTACGAGCACCGCCGCCACGATGGCCAGAGGCAGGGATGGCCGGCGGCGCATCGCATAGAACAACACCGCCACCGAAGCGGCCGCAATCAATCCCTGCAGCCACCATTGTCCCAAATGCGCCCAGAATATCGCCGAGAGCAGACCGCGGAGGTTGACCATTGTCTTCGGGGAGAGGGCGTAGTACTTCAGCGCATCGGTTTCTGAAGTCACGCGCACACTCATTCCCAGCAGCATCGAAACGTACTGCCGGGTGCCGTGGATGCCCACCCAAACCACGGAGAGCGCTCCCGCTGCGGCCGACGAAATTGCGAATCCCAGCACAAAGCGCCAGCGTTTCCAGAGGAAGAAGAGAACAGCGATCGGCACGACGATCTGAAACTTAAAGAGCCCGAGTCCCGTCAGCAGGCCGGCGGAAAGGTCTTTTTTCCGCTGCGTGCATACGAATGCCCGGGCGAGCAGCGCGAGCAGCAGGACGGAATCCTGCCCCGTGGTGATGGCTTTGGTGATCGGAAAGAATGCGGCGAACAGCAGGGCGGGAAACGGTTTCCATGTTTGTGACAACACCCGGAAATAGGGGCTCAGGAAACTCACACACAGACCCACCACGCAGAGGTTGAAAAGCATGAATACCAGGAACGCGGTTCGGTAGGGGAGCATCGACAACGGGACAAACAGCACCTCTTCATAAGCCGGGTGGTCCATTGCCACGTTAAAAGGCTTTGGTAGTGGAACGAGTTTGTCCTCGAATTGCTGCACGATGTCGTGGTCGTAGAGGTCACGCGCCTGGTGCGTCCGCGCCATGTATCCGGACGTGTAGAGCGAGCGGAAGTCTGCCAACCCAGCGAGGCCCAGAGGTAGATAGAGTGTCCATGCCAATATCACAAGGGCAATCAGCGGGACCAGAAGTCCGAGAGCAAGCTCGCGCGGCCAGAATTTGCCGGTTACCGTCGCCGAGCGGCCTCGCCCAGGCGCCTCCGCAGGGGTGGGGACTGTTGTTGGCAAAGATGCATCGCTCATTTCCCGATATACGTCTCCCTGTCGATTCCAAGCATGCTGAGGAAAATTGAGGAGAAAAGGATCTCCACGCCGAGGAACAACGAAAGCGAGCTGAAGAATACCGCCCGCACGGCGTGCAGCGTGCCGAAGCCGGCTCCGGCCCACTGCGAGAACAGGACGGCATCACCCGTGAAGCCCCCGACCGTCAGGATGGCGCCCAGTAGCAAGCCGTGCTCGAGCTTGACGCGCTTCAGCCAGGCCTCGAGTGTCCGCTGGTTTCGCGCGAGATTCTCGGTGTAAGAGAAGACCTTCACAAAGAGCCCAATCGAGATGATGTGCATTCCGAGGAGCGCGAGCATCATAGCAAGTGCCATGGTGTGGATGTCGAGGCCCACCCTGCCAGCCACACGTCCACCGGGCAACAGCCAAACTGCGATCCCGATGCCGAACGCCATCAACAGGCTGCCCGGCAAAAGAAAAAGCCAGTTGGGGGCGCAAAGCATGATGTAGCGCAGGTGGCGCCAGCCGTCATGGAAGCTGCGCAGGTGCGGCGCGCGATCGCGCTGGTCAGGCCACACGGTGATCGGGACCTCGGTCATCCGGGCGCCAACTTTCGCCGCCTTAATGACCGATTCCGAGCAGAACTCAAATCCCGTGGTCCGAAGGTCGAGCCGGTTGAAAACCTGCTTGGTAAGGCCTCGCATCCCGCAGTTGATGTCCCCGACTCCGGAACGGAAAAACAGGTTCAGGACGCAGGAGAGCGCGGGCGTGCCGATCAGCCGGTGGTGCCAGCGCATGGCCCCGCGTTTGATCTCACCGCGGAACCGGTTGCCCACTACAAATTCATAGCCCTCTCGCCATTTGGCAACAAAGCGTGGTATTTCCGAGAAGTCATGGCTGCCGTCGGCGTCGCCGAGGACGATGAACTCGCCTTGTGCCGCCTCGATTCCCACTCGTGACGCGCTGCCGCAGCCCTTTACGGGGGCATGCACCACCCGCGCCCCGTGTTCCCTGGCGATCTCGACCGACCCGTCCGTGGAGCCGTTGTCTGAAACCACCACTTCGCCGCGGACTCCCTCCGACCCCAAGGCGGCCAACGCTCGATCGACGCACGCCCCGATCGAGCGCGCTTCGTTCAAGCACGGAATCACTACGGAGACTTCTATCTCGCCGGATGGGTCCGGCCGGCAGCATGGGCGGTCCGATATCTCCTCAAGCGCGATGTTTGCAGCCACACTCATACCGAATACCTCATGGAAAAACCGCTGCGTTGGCCGGGACCTCTCAGACCTGTCACCATGCCTCAATCACCTTGCGCGGCGCGGCGTCTTTGGGCGGACCAGCCGGCACCGCTCCCACCCGTTCGAACAGGACGCTGAGCCCGTCGCGATAGTCAACCTTCCATGCGGCGCCGGCTTGGAGGAACGACGCGAAGGGATAGCCATTGGGCAGCAAAACGTAGCGAATCTGGTAATCGTCGAGCACTTTGAAAGAATCGTGGAGCCCGATCATGTCGAGGTAATCCTTGAACACCCCGGCGTACTCGAAGATGTCCACGCGACTGTCGACAAATACTTTGAGCTGCGGATCTTTCCAGCCGAGATAGCCGCCCCATTCGTAGTAATTCAGAAGGCGGCCCTGGAGGGGATGGGTCTCGATGTAAGCGGCGGCGCTCGCCGGATACTGCTCCGCCACCTGCTGCTCGAGTGCCTTGGGCGTGGGGAAGCGGAAGCCGACAAAACCGAGTATTCCAGCCAGGATGAGGGCGTTCAGCCAGGGCTTATCGATCTCGGGCTGGTACGGGGGCACAAAATCCATGATCTCGGCCAGTACCGGCGCCATCACCACGCCGGCCAGAAACAGCAGGCGCTCGTGCGTGATGCCGCTGTAGACCGCGAAGGCGATCACTAGCAGGTCCGCCAGCTTCCAGCGATAGCGCCCACGCAGGGCGGTGGCGAAGAGGCCGCCGATGAGGAGCAGGAGCATCACGCCGCGCACGGAATGAAAGTCCGTGGCCGACCATTCCTGCACCGACGCCATGTTCAAAGGCTGATGCACGGCGATGTCGAGGGGGTAGAGCACCAGACGGTATCCGTACGGATTGACGAAAAGCGCGGCGCAGGAGGCCGCGAAGACCGCGATCAGTCGCCATGCCTGTCCCGGCGTCCAACGCGTGGCCTCCACCGCGCCCCAACGGCCTCCGATGAACCCGGAAGCAATGAAAATCGCCAGGATCACCATGCCGAGCGTCCAGGAACCGTGTAGGTTGATCCAGAGGCAGAAAAGTGGCGGCAGCACCCACAGCGGCGCCTTCCCGCGCGAGCGATACCGTTCCAGAACCATCAGGAAGGGCACCAGGCATGCGTAACCGAATAGAATCGTCCGCGGTCCGAAGTTGACGGTGCCGAACAGCAGCGCCACCCAGCAGGCGATGACCGACGACTTGCTGCGTCCGCTTCGCTGGTAGGACAAATACAGGACGCCCAAGAAAATAGCCTCGACCAGGAGCAACATCAGGACTTCGATTCCCTCGAGGCCAAAGGCACGCCACGCCAGGTAATAAGGGATCTCGGCCAGCCATTCGTGGTTCAGCCAGGGGTGCCCGGCGACCGTGAAGGAAAAGGCGTCGAAGTTGGGTAGACGGTGATTAGCCAGGAGGAATTGGGCGTTTCGGAGGTGCCACCAGATGTCGGGGTCGGGCAGGTCGCGCTCTGCGAGGCGCACCACCACGAGCACAACCCAACCAAAAAGCATGACCGGGAATGAAAAGGCGGTTCGCAGGATTGAACGGCGTCCGCCGTCGGGGCCGACCACGCCAGCGGCCGGTGATGTGGCGATCAGTTCCGATTCAACAGTTGACGTGGTCATGGTAATTCAGGCTGAAGGCCTGCATTTGTGGTGTACACATCGTGCATCCATGAATCCAGAGTGCACCACAATGGAGCGCACCACAAACCGGGCACCGCAAGAAATCCCGGCTACGCCCGAATGAGAATTTCCCGCACTCCGCTTCGTTCGTGGTAATACCGCATGTCGAGCTTCCGCCCCGTGGGCCGGAAGAGCCGCGAGTGGATCACTCCATGACGCTGAAGCGGGAGCTTGAGCGTGGTGGCCAGCACTCCAAAACCGTACTTCACGCTGCGACGGAAATTGATCGACGAGGCTTCCTTGAAATACTTCGTGGGGCAGGAGATCTCGCCGATGCGGAAGCCAAAATAGAGGCACTGCGCCAGCATCTCGTTGTCGAACACGAAGTCGTCGGAGTTTTCGAGCAGCGGCAGCGTACGCAGCACTTCGGCGGTGAAGGCGCGGAATCCGGTGTGATATTCCGAGAGCTTGGCGCCCGTAAAAACGTTCTGGAAAGCCGTAAGCAGGCGGTTCGCCACGTATTTGTAACGCGGCATTCCGCCCTTAATGGCGCCGCCGCCCAGGATGCGCGAGCCCAGCACAACGTCATAAACGCCGCTCGCCACCATGCCGGCCATGGCATTCACCAGCAGGGGCGTGTACTGGTAGTCGGGATGGACCATCACCACCACGTCGGCGCCTGACTTTAGCGCCTCGCGGTAGCAGGTCTGCTGATTACGGCCGTAGCCGTAATTGGCGTCGTGGGCGAACACTTTGAGGCCAAGACTCGCGGCCACGCGCAGAGTCTCGTCGGAGCTGCCATCGTCCACCAGGATCTTGATATCGACCTCGGGCGGGAGCTCCTGTACCGTCTGCTCCAGCGTCCGGGCCGCGTTGTAGGCCGGCATGACGACGGCGATGCGTTTTCCATTGATCATGACGTGGTCCTTTCCATCCCGGGCGCCATGGGGACGGCCGCTTGGGCCGCCATCGCAGGCCCCCGGTCTTCGGGAGGAGCCCCGGCGAGCCGGAAGGCTCCGAAGGCGAATACCGCCAGCAGCGGGAAGATCAGATAGGCGCTGTGCCTCGCTAGCAAGGCAAAAAAGAAGAATGGAATCCAGAAAAGCGCAAGCACCGTGCCCATGAGGTACCGCAGGGCGCGCTGCTGCCGTGGGGGAAAATGCGCCGCCACCAGAAACAGGCTGAGCGCGAGCGGGCTGAAATCGTGCGTGAACATGTGGAAGCCGGTAGCCAGTGACACGGCCACTGCGCCGGCAAACATCAGGTCCTGGGCTTCGGGGCGCTCCGCGCGACGAGCCACGCGTTGCCACTTCGAGGCCGTGCAGGCAATGAGCCCGAGCGAGGTTGCCGCCACTAGAACGTCGATCACGCCCACGCTTAAGTATCGGCTGAACACGGCGTTAAAGAAGCCCTGCACGGTCGCCATGCCGATAGCGTTCCCGTAGGAGGCGTTGTGCGGATCGCCCGCAACCATGGCCAGGAAGCGGACATAGCTCAGCACACCCCGCCAGCCCACGGCCACGAGCGAAAGCACGCCGAGAAACGCGGCGCTGAGCGAGAATCCGGCCAGAAACCGCCATTGGCGTCGCAGAAGGAAAATTAGCGCGAAGGGAAGCACAAACTGGAACTTAAACAGCCCGAGGCCCAGATAGACGCCGGCGGCGAGGGCGTGTCCGCGCTTCAACTGTATGAAACACAACGTATAGAGCAACAGCAGCACCAGCGACGATTGGCCTTGGAATAGTGCTGCGCCCAAGGGGACAAACAAGAGCCAGAGTGCCAGATATCCAATCGTCTCGCGCGGCGCTGAAGCGTAGGGGCGAAGCAGGAAGGGCAGGCTGAGCCAAATCGCGGCATTCACCAGCGCCCAGATGAGGTAGGCGGTGCGATAGGGGAGTGCCGCCAGGGGCGAAAGAATCAGGGCCTCGAAGGGCGGATGCTCGAAAAGCAGGGGGCTGGGACGCGTAAAGGTCGATCTACGCAACGCCACCTGCTCCTGCAAGTCATAGAGCCGGGCCCTTTGGCCCGAATACACGATACGGGCTCCGACGTAAGTCATGGAAAAGTCAGTCTGTTCCGTCTGCGGCCCGAGTCCCGACCAGACCATGGCCGCGAGCACCATGATCACCATACATAAATAGGCGATACCTGCATCATCGAACCCCAACTTCAATTTCGGCCCAGCCGGGGGAGGGTCAAATTTTGTGGCGTGCGTCACAGGCACCCCTTCGGGCAACTCGCGGTACGCGCTTCTTGCTGTCCGACCTGGAACTCCGCGGCAAGCGGGTCACCCACGTAGGGGGTAAGCCGGGGCGGGTCGGCGTCCGACTCCAGCAGCCACGCGCGGCGGTCGGGGTAGTAGCGGACCAGTTCCTGATTGGCCGCGCCCATGTCGCGCGCCCAGACGATCTTCTGACCGTCGATATCCGCTCCGTTATAAACCCATTCCACCAGCGAGTCGTGCTGCGGTCCATAGCGCACCAGCACGAGCTGGCCGCCGGGAAGGGAATCGAGCTGGGAGATCACGCCCTGCCGCTGCCGCCCGGTAAGCTCCGTGGGTCCATTCTCGGCCGGAGCGCGCATGTGGCGGACTTCGACAGGCATCATCAGCAGACAGACCAGGACCAGGGCACGTACCATAAAGATACCGCTCGGGCGCTCTTCGAA
>JASHPE010000009.1 GCA_030038235.1 Terriglobia bacterium
GCCGCCCGGGCTCGGGTTCATGATGGTGACCGAAGCGGTGCCGGCGCCGGCGATGTCGGAGGCGTTGATGGTCGCCGTCAGTTGCATGCTGCTGACGAAAGTGGTGGAACGGGCGCTGCCATTCCAGTAGACCGTGGAACCGGAGACGAAGCCGTCGCCATTGACGGTCAGCGTGAAGGCCGAACCGCCGGGCTGAATCGCTGTAGGCACCAGAGGCGAGTTAATTTGAGGTACTGGATTGTTCTGGCCTCGGGCAGGAGGAGCGAACAACAACCCTCCCGCAATCGCCAAAGTCACTGCCGCTACAACGCCCCGCGTCCTCGTGCCGTTCATGACGTGTTCCTTTCTCTGTCTTTGAGTTCAGCTCAGCGATCCCAGCGCAGCCTCAGTTTGTATGCGGGTTGGCGGCTCGCCGGACCATTGCGAGGTGCGCCATTCCCAAGCCATCGTCATCAGGCTTCGGGGAAGAGTGATCGAGTTTTGGAAGGACTTGCCGGGTCCGCGGGAGTCCGGGAAGATTCTCAGCTGGCCTCTGAGTGCAGAACTCGGGAGAACCTCCGTGCGGCCTTTCCCCGGTCGTGCCGAATAGTAACCATTTGTGTACGGGTGAACTCAATCGCTGTTGCTTTCCTGAGACAACCCGTACGTCTTCAATCGCGTTGCAAACGCCTGGTGATCTCGATCCAAGTTCTTGAGCCTGAGCGATCTGCACACGATATTTGCACTTGGCGCGACCTGTGTCATAACGCTAGCTTGATAGCAAGAACATCTCCAAGTGAGCGAAAATAGCCTGCAACCTTTTGAGGTCAGGCTGCCGTCTCGATTTGTTCACGGGAACCCTCCGGACGCGGATTACCTAATGGAGTGACGCCGGCCGCGCGTAGCGCCGGCATCTTGCCGGCTGTCGGGCGGGCGTCTCGCCCGCACTAGAGCTGGGGCGAGACGCCCAGATACAGGGCCGTGACGGCCGCGCTACGAGATTTCGCTTCGATACCCCGAAGCATCGATGGCGGCTATAATCGACTCACGATGCGTTTCGAGCTCTTCGTCGCCCTGCGCTATCTGAAAGCAAAGCGCCGCCAGGCCGCAATCTCCGTCGCCACGGTAATCTCGATCGTCGGCGTGATGGCTGGAGTGTGCGCGCTGGTGATCTCGCTGGCTGTGAACAACGGCTTTCGCGAGGATCTGGAGTCGCGCCTCGTGGGAGCGACGGCGAATGTGAATCTGATCCGCAGGGAAGGTATCCCGGACTATGACGAGCTCACGGCTCGCCTCGCCGCGACGCCGCACGTGCTTGCTGCAGCGCCTGTGCTGTACGAGGAAGGGTTGATTTCGAGCAAGTCCCGGGCCTTCGGCGTGATCCTCAAAGGTGTGGACCCGCAGCGCGAGGTCAAGGTCGGCGATTTGCTGAAGCGGCTCAGCTCCGGATCGCTCGAGGGCCTGAGCCAGAGCTTTCCCGACGCCGATCCCATCGTGATCGGTAAGGAACTGGCGGGCGACCTCGGCGTCCATGTGGGCGACACGGTGCTCATTACCAGCCCGCAGGGCTATGTGACTCCGCTCGAAGTCGTCCCGAAGTTCCGGCATTTTCGTGTGGTGGGCATTTTTGATTCCGGCTTCTTCGATTTCGATTCCGGCTGGGCGTTCACCAATCTGTCGGCGGCGCAGCGGTTATTCGATCTCGCCGACATTGTGGACATGATCGAATTCCGCATCGACGACATCTATAAAGCGGATTCCGTGGCCGCGGCCATTCACAAGGCTGCCGGACCGGGCTTTGAGGTCACCACGTGGGAGGAACAGAATCACTCGTTGTTCAGCGCGCTCAAACTCGAGCGCCTGGTTACGATTCTGACCATCGGCCTGATCGTGCTCGTCGCCGCGCTCAACATCTTCATCACGCTGGCCATGATGGTCATGGAGAAGAACCGCGAGATCGCTGTGCTGATGTCGATGGGCGCGCGCCAGCGCCAGGTGTGGTCGCTTTTTACGCTGCACGGATTGCTGATCGGCGGCTTGGGGACCGTCGCCGGCCTCGCTGTCGGATACGCGGCGTCGTGGGCCGGCGAGCGTTACAAGTTGATTCACTTGCAAGCGGACGTCTACTCGCTGCCGTACGTACCCTTTCATCCGCGGCCTTGGGACGGCTTGTGGATCGCGCTCGCCGCGCTCGCCATCAGCTTTCTGGCAACGCTCTACCCTTCGTTGAACGCGGCGCGACTGAAGCCGGTCGAAATCCTGCGCTACGAATGATTTCGAGCGCGAGTCTGCCGCTGGCTTGGGGCATCTAAAGGGATGAGTGACTTGGAGGGGGTCTTCCAATGAGCGGATGGGCTCTTGGGTTGCTGATCGTGGCTGCAATTCTGGGAATTGTCTTAACCGCGATCTATGTGCGCGCGGCCCAGAAGCTGTATGCTCGGGACAGGGAACATGCGCCATGGCGGCGCCAGGGACCGGAAGCAGCCGGGCCATCTTCTCCCGATCGATCTTCGTGACTCCCGCTCTGAGCGCAAGCTGGAAGCGACAATCCAAATCGCTGGTTCTCTCGCCATACTGCGCGTTTCCGCCTACAATTTCCGATGCAACGGTCGAAGCGCGCGCCGGGTGCCAGCCGCGCGCCGGCCGCGAAGCCACATGAGTTCTCTCAAGGAATACCATCGCAAGCGTCAGTTTGAGGATACGCCGGAGCCGCGGGGCGCAGTTGCGCCGCCGCAGGCCGAACGAGCGCGATTTGTGGTTCAGAAGCACGACGCGACCCGGCTCCATTACGACTTCCGCCTCGAGGTTGACGGCGTGCTGAAGTCCTGGGCGGTTCCCAAAGGTCCATCGCTCAATCCGGACGACAAGCGGCTGGCGATGGAGGTCGAAGACCATCCCCTCGACTACGCGAACTTCGAAGGCGTGATTCCCAAGGGCAACTACGGCGCCGGTCCGGTGATGGTGTGGGACGCCGGTTACTTCGCGCCCGGTGGTGACATTCACGCCATGCTGCGGAAGGGCGACCTGAAATTCACGCTGCATGGCGAGAAGCTGCGAGGCGAGTTCGCGCTGGTGCGGATCAAATCGCCGCAGGATCCCAAAGGCAAGCCGTGGCTGCTGATCAAGCACAGGGACGAGGCTGCCGATCCGCACTGGCGAATCGATCAACACGACGGCTCGGTGTTGAGCGGCCGGACGCTGGCCGAGATCGAGGCGGGCATCGAGGGATCCGGCGGGCGCGATCCGCTCGATCCGGCGAGCCTCGACGGCGCGCGCCGCGCACCGACGCCGACTGAAGTCCGGCCCATGCTGGCCACGCTCGCCGACAAGCCCTTCTCCGATCCCAATTGGCTGTTCGAGATCAAGTGGGACGGCGTGCGCGCGCTCGCCTGGATTCGCGACGGTAAGCTGGAACTGCGCTCGCGCACCGCGCGCACGGTCACGAGCGTTTACCCCGAATTGCAGCGCCTGCCGGAGAACCTGGCGCGGCACACGCTGCTGCTCGACGGCGAAATCGTGGCGCTCGATTCCTCCGGACGCAGCGATTTCGGGCGGCTGCAGAATCGGATGAACGTGGCGCGGCCTTCGCCCGAGCTCGTCCGCGGCACGCCCGTGATCTTCTATTTCTTCGACGTCCTCTATTCGGACGGCTACGATCTGCGCCACGTGGCCTTGGTCGATCGCAAGGAGTTCCTGCGCGCGCTGCTCGGCGAGAACAATCGCGAGAGCCTGTTCCGCTTTTCCGATCACCAAATCGAGCATGGCAAGGAGCTTTTCGAGGCGGCGAAGGAGCAGGGACTCGAAGGCATTCTCGCCAAATTCACCCGCAGCTTCTACAGCGAGACGCGCGATTCGGATTGGCTCAAGATCAAGATCACCCGCGACCTTGACGCGGTGATCGGCGGCTACACCGATCCGCGGCGCTCGCGCGAATTCTTTGGCGCGCTGCTCCTGGGACTGTATCGAGGCGAGTCGCTCGAATTCATCGGCGGCGTGGGCACGGGCTTCGACAGGGAGAAGCTGCAGGACATCTACGATCGCATCAAGGAGCATGCGACCGGCAAGTGTCCGTTCAGCGTGACGCCCAAGACGAGCGAGCCCGCCCATTGGCTGAAGCCACAGCTCGTCGCCAAGGTTAAATACGCGAACTGGACCCACGACGAGCATCTGCGCGCTCCGGTCTTCCTCGGAATTGAGGACGATCGCGCGCCGGAGGACTGCCGCTTCGAAAACGAGCAGCCGGCAAGCTCGGCCGAGGTCCGGGCTCACGTCCATGAAGCGCCCCCTCGATCGGCGGTCCACAGTGTTGAGAGCACAAGTGCGCCCGAGGCTGCGGATCTCTCCGATGGAAGCGTCGTCGAGCGCGAGATCATGGAGAACAAGGCCGAGAGCCTTACGCTTGATTTCGGCGGCAAGCGCGTGAAGCTCACGCATCTCAACAAGGTCTACTTTCCCGAGAGTGGCTACACCAAGCGCATGGTGCTGGCCTATTACGCTCGCGTGGCGTCCGCCATGCTGCCATTCCTGCAGGATCGGCCGCTGGTGCTGCGCCGTTATCCCGACGGCATCATCGGAGAGGCATTCTTCCAGAAGGAAGTGGGACGCGGCGTGCCGGACTGGATCGATACGGCGACGGTTTACTCCGACGAGCGCGGCGCCGAGATGCAGTACTTCGTGGCCAACGACCTCGCGGCGCTGCTCTACCTGACGAATCTCGGCTGCATCGATCACAACCCGTGGTCGAGCCGCCGGGACGATCTGGAGCATCCCGACTACGTCTTCTTCGACCTCGACCCGAGCGACGGCACGGACTTCTCCACGGTGGTTGCCGTCGGCAGGGCGGTGCTGGACGTGCTCGCACGCACGGGTCTGAAGGTCTACATCAAGACCTCGGGCGCAACCGGGCTGCACATCTACATTCCGCTCGAACACGGCTACACCTACGAGCAGGTGCGGACATTCGGCTCGATCGTGGGCCGCCTTGCCGCCGCCAACGTGCCGGAAATGGTGACGCAGGAGCGTATCGTCGTCAAGCGCAAGCCCGGAACCGTGCTGATTGACGCCGAGCAGAACGCGTACGGACGGCCGCTCGCGACTGTGTACTCGGTGCGCGCTTTCCCCGGCGCGCCGGTCTCGACTCCCATTTCGCCGCGCGAGCTTCGCCCATCTCTCAAGCCATCGGAGTTGAACATCAAAACGGTTCCCGCGGACTTCAAGAAGCGCCAGGCGCTTTGGGCGGACTTCTGGGAGAATCCGCAGGACCTCGCGCCCGCGCTAGAGCGCCTCGCGCAGGCTGCGAATGGGCGGCGTCGATCATCATAGGATCTTTGTCGTAGGGCTCTCGACTTTTGACTTTCAATTTTTGACTTTTGACTTTTAACTTTTGATTTTCGACTTTGAAACTTATGACTCACAACTATTCTTCGCTCCTGACGCGGCTGGGTGTGCTCGCGTCCTTCCTGCCGGCGCTGACCGCGGCGACCACCGTCCGCGCAGGGCAAGCTGCTTCGCCCACTCGCGGCAACGACCGCAAACTCATCGCGCTGACCTTCGACGACGGACCCAAGCCTTACGTCCTGCTCGGGACCCGTTCGGGCAAGGGCGTGCCGTCCGCGAGCCTGCTCGACTTGCTCGATCGCGAGCACGTGAAGGCGACGTTCTTCGTCATGGGTTGGCGGCTTTCGAAGAACGCCGACGATCAGTGCCGCAAGGTCGATGGCGGCGTTTGTCGCGAGGCTGCGCAAGAAGAGCATCGCCGCGGCCACGAGATCGAGAACCACACCTACGGTCACGGCGACTTCCGGCTGATGGAAAAGCGCTACGGCGACGCATGGATTCTGAACGACATCGATCGCGCGTCGACCGTGATCGAGGGAATCACCGGAACGCGCCCGCACGATCTGCGTCCGCCCGACTGGGACATCTGGCCGGCGCTCGAGGAAAAGATCGAAGCGCGCGGCTATCACGTGATGACGCGGTCGACCGGCGTGCCGGCCGCATTGCGCGATGTGGATTCGGAGGACTACTTCTGCGTCGGCCACGATCTCTCCAAGTGTCCGAAGCCCTCGGACTACGATTACGTGATGGGGAACATTGCGCGGCGCGAACGCGCCGGCGTCGAGGACCACATCCTCGTGTTCCACGAGCTTCCGCAGTCGGTGGATCTGCTGTCGCGGCTGATTCCCGAGCTTAAGCAGCGAGGCTACACGTTTGTGCTTCTGCAGCAATATCTGAATGCCGTGAAGTAGAGCGGCCCTTGTGACCGCCCGGGCGAACGCGAGCGAAGCCCCTCCATGGCAATCAACGAAGCTTCTCACCCTCTGCCTCCCAGGCGTTGCGAAGATCTTCCGGGATCCCCTCCGGTCGCTGCCTCAGCCGAGCCAAGACCGGATGAGGCTCCAGCCACATCGCGAGAGGCGAGTTGCGCAGTTCCCGGCGGTACTGGCGGAACCGGCCCCGCCACTCCGGATGATAATTCCCGTCCGAGTCCAGGCAGTAGCGGAGCCGTTCCCAAAAACGCGGACGGGCCAGCGGGTAAACTCGCGACCGGAGGCCGGATTCCATAGGAGGCTCGATCTCGAGGTGCGGGAGAGGCTCCTTGCGACCGGACTCCAGCCGGCGCTGGATCAGCTTCGTCATGAGCCGCAATGCCCAATCCCGTCGAACCTGGGTGTAAAAGACCAGGCCGAGCCGCGCCCATGGGTTATGGATCCGGATCTCGGTCGGAGCCCCGGCTTTGCCCCCGTGCGAGAGTCTCGTGTCGTTGTTTGCTGATTTCAAAGGAGTTTTCAGCTTTGCTCCAAACTGTTGCTGCCAATTTCGATGTGAGCACCAGACCCAGTTCGCCAGCCGGTCCATCTTCTTTTCAAGATTGGCGAGATTTGGGACGGGAGCGATTTTCTGACGGCATTTCGCCAGCTCGACGGTCTGCGGATGTTCGTCTTCCCCGGGATCTGACGGGCCGAATGTCGGCTCGAAGGTGAGGGCGATCCGGGCGCGGATCGCCCGCCACTCTGCCTCGTCCCGGCGATATCCAGCGCGGGCAAGCTTTTCGGGCAGGTTAACCGCCGAACGGCCGTGTTTCAGGGGATTGAGCGCGACGCGAGCCTTGCCCCGGTCGGTTCGGGGACCAGTTGATTTCAAAGCATTAGCGCGGCGAGCCGCCAGCGAGGCTGAAGTGGGTTTTCGTGGGCGCAGGAGCATGGGACTCCCCAGACAAGACGAATCCTGCCCCACCCACGGGCACCATAGCACAAAACAGCCAAATGTCAAGCGATTTATTTTGTTTGATCTAGCCTAGTCGATTTCTCTACATCGCCCTGACTCGCGGGGGCCACTTGTAACAATCTAGTGGGCTTGCTGCACCCGATCGGTTGGCGGCTCGGCCCCGCAAAAAAATCGGCTTGACATTTCAATTCAGTAGTACTACAAAACTAGTATGAGACCGCGATCCACGACCTTGACAGCGCAAGAACTGGAACTGATGAAGATCATCTGGCGACGCGAGTCAGCCACCGTGCGCGACGTTTACGAAGAGCTGCTCGAACGCCGCAAGATCGCCTACACCACGGTGATGACGGCGCTCAAGACGCTCGAGCACAAGGGCTACCTGTGCTCGACCCAGCAGGACCGGGCCTACGTCTATCGGCCTACCCGCCCGCGCAACCAAGTGATCAAGGGCATGGTGCGCGAATTCGTCGATCGCGTCTTCAACGGGTCGGCCGAGCCGCTCGTGGTTCACCTGCTCGAAGACCGGCAACTCTCGGAGGCGGAGCTCCGTGAGATCTCTCGCATGCTGGAGAAGAAGAAATGACAGCCTCAATGGCCCTTCGCGACGTTGTCGCTTACTCTCTGCAGGTAACCCTCGTGGTCGGTTCCGGCGCGCTGCTGGCGCGGCTGTTCCGTCTCCGCGCCGCGGTGGCGACGCTGGTTTATTGGCAAGCGCTGATGGGGCTTTGCCTGATTCTGCCCTTCTGCCAGCCCTGGAAGATCGCCCTGGTGAAGCCGCTCCCGGCCGCGGTTCTGGTCTCTCCGATTCCGCCGGCGGCTTCAGCAGCCGCGGAGCCGGCGGGCGATTCGCGGATGCTCCTCCGGTTGCGCCGGGACCTCGACTCGTGGCGGAGTCGATGGGAGGGCGGCTGGGCTCAAGCCGTGCCGCCGCAGCGCGAGCCTGCGATCGAATACGGGTTGCTGCTCCTGATCGCCGCCGGCATGCTGGTTCGCGCCTTCTGGCTCGCGGCCGGGTTCCTGACGCTCAGGAAATTGCGGCGCCGGTCCGAAGCGGCGCCGCAGTCGCTCGCGCCCACGCTCGACGAGGCGCAGCGGCTTCTCGATGTCCGCGCTGACTTTCGCACTTCCGGGCAGGCGCCGGTGCCGATAACCTTCGGCTGGCGCCGTCCGGTGATTCTGCTGCCCGAGAACGTGGGCGGCATGGACGCGCGGGCGCAGCGCGCGATCGTTTGCCACGAGTTGGTGCACGTGCAGCGGCGGGACTGGCCGTGGTGCGTGGCCGAGGAGTGCGCGCGCGCGCTGTTCTGGTTCCATCCCGCCGTCAACTGGCTGATCGGACGCATTCACCTGACCCGCGAACAAGTAGTGGACGAGACCGTGATCGGCCTTACCGCGTCGCGCGAAAGTTACGTAAAGGCCCTGCTCGCCGTGGCGCGGGCCAACCTGGCTGTCCAACCTGTTCCGGCGCCGCTCTTCATCAGAGAGAGTCTGCTGAAGAGACGCGTTGCCGAGATCCTGAAGGAGAAAACCATGACTGCACGCCGACTTGCCCTTTGCCTCATCCTAAGCGCCGCCGCCCTGTTCGCGGCCGTTCGCATTTCCACCTCGATCTTCCCCTTGCGCGTCCACGCGCAGGAACTCAGCTCCGCGCCGATTCAGATCCTGCAGGGCGGAGACAACCTCACTTACCGGGCGCCGCTCGTTTATCCGCAGGGCGCCATGGACAAACACATCGAGGGCGACGTGACGCTGGAAGTCGCGGTGGACGACCAGGGACAGGTGTCTGACGCGCGCGTGCTGAGCGGTCCGGACGAGCTGCGTCGCGCATGCCTGCAGTCGGTGCTGGAATGGCGCTTTCGCACGCCGTCGCCCGCGAACGCCCAGGTGGTGGTCCATTTCCAGTTGCCCGCGGACGGATCGACGTCGGAATTCGTCCTGCCTCCGGTTCCCGCCGAGAAGCGCAATCTTGTGGTGCTGAACCCGTCGGGCGCCAAGGCCGAGAGCGACATCAAGGAACTGGTGGAGCGGCTGCAAAGTCCGGATATCTCCGATGAGGAAAAAGCCACCGACCAGGCGCGGATTGCGGAGTTGAAGCAGGAAGTGGCAGCGAATACGATAGCGCGCATGGTCGTCGACAATGGCGTGGCGAAGTTGAAGGCCGCCATCGAAAATCCGGCCACCACACCGGAGGAGCGCGCCGAAATGAAGAAGGAACTGGCCGAGCGGATGGCTCAGGACGCGGCGGGGGAACAGAATTTCCTCGTCACCACCGTCCGTACGGGCAAGGCCGTGAACGGCCGGCTCACCGCCATCAGCGCGGAGCGTGTTCCGCAGGCTTCGCTCGACGCGCTCAAATCGCAGTTGAATCTCAAGGTGGGCGATTGGATCGATGAAGAGACGGCACGCCGGGTTGGCGAGATCGTGCGCCAGAATCTGGGTGAGCAATTCCGCGTCAAGTTCCACCCCGAGGGCGACGGCGGTGTGGAACTGGTGATCGTCGGACCTCCGGACCCGGATGTGCAGTAAAGCCTGGCGCTCTGTAGCGGCGGTGTCCTCACCGCCGGAATCCGTGAGTTTCCGAAGACGACGATGGGGACATCGCCGCTACAGCGCCAGGAAGGCGAGAAACGGAATGCTTTCCGCAAGCCAGGCAGCAGAGCCACTCATTACTTTCCGCCTAGCAAGAGAATGACGTCGAGCAGGCACAGCACGGCGATCGCAACTTCGAGCACAAACATGCGGGCTTCATTGAACTGCGCGACGATCAGGTCGTGCAGCTCGCCCGCCGTGCGAAGTTTCTGTTCGACGAGCGCGCGATAATCGGGCACGCCCATGCGGCTGGCGGCGAGCCGATAGACGCGGGCATAGAAAATGTCGCTAAAGAACTTGATCGTATTATCGATGCGCTCCGTCAGCTCCATCACATCCAGCCGGATGGTGTTCAGGCGATTAGCATCGCCCGTCAGACTGCGGCGAGAGAAGAAGATGCTGCGCTTGCGGTCGAGCGCCTTGTACACAGCGGCGAGCACGCGGGTCATCAGGTTGTC
>JASHPE010000114.1 GCA_030038235.1 Terriglobia bacterium
TAACCCATCTTTCCGGAGGAACGGTTGCTGAGGTAGCGCACGGGATCGATCGGCTCCTCCGTGGGCCCTGCCGTGACGAGTACGGTCTCGCCCTTCAGATCATCCGCGAGTCCAATCGCTCCGCACACGGCATCAAGAATTGACTGCAACGAGGCCAGGCGGCCGGCGCCTACCATGCCGCAGGCGAGATACCCTTCGTCGGGATCCACGATGTGGATGCCACGGCGCCGCAGCACTTCGATATTGTCGCGCGTCGCCGGATTCTCCCACATGTTCACGTTCATGGCCGGAGCCACAACGATGGGAACGCGCGTGGCAAGCACGAGTGTGGTGAGAAAATCGTCCGCGAGGCCGTGAGCGATCTTGGCGAGCACGTCGGCGGTGGCGGGAGCGATCACCAGAGCGTCGATTGACTGCGCCACGGCGATGTGTTCGATGGCGCTCTCCAGATTGGCGTCTCCGGCCGCAGGCGCGAACATCCCGGTGATCACCTTATGGCCGGAAAGAGCCGCGAAAGTGAGCGGCGACACGAACTCGCGCGCGCCGGCCGTCATCACCACCTGCACCTCAAGCCCGCGCTCCTGGAGCAGGCGCACCAGTTCCACCGACTTGTAAGCGGCAATTCCGCCCGATACTCCCAGGGCTACGCGCATGGCCTACTTGGCGGCAGGCTCATCGCCGTCCGCGGGCACTTCAGGCTGCAGGTTCTCGAACGGCACGAGGTTGCCGGACACCTCAAGTTGGGCGATCTTGGTGGGCTTCTTGGTCGCCGTTTGAATCAGCGGGCGCGCGCCGGACTGGATCTGGCGCGCCCGTTTGGCGGAAAGCAGAATAAAACGATACTTGCTGTCAACAGCGGGCGGTACTTCCATCCCTCATCATCCTCCAAAGCCATTTGCGATCTCACGAGCGCGGTCCTGCTGGGCCAGCCGGCGGCAGCGCGCCGCTATCACCACCGAACGCAGGGCGCGCCCCGCAGACGTCAAAGCGTCGTTCACGATCAGAAAATCGTATTCCTTCCAGTGAAGAACCTCTTGCCGGGCGTCGGCCAGGCGGCGCTCGATCTCCCCGGGCCCGTCGAGATGCCGCCGGCGCAGCCTGCGCTCCAGTTCCTGAAAAGACGGCGGCAGCACGAAAATGCTCACCGCTTCCGGCAACCGGCGCCGCACGAGGCGATGACCTTGCACATCGATGTCGAGCAGAACATCGTGGCCGTCCGCCTGCGCCTGGCGGAGCGCTTTCCACGATGTCCCATAGAGGTGCCCGTGCACCTCGGCCCACTCCACAAAATCGCCGCGCTTCACCATGCCTTCGAACAACCGGCGGGACACAAAAAAGTATTCCCGTCCCTCACGCTCGCCGGAGCGCGGGCGCCGCGTGGTGTGAGAGACGGAAAAGCGCAGACCGGGCAGGGATCGCAACAAACCTGTAACAAGCGTCGTCTTGCCCGCGCCCGAGGGAGCGGAGATTACGATGATACTTCCCGGCCGGGAGCCTGTTTTCAATCGAGTCAATACGCCGCTCGAGTCCCTATTCGATATTCTGAGCCTGTTCCCGGAGTTTTTCAATCTCTGTCTTTATCTCAATCGCCTGGCGTGCCACTTCCGGCCCAGCTTCGGGCACGTCTGTGGTCTTGGAGAGAATGGTGTTGGCCTCCCGGTTCATCTCCTGGAGCAGAAAATCGAGCTTCTTGCCCACCTCGATTCCTTCGTCGAGAAGGCTGGCAGCCTGATCCAGATGGCTGCTGAGGCGCGTGAGTTCTTCGCTGATGTCGGATCGGGAGACGAGGTAGAGAACCTCCTGAGCCAGCCGGCCAGGCTCGATCGGGGGAGATCCGGCCGCGGGACCGAGGAGATCCTGCAGCCGGCTTTCAAGCCGCTTTCGGTAAAGATAGGGCACTCGAATAGCGAGTTCCTGCACGCTGCTCGCGAGGGTTCTGATTCGACCCAGGCGCGTTCGGAGATCGGTTTCCAGGGCCCGGCCCTCGACCGTCCGCATCTCGTTGAAATCGGCCAGCGCCTGCCGGACCATGCTAAGGACTGCGGCTCGAATATGCTCGAAGGCCTCGGCCGACACTTCCCCGTCCGATGCGGCGATCATGCCCGGTATATGCAGCAGCGCAACCGGGTCCGGAGGCGCGAGCACTCCGAAGTGCCGGCGCAAAGCCTCGCAAGCCGCCACGTAGCCTTCGAGCATACGCTCATTCAACTGCAGAGTCTGCGACCCGGCCCGGTCAAAGCTTACCGTCATCTCCAGATGTCCGCGTGCGACCGAGTCGGTGACCAGACGGCGGAGGTCCGCTTCGAGAGCATCGAGAGCGGATGGAAGGCGGAACCGGACATCCAGAAAGCGGTGATTGGTGCTTTTGAGGCTCACCGAAAGGGAGAAATCCGGTTCTTCCCGGCGCCCGCTGCTGTAGCCTGTCATGCTGCGAATCATATGAAAAGTCGACAGTCAACGGTTTACAGTCGACAGTTGAGACCGAAAGCCCCTAATCCCCAATCCCTAACCCTAATCCGCATCGACGAACTGGAGATCGTGCAGGCGCTGGTAAATGCCGCCGTGCGCGATCAGATCCTGATGTGTGCCTTCCTCCGAAATTCTGCCGTCGTCGATCACCAGAATGCGATCGGCGCGCCTCACGGTGGAAAGACGGTGCGCGATCACCAGCACCGTCCGGCCTTCCATCAGGTTCTGGAGCGCGCGCTGCACCAGAAGCTCGGATTCGGTATCGAGTTCCGAGGTGGCTTCGTCGAGAATCAGAATCGGCGGATTCTTCAGAAGGGCGCGCGCGATCGCGATGCGCTGGCGCTGGCCACCGGAGAGCCGCTGACCGCGCTCGCCGATGAGAGTTTCGTAGCCCTCCGGCATGGCGCTGATGAAATCGTGGGCCAGCGCGGCGCGAGCGGCGTCTTCGACCGCGGAACGGCGTTCGGAGACGCGTCCATAGGCGATGTTGTTGAACACGGTGTCGTTGAAAAGGATCGTTTCCTGCGTCACCATGCCGATCTGGGCGCGCAGGCTGGCCAGCGTTACGTCGCGCAGGTCGTGGCCGTCCACGAGGACCCGTCCGCCCGTAGGGTCAAAGAAGCGCGGAATAAGATTCGCCAGCGTGCTTTTGCCTGCTCCGCTCGACCCCACAACAGCCACCACCTCGCCGCACCGGATCCGCAGCTTTACGCCCTGCAGCACCGGCTGACCCGGCTCGTAAGCGAAGTCAACGTCGTCGAACGCAATCTCGCGATCGAATTGCGGCAGGACGAGAGCGTTTGGCTTGTTCGTGAGCTCGGAGTGGACGTCGAGATAGTGGAAGACCTTTTCCGACGCGCCGATCGCCTGCTGGAACGCGTTGTTCACGCCTGTCAACCGCTTCACGGGCTCATACATTTTGATAAGGGCATAAAGAAAACCGACGAAGTCTCCCGCGGTCTTGGCGTGATGCACGATCTCGTTGTGGGCGTAAAGCAGAAGACCGGCGATGGTTATGGCCCCCAGCACTTCCATCAGCGGCGAGCTCAGGGCGTTGGCGCGCACCCATCGAAGGTTCACCTTGAGCAGGCGCCGGGTGGCGGCTCGAAATTTGCCGACCTCGAACAACTCCATGCCAAACGCCTTGACGATGCGAATTCCGCTGAAGGTCTCCTGCAGAATGTGGTTGAGTTCGGCCATTTTGTCCTGGCTGAACCGGCTGGAAATCCTGATGTAGCGCCCGATGGTGCGCGACGGAAATACCACCAGCGGCACCAGCAACAGCGAAATGAGCGCCAGCCTCCAGTCATAATAAAAAAGGACCGCCAGCAAGCCGATCAGCGTAAAAGTCTCGCGAAGGAAGTCGGCCGCCACTTGCGAAACCGCGCTCTGCACCTTTTCGATGTCGCTGGTCACGCTGGACATCAGCTTGCCCGTGGGGTTGCGCGAGAAGAACGCCATCGACTGCTCGATGATCTTGGTGTAAAGCTGGTTGCGCAGGTCCTTCACCACGGACTGGCCGACGAAATTGATGAAGTAGGTGCCCAGGAATTCCGCGAGCCCCTTGATGATCGTAGTGCCCACAACCACAACGGCCACCATCATCCAGACACTGTGAATGCTGATCGGCAGCAATTGTTCGAGGTAAAGAGGCCGGCCTGAGATCGGCCACTTGAACAGCAGGATGTGGCTCACGGCCCGAGTCTGCGGCGTCAGCACAACGTCGAACACGGGCCTGATCAGCAGCGCGGTGAGCGCCTCGCCGGCCCCGACGACAATCATCAGCAGGATGGCGGCGACGAACCGCCCCATGTAGGGGCGCATGAAGGCGAGCAATCGCCGGACTTGACTCATCGAGGTTCTGCTCTCGTATTCGGCGGGCCCGATGAGCGGAGAGCGGGCCGGTTCCAAACGTGCTTCGCGGGGCGGGGCAAAAAGGCCGCATTTCGTGCCCCGGCAGCCGAATCCATCGTAGTGCGCGGGGCGTGAGACCGTCAAGCGCCTTGAAGCACCTGGTTTAGACGATTCCCGCTCAACCGAGTTACGCACCGAAGACGGGCGGTCGTCGAGCCTTCTTTGGCCGGCAACCGTGGGCGTGAAGAAGAATAGATTCTGCCGTAAGGGTGGTGAACGGGATTGTTTTTGCGGGTCCGCCCTTAATCACCGGCACGGCGAGGCTTGGCGCGCGGTAGGCTATTTCTATCCTCCGAAAAAGGGCCTGCCTCTGCAATTCTAGCCTACGCGCTCGACCTAGACCCATCGGCTAAGATTTAGCTTGACAAACGCCTTTTCTGGTGGTAGATTTTTTTCTGGCGGGGGCGCCATTCACCGGGAGGTGAACTATGCCTCTGCGCCGCTCGCCCACACTCACTCCCGCCGCGCTGGCTGCGCGGCGCGCCAACGCCCTCAAATCCACCGCATCCCGAACCGAACGCGGCAAAGCATGGTCCTCGCTCAACGCTCTGCGTCACGGCTGGGACGCCCGCAACCTGCGCGACAAAATCGAACGCGCCGGCGACAAGGAAGCCGCCGTCCTCTTGTCCCGCGCCAGCGGGAATGACTGCGCTTCGAGGGGGATTACGGGCGCCGAAGCCACGAAAGATGTAGTCGGAACGGAGCTGGAATCTCGCGCGAAATCAGCGAGTTGTCCCGAAGAATCTGGGATGGGCGCCGGCGGGCGGGACAAAGGGTGTGCCAAGCTTGCCAGGTTGATTCCGAGGACGGTCCGGCGGCTTTTTGCCGCCCGTCGCGCCTCCGGCCCGGGCGCCGAAAGCACGAAAGATGTAGTCGGAACGGAGCTGGAATCTCGCGCGAAATCAGCAACTTGTCCCGAAGAGTTCGGCGGGCGGGCGGCGCCATAGCGGTCGAGACGCCCGCGCTACGTCAGGACGCTCGAAGCACGAAAGATGTAGTCGGAACGGAGCTGGAATCTCACGTTAAATCAGCAACTTGTCCCGAAGAGTTCGGGCTGGGCGATTGGGCTGCGGCCCATGCCGACTATTGGGCGCTGCTGGCTCCGCTGCTTCCCGGTTTGGCGGCAGCGGCGAGGCTGGAAGAGGAGATTTGCGGACCGCCGGAGGACGACATCTGGGACGAGACTGAGGAAGAGCAGATTACCTGGGACGCGTCCCTTCATGAAACGCGCGAGCGGCCCCATACGTCAGAATCTATTGGAAGTCTCCGTCAGGGTTGGGCAAACGGGTCGGGTACCATCCCCCAGCCCCTAAAAATGAGGGAAACAGTGCGCAGAGGCAGATTGAATCTCATATCGGCATGGATGGCGACGGTCGCTTGCGTCGTGCCAGGCCTTGCCGTTTCGGTCTCCGTCACACCCGCTTCGGGTAGCGCGCAAGAACAGGCCGCCGGACAGCCGGGCGTGATGCGGCCGCTCGGGACGATCAAGGCGATCAACGGTAATAGCATCACTTTGACCACGGATGCGAAGGCCGATGTCAATCTGGCTGTGCAGGACGGCGCCAAGATCGTGCGCATAGAGCCCGGTCAGAAGGATCTGAAGAGCGCCACGCCGGTCCGGCTACGGGATCTGCAGGTCGGCGACAGGATTCTGGCTCGCGGCACAAGTTCCGGCGCGGGCCAACCGGTCGCGGTGTCGCTGATCGTCCTGATGAAGAAGGCCGACATTTCCCAGATGCAGGAGCAGCAGCGTCAGGACTGGCAACGGGGCGTCGGCGGATTGGTGAAATCCATCGATCCTGCCGCGCAAGCGGTCACGATTTCGACCGGCGCCGGTCCGACGGCGAAAACGGTCACGATTCATGTCTCGAACCAAACCGTCCTGCGGCGGTACGCGCCCGGCTCGACAAACTTCGAGGATGCCAAACCGGCCCCGTTCGATCAGATCAAGCCGGGAGACCAGCTTCGCGCCCGCGGTCAGCGCAGTGCCGACGGCACGGAGTTTACGGCGCAAGAGATTGTTTCCGGATCATTCCGTAACATCGCCGGCACTGTGACTTCCGTGGATGCCTCTCTAAACCAGCTCACCGTGATGGATCTGCTCACCAAGAAACCCGTGGTTGTGACCCTGACCGCCAGTTCCGAGGTCCGGAAGCTGCCGGCGATGATGGCGCAGATGATCGCGATGCGGCTGAAGGGCGGCATGCCCGGAGCGGCATCGGGGACTCAGCCCGGAACAGCGGGCGAGGCGCGGCCGGCAGGTTCGGGAGCGGCGTTCGGCCAAGGGGGCGGCGCGGGCGGTGCCGCACATTCGCAGTACCCCGGCGGCGGGTCAGGATGGCACGGCAGCGGCGGCGGTCCTCCCGACTTCCAGCAAATGCTAAACCGGTTGCCGGCGGCCAAGATAGCAGACCTTAACAAGGGCGACGCGGTGATGATCGTCTCGACCGAGGGCGTGACCGGCGACGGTGTAACTGCCATCACGCTTTTGGCCGGTGTTGAACCTATTCTCACTGCGCCGGCATCGAGCCAGGCGATGCTGCTTTCACCCTGGAGCCTGGGCGGGGCGCCGTCCGGCGGTGAGGATGCCGGAGGCGGCGGCACTGGACCATAATAACTTTAGCTGCAGCAATTGCTTAGCGGCGATTTAGGAGACGTGATGAACAGTTCGGGCACGCTGAAGATACTACTCATGCTGGTAATTCTGGTACCGACGCTCGCGATTCGTTCGGCGGCTCAAACCAACAATGGGAGCCTGCATGGCCAAGTGACCGATCCCTCAGGCGCGGGAGTTGCCCAAGTGACCGTGATTGCCACCGGTCCCGCGGGCGAAACTCGCGGCGCACAGGTGAATAAGGACGGCAGCTACCAAATACAGGGACTAACGGCAGGAAGCTACAAAATAGAGGCCTTGGCCAAGGGTTTCGCGCCCTTTGACGAGTCCAACGTCAATGTCGCGGCGGGTCAGAGTCAAAAGCTCGACATCCAATTGAAGATTCAGGAGCAGGTGCAACAGTTGAATGTGAACGCTGAAGCGCCGACCCTCAGCGTAGCACCGGAGAATAATGCCAGCGCCATCGTGATCAGTGGCAAGGACCTGGACGCCCTTTCCGACGATCCTGACGAGCTCCAGGAAGAACTGACGGCGCTTGCCGGACCCTCCGCCGGTCCCAGTGGCGGCCAGATTTACATCGATGGATTCACCGGCGGACAGCTTCCGCCCAAGGAAGCGATCCTCGAGGTCCGCATCAATCAGAACCCGTTTTCCGCCGAGTACGACAAGCTCGGCTACGGACGCATCGAGATCACCACCAAGCCCGGATTCAGCCAGTTTCATGGCAACTTGATGGCGGATGGCGATCCTTCCGCGTTCAACGCGCGCAATCCCTTTGCGCCGGTCGAGCCTCCGTACCACACGCTGTTCTACAACGGCACCTTCGGCGGGCCGATCAGCAAGAAGGCGTCGTTCTTCATTGACGGATTTCGCCGCGACATCGAAAACAACTCGGTGGTCAGCGCTGTGACCCTCAATCCGTCTCTCCAGCCGCAGCCCTACAATACGGTGGTCATCAATCCGTTGGCCCGAACGAATATCAGTCCCCGGGTCGACTACCAGGTGAGCGAGAACAATGTGCTGACGGCCCGCTATCAGTGGTGGGAGGACATCGAGGATAACGACGGCATCACGCAGTTTTCGCTGCCCACACAGGCCTATGACACCCGGGAAATCGAACACACGGTTCAGATCAGCGACACCCAGGTGCTGAGTTCGCGCACCGTGAACCAGACGCGCTTTCAATTCCTCCGCGAAGACGACCTTCAGAATCCGGCGAGTACGCTGCCCGCTGTGAATGTGCTGGGTTCATTCACCGGAGGAGGCAATTTCCAGCAACATTCGCTCGATCTTGAAAATCACTACGAACTGCAGAACCTGACCACCATGGCGCTGGGCAAAAACCAAGTGATCTTCGGCCTGCGAGCCCGGGACTACCAGATCTCCGATTCCACCAATCAGAACTTTAATGGGACGTATACCTTCGGCACGCTGGCCGACTATGAGGCTGCCGAGATGGCCCTGCAGAGCTGCCCTGCACCGTGCCCAGGCGTACCCGGCGCCACGCAATTCAGCATCACACGCGGGATCCCGCTGGCGAAGATCAACTATTTCGATTCGGGCCTTTACGGCGAAGATACCTGGCGCGTCCGGCCCAACATCAGCCTCAGCATGGGACTGCGCCTGGAATCGCAGAACTACATCAACGATCACTTCGACTGGGCCCCGCGGGTGGGCCTGGCCTGGGGCCTGGGCAAGAGCCGGACTCCCAAAACAGTACTGCGCGCCGGATCGGGCGTCTTTTACGACCGCTTCCAGCAGCAGCAGATTCTCGAGGCCCACTGGCTGAACGGCATCAACCAGGAGCAGTACCTGGTCACGAACCCCACTTTCTTTCCTTATGTGACCGTGCCCGCGAATACGCCGGCTTCGCTTCCCACGTCCTATGAGATTCCTTCCAATCTCAGGGCGCCCTACACCATTCAATCGGCGATCGGGCTCGAGCGGCAGATCAACAAATCCATCACCGCTTCGGTCACTTACCTCAATTCGCACGGACTCCACCAGCTCCTGACCAACAACATCAACGCCCCGTACGATTTCACGTCCTGCCCGCTAGGCGTAGTCGCGGACTGCGGGCCAACGAGCGGCATATACCCTTACGGAGAGAGCGCCGGTTACCGGTATCAGTTCGAGTCGGCGGGCCTTTACAACGAGAACCAGCTCGTGACCAATTTCAACATCCGCGCCGGCACTCGGCTGACGGCTTTTGGGTTCTATACGCTCAGCTACGCGGACGCGAACACCTCCGGCGCGAGCGACGTGCCCATGAACCCCTACGACATCGACGAGGATTACGGCCCGGCGTCGTTCATAGCCCGCAACCAGGCGTTCGTGGGAGGATCGTATACTCTCCCCAAAGGGATCCGGATCAGCCCCTTCCTGATGGCGAGTTCCGGGCGGCCGTTCAACATCACGCTGGGCGAGGACGTCTACGGGACCGGCACGTTTAACGCCCGCCCGGCGCTGGCGCCTCCCGGCACGCCGCTTTCTACGCACTGTGTGGCGCCTGCACTGGCCTGCACAACCGCCTATGGCGATTTCCTTACGTATGGTACAACCACGCAGCAGCCGATTCCGCCTTACGAGTTCTTCGGACCCAACCAGGTCTCGTTAAATATGCGCCTGGCGAAAACATGGTCCTTCGGCAAGAAGCCGCAGAACAGCACGGACCAGCAGCACGGCGGCGGCTATTATGGCGGCGGTGGCGGTGGTCGCGGCGGGCCTCCAGGCGGCGGCCTCGGGCCTGGCGGATTGAGCGGCGGAAGGGGTGGACCGGGGGGGATGTTCGGCGGCGGCTCCGAGACCGGAAAGTATAGCCTCGAGTTCAGCGTCAACCTGCACAACGTGTTCAATCACGTCAATCTGGGCGCGCCCGACGCCAATCTGGGCTCGCCGCTCTTCGGCCAGTCCAACTCCGTCGCCAACAGCTTTATGGGCTATCGCCGGCTGGACCTGATGCTTCGATTCAACTTCTAGCGAGGCGTTTCAACGCTCCTCTGTCGATCCGGAACTATACCGCGCCGGCGCCTGTCGTCAGGACTTCGGCCGTGGGCGCTTCATCCGCACGGCCGTGCAGTAGTTCAACCAGCGCGTGATTCAGCCTCGTGCGGACTTCGGAGCGATCTGGGGCCCGCGTCAGGTAGCGGACCTTTACCAGCACGCCCTCGCCGCTGGGTCTCAAGTCGAGCGCCGTCGCCAAAGGCATCGCCCGGACGCCGTAGCGGCTCGAAACGCGCTGCCAATCCTGCTCGGCCGACCGAGCGTAGCCCTCTGTCTCCTTCTCCACGACGGCTCGAATCTTCTCGATCAGCGGATAGGGATTCGCGCCACCGGAGATCGCCACCTGCAGCTCGTCCCAGAGCCATTGGCCCGAGGTCGTGAAGTTGAAGTAATGGTCTTCCACTGCGTAGCCGTTGAGGAAAGACACCTGACGCCCGGTGGGAGATCCGGCGTCGTTCCAGTTCCCGGTCTCGAGCAGAACGGTCCGCAGGATGCCGATCTCCACTATTTCACCGAAGACGCCATTGATCTCAACCCAATCGCCTACGCGAATCCCGTTGCGGCCCATCAGCACGAACCAGCCGAGGAAGGCCACGATGAAGTCCTTCAGCACGACCGTCAGACCGGCTCCGGCCAGGCCCAGGATGGTGGAGAACTGGCTCGGAGTCCCGAAGATCAGCAGCACGATCGCCAGCACAGCGATGGTCTGGACCACGAAGTGGATCACGGCACGGAGCGTCGCGTGCTGCGTGCGTTGCAGCCTCAGCCGCGCAAGCGAATGATCGCCGAGGTGCTGAACCGCGAAGGCCGCGAGGATCGCAAGCAGGATCCAAAGGCCGCCCTTGATCAGCCGGTGCAGCGCCCCGCGGGTTTGAACCCCAACCAACTGGTTCCACTGTCCGTAAGTCGCGGCCAACTGCTGCAAGTCCTGGATGCGGAGGTCGAATGCCGCCAGGCTCTTCTCAGCGTCTGACAATTTGCGCAGCGATTTCAGGTTGGCCGCGGCGGCTGCCTGCTGCGCGGGCTGCGGGACACTCGAAGCGGCGGATGTTCCTCCGTGCGCCGGCGCGGCGCCTGGGCTGGGCGCCGCAGAAGCGAGGCCACTCGCCTGTCTCGCGGCTTGTTCACTGTCGACCTGCTGATCGAGCGCGACGTGCTTGCCTGAGAGTGCGGCGGCGAGGCTGAGCGCCTGCTTCTGCGCCTCCGTGATTTGCTGTTGCTTGGCGCGCAAAGCGCTCCAGGCCGACGCCTGCGCGATAATATTCGCCGCAACGCTTGTGGCGCCGCCGTGGCTGCTCGCCGCGGTCCCAGCGCCCGCCGGCTGGTTCGTGTGTTCGGACGCGTTGTGCTGGTCCAGAAGGTCCTGGATCTTGCTGCGTTCGTCGCCGCCCGCGCGGATCAGGTCTTGCTGTGCATCGGCCAGCTCGTCCTGGTGCAGCGAAACCTCAGCCTGGAGGATCTCGATCTGCTGCTGAAGGCTGTCCTGTCGATCGCCGGTAGCCTTGGCCAGCGCAGCCTTGAGCTGAGTGATCCTGTCGTTGCCTGCCGCGATCCCGGCCTGTGCACGGTCAATGCGCTCCTGAATGGCGCGCACTGCCGGGGTCTGTCGCACCGGCCGATTGCCGGCTTCCCGCAGCGCGCTCGCAAAGGCCAGATCGAGTTGGTGGTCGGCCAAATGGACGGCGTTCGCGGCGAGCTGCCGCTCCTGGTCGCTCTCTGCCAGCGGCGCCAGGTCGAGGGCAGTATCAAGAGGCTGCTGGGCGATGCTCAAGGCGACTTCGTCCGAAGGCGTGTTCGGCCCCGATTGCCGGGCGACGGGCGACGCACGAGTCAGGTAGAGGCCCACCACGCCCGCGATCGCCAGTGCCAGCAGCACAAGGAGAGTGATTTTCGACGAGACTTTCATGGGCAGGTTAAGACGCCCTAGCGCTGTTGTCCTCACCGGCGTCAAGACTTGCTGCGGAGTCGTGCCTCGATCATGCGCGCCTGGTCCGTGCTCAACGACGGTGCGGCCCGCTGGAGCATCACCATGAACCAGTCGACTTCTTCGGGCGCCGAAGGAAATCCGATGTTCGCGCCGGGTTTGCCGTCGCGATTCGAATTGACCAGGACGTTGCCGGCGGGATCGACGAAGGCGAAGAACGGCAGGCTAGTGCTGTTGCTCGCGCCCAGCCGCTTCCTCAACTCGTTGCCGCCCGGACTATCAAGGTTCACCTTGTCGCCGTGCTCGTCCACCGTCACGTGGGTCACGATGAAGTATTGGTCCAGGACTGGCCCCACATCGGATGAGTGGATCAGCGTGTCGAGCTTATGGCACCAGCCGCACCACGAAGCTCCGAAGATCACCCAAACGTTCTTGTGCTGGGCAGCGGCGGCAGCTTCGGCCACGGCCAGCGCCTGGTCTGCAGGCTGCGGTGCGTCGGCGGCCGCGCGTAGAGCGGTCGAAGCCAGCAGGATCGCCAGAAGCGGCAAAAGTCGCTGAATTTTTCTCATGCCGGGATTGTACGTCTTCGGATAGCCCTGGGCAAGCCCGCCTTGGAGCGCGGGCATCTTGCCCGCCCTTGTTTCCTCGATTCGATTCATCCTCGGGGCGGGCAGGATGCCCGCCCTCCCAGGCTCGTCTCTCAAGTTTTTCGCGGACTCCGCCGATAGATTCAGCGAGGGCGGCCCTGCCCCGGCTAACTGTTCAAGGGGGGAACCCACGACCGCCGGCGGACTGCCCTCCCTCCCTGGTCCACCTTCGAGATTCATCGCGGAAGCGCAAAAGCAACGTACGATCCTCCCGCGGGCGCGCCGCGCGGGCGGCCTCCGCCCGCTGCGATCACCACATACTGTCGTCCATCGACCTCGTATGTGGCCGGAGTCGCATTTCCGGCAAATGGCAGAGTGGCTTCCCACAGCAGCCTGCCTGTGGATTTGTCGTAGGCGTGCATCTTCCGGTCGTAACTGGTGGCCCCGATGAAGACCAGTCCGCCAGCCGTGACCACCGGACCGCCATAATTCTCGGTCCCGGTATTCTTCAGGCCGCGAGCCGCCAGCTCCGGATACTCGCCGAAAGGAATTCTCCACGCGTATTCCCCGGTGTTCAGATTGATCGCGTTCAGTGTGCCCCAGGGAGGCTCGACGGCAGGGTAACCATCGGGATCGAGGAATCGCTTGTAGCCGGTGAACGCGTAATTCATGTCCGGCGCTGCTGCGATGGCGTTGGCAAGTTCGCGATCCTCACCGTTCGTGAGGTACTGAACCAGTGCGCTGACTTGATCGCTGGAAAGATCGGTGAAAGCGGGCATACGTCCGCTGCCCTTGCGCAACAGAGCCGCAATATCTTCCGGACTGCGCCGCTTTCCCACGCCAATCAGCGACGGAAACTGCGGCGGCGATCCTGCCATGTTCTCGCCGTGGCAGATGCTGCAGCGGTTCAGATAGAGCGTCCGCACGTCGGAAATTCCCGGCTTGATCTCGGCAAGCGCGCCCGTCCACGCCAGGTCGTTGGCGTTGACGTAAAGGATGCCCGTCCCGGGATCGACCGCCGAGCCGCCCCACTCCGCGCCGCCATCGAAGCCAGGAAAGATCACTGTGTCTTTGCCGACGCTGAAGGGTACGAACTGGCCTTCGCTTCGGAATTTCCGGAACTGATCCACGGCCCACTGATGAGCCTCAGGCGTCCGCGCGGTCAGCATGTCCGCCGTGAGGAGCTGGCGCGCGTATGGCGCGGGCTTATCCGGCAGCGGCTGCTCGGCGGCGGCCACTTCGCCCGGGACCGTGCTCGGCGGATAGTGATGATTGGTGATCGGAAACAGAGGCTGGCCCGTCACGCGGTCGAACAGAAAGACAAATCCCTGTTTCGAAGTCTGCGCGACGGCATCCACCTTCCGCCCGTCATGCTCGAGGGTGACGAGCGTTGGCGGCGAGTCGAAGTCGCGATCCCATAGATCGTGATGCACCCCCTGAAAGTGCCAGAGTCGCTCGCCGGTCGAGGCATTGAGCGCGATCAGGCAGTTGGCAAACAGATCGTCGCCCACGCGGTTGGCGCCGTAAAAATCGAAAGAGGCGGAACCCGTGGGCACGTAGACGATGCCGCGCTCCGGGTCGAGCGCCATGCCCGCCCAGTTATTCGCCGCGCCGGTGTACTGCCACGCGTCCTTTGGCCAGGTGTCGTAGCCGACCTCGCCCGGACGGGGAATGGTGTGGAAGATCCAGCGCAGCTTGCCCGTGCGCACGTCGTACGCACGGAGATCGCCGGGCGGCGCGGGCAGCGTCTCAGGCTCGAGTTCGCCCACAATCAGCAGGTCGCGGTAGACGACTCCGGGACTCGTCATGGCCAGCGATTGCTTGGCCGGATCGCGTCCCAGGTCATCGCGCAGATCGATGCGTCCGTTGTCGCCGAAGCTCGCGATCGGCTTGCCCGTCGCGGGGTCGAGGGCATAAACGTAGTTCATGATGCCGGCGAAAATGCGCCCGGTATCGCTTGCATCCTCCGACCAGTAAGCGAGCCCGCGCGCCGGCTCCCGGCCGCCAATCCCGGAATCGAATTTCCACAAGAGCTTGCCCGTGGCCGCATCGAGCGCGATCACCTTCTGCGACGGTGTGTAGGCGTAGAGCAGGCCGCTCACGATGAGCGGGCTTGTCTGCAGCCCGCCCTTTTCGCCCTTCTCGCCCGTATCGTATGTCCAGGCGACCTGAAGCTTGCTGACGTTGCTGCGATTGATTTGCGCCAGCGTGGAGTAGTGCGTGTCCTGCGGATCGCCGCCATACACCGGCCAGTCGCGTTGCCCGCCTTTCCGGGCAGCGCGCGGCGCGGCAGTGATTTGCGCCAGAAGTGCGGTCAGACCGAGACTCGTCAGGACGACGACCGCACAGAGTGTGATTCGCTTCATGGTGAGGGGCGCTGCTAAATTATGAACCGAACTTAATTCTCGTGAACACGCCGCAAGCGGCGCTGCCTAGGCGCGCGCAACGTCTCGGCCGGGCACCACATCGATCTGCAGGACCGGATCGGCCGCCGGCACGTACGTCGCAGGGAGGCCCAGTTCGCGGCGCACGATGTTGCAGCCCTGTGCGATGGCGCTCGCTTTGTAGAGCGCGATCTCGCGGTTGCAGCCCTGGCGGCCGAAGCCGCAGTCGCTCGAGACGATGAGGCTCTCGGGCGGGATGATCTTCAGCGCCTTGCGGATCTCGCCGGCCACGTCCTCCGGCCGGTCGGCCTGGAGCGAGCGGTGGCTGACGGCGCCGATAGCGATCTTCTTCTTGAGATCGTGACCTTTGGACCCGTTGGATCCTTTGGAAAAGTACGGCGCGAACAGTTCCAGGTCCTTCTGGTTGCGGTCCTTCATCTCCAGCGTCCAAACGTCGCCGCGGCAGCGCTCGAGATAAATCTCGATGGAGTTGGCGTAGCTCGTGTCCTCCATCACGCGCTGCATGTTGGGATTGCCCCAACAGGTGTGAATCCACAGCTCCACGTCGTCGAGGCCCTGCACCTCGCGGTTGAAGGCGTCGATCATGAACTTCACCTGCTCGTGATCCTTGCCGAAGGTGTTGGCCATGAAGTGGAAGGTCGGCTCTTCGATCTGAATCGAGCGGCAGCCGGCGGCGCGCAGCGCCAGGAGCTCCTGGTTCATGGCCACGGCCATGTCCCAAATCACTTCGCGCTTGTCCTTGTACTTCGGCGTGTGAATGTCGAGGAAAAGCGCCATCACCTGCGAGCAGCAGGTGCCGAACTTCACAGGCTTGCGCGTCTTGCCCTGCGCCAGACGCCAAAGCTTCGGATAGTCGAGCGGCCGATGCTCGATCTTGCCCACAACGTGCGGCCAGCGCCAGCCGGTATAGATTTCGTTCAGCAGCGTGCCGGGCGGATAATGCAGCCACGGGGCCGTGGTCTCCTCCGGCTGCAGGTAATCCCCTTCGAAACCCGCCCAGCGCTGGAGCGGATAGTGATGCCAGGCGCGTCCCGCCAGGTCCTCATCCACGTGCAAATCGCCGTGACTCAGAACGTCGAGCCCGGCGCGCTCCTGGTCGCTGATGAGGACGGCCATCGCGTCCTGGAATTTCTCGCGAAAGCGCACGTCGAGCATGCAGGTGTCGAGGGGCCGGCCCCACATGCTGACGTCATACCAGCGCGGGCGGGGGAATGACCCGGTGGTCGTCGAGGGGAGAATGAGGTCGGCAGTCGCAGTGAACATCGGTTCCTCCAGACGGCATTGTACTTCCACGCGGGGCACTTCGGAACCGTGAATTTTTCGCCTGCAGGCAAGGGCCGGAACGCGCCTCAACACGCGGATGGCCGGCGCATAACATGCGGAGGAAGATCGCCAGTGGCCTTGCGTAGCCCATTCCCCAACGCTTCACCCCGGATGAAAGCCGCGCGGACGCCGGCGTCGACCTGTGGGTAAGAAACGATAAACTGCGATGAAAGGCCGGTAAGTGCTATGGCAACTCTTGATGAGTGCCAATGCCCAGCGGTGGAAAGCATCCCCGGCAAGGTGAGCGGCGGCCGAAGAGGTCCTCTGTGGCCGGAGCGTATTCCGGAGCTCAAGCAGTTCTTCACTTCCCGGATTCCCCTGGGGCGTTGGGGCCGCGTCGAGGACGTCGGCCAACTCGCGCTCTTCCTTTGCTCCGAAGATGCCGGCTTCATAACGGGAACGGACATTCTGATCGACGGCGGTTGGACGGCACAGTAGACCGGCGCTACATCAAATTCTTCTTGACATCGGATTGAGTGTTTGTTATTTAGTATTCGGTAAAAGACCGATGAGAGCGCCTGCATTCCATTCGTCCGTCTTTCAAAATATTCCCAGCCGCAAAGACGAGCGAAGCCGAGCGAACCCGACAGGCTTAAGGTCATTAGAATGAGTGGAATAGGCCATAATCGCCCTGGAGCGAACCCGACATGGTTATCTCGCTTGTTTTCAGATAATTACGCGGCAAAAAGGGCCTTTTTTTCGCAAATCGTATGATCTCAGCCCGCATCCTATTCCAGATTGGGGTTCTTCATCGGCAAGGTCGACTCCGGGAGCGGCCAAACACGGTCGAGCGAAGCCGAGCGAACCCGACAGGGTTAAGGCCATTAGAATGAGTGGATTAGGCCCTTATCGGCAAGGAGCGAACCCGACGCAGTTATCTCGCTTTTTTTCAGACGCTTACGCCGGAAAAAAGGCCTGTTTTTTGCAAATCGTATGTCTGCGCGGTCCAATTACAGATTGGGAGGTTCGTGTGGGAAGGCGGCCGCGGTGTTTTTGCGCTAGCTTTGGGCTTCGAGTTTCGCTTTTCAAGTTTTGCCTTTCGCCCTTCGCAAACTTGAACGATCATCGGCGCTGTGATACGTTCAGACCTTCGCGTTAAGCTCTCGCGATAGCGTCTCGAAAAAATGCCTGCCCGAATCCCCGACGAACACCGCCTTGCCGCCTGGAAGATCACCGCGTTCCAGTGGTCGGTGTGTTTCGTCTTCCTGGCGCTGCTCGGCGGATATTGGCGCTTGCAGGTTCACCAACACGCGAAGTATCTGGACGAATCGGACCGCAACCGCATCCGCAATCTGCCGGTCATCGCGCCGCGCGGACGCATCCTCGATCGCGAAGGGCGCGTGCTGGTGGACAACTCGCCGGCGTTCAGCATCCTGCTGTCGCGCGAGAACGCCGCCGCGCTCACGCCTGACCATTTGAAGGCGATGGCGCAGGGACTCGGGCTCGATCCGAATGACGTGCTGGACCTGATCGCGCGCACTGCCAAGCTACCGCATTACCAGCCGGTGCTGCTCAAGCCTGCGGCCTCGCTCGAAGACGTGGCCTTCGTCGAGTCGCATCGTGTGGAATATCCCGAACTCGACCTCATCGGGACCCAGCAGCGCTTCTATCTCAAGCACGACATCGCCGCGGCGATGATCGGCTACGTGGGCGACGTCTCCGAGGACATCATCGCCGAAAGCCGTTCCAAGTTCCGTCCGGGCGACGTGGTCGGAAAGAGCGGCATCGAGCGCGAATATAACGACGTCCTGGCGGGGCGCGACGGCATGCGCCGCGTGATCGTCAACAGCCGCGGCCAGGAAGTCGGCTCCATGACCACGCTCGACGCGCATCCGGGCAACGATCTGCGCCTGACGATCGATCTCGACCTGCAGATGGCCGCGGAGCTGGCGCTGGGCGATCGACAGGGGGCGGTGGTGGCGCTCGATCCGCGCACCGGCGAAGTGCTGGCGATGGTCAGCCATCCCGCGTTCGATCCCAACGATTTCGCGCACGGTATTGAGGCCGTCGCCTGGCGCGATCTGACGGGAAATCCGGAAAAACCGCTGATGAACAAGGCCACGCAGGCGCAACTCGCGCCGGGCTCGGTGTTCAAAGTCGTCACCTCAACTGCCGCGCTCGAAACCGGCACGATCACGCCGAATTTCTCCGTCTTCTGCAAGGGCGAGGTCACCATCTACGGCCACACGTATCACGATTGGGTCTGGAACAAGCGCAAATCGCATGGCGCTGTGGATCTTCATCGTGCCATCGCGCAATCGTGCGACGTTTACTTTTACACGCTCGGCAAAATGCTAGGGATCGACAAGCTGGCCTACTTCGCCAGGCAACTCGGCCTCGGCGCCCGCACCGGAATCGATCTGCCGGGCGAAGATGCCGGACTGATGCCGTCGCCGGAATGGGTGCAGCGCGCGTTCAAGCGCAAGTGGTGGGCAGGCGAGACGATCTCGGTGGCGATCGGCCAGGGCGCGGTTGAGGTCACGCCTTTGCAGCTCGCGAATCTCATGAGCGGCGTCATTTCGGGCGGCACTTTTCGTCGTCCGCACCTCGTCTTCCGCGACGAACTCGAGGCGCTCGGCCAGAATCCGCCGGAAGATCACGCGCGCGATTTTCCCATCAGCCAGGACACGCTGTCGGCCGTCACGCAGGGCCTGTGGGCCGTGGTAAATGAGGGCGGAACGGGCGCGAGTGCCCACGTTGACGGGCTCGACATCGCCGGAAAAACGGGCACAGCGCAGGTGGTGAGCGTCGGCCTGAAACAGTCTGCGCACGAGGCGGGCTTCCGCAACAACGCCTGGTTTGTAGGCTACGCGCCTTTCAGCGATCCGCAGATTGTGGTGGCGGCGCTGGTGATGCACGGCGAGGAATCCTCGGTGGCCGCGCCCGTGGCGCGCGATGTGATCAAAGCTTATTTCGAAAAACGGCAGGCGCCGCGTCTCCCCAATCTCTATCAGGCGCGCACGCAGGCGCTTTTGGAAAATCCCGAGCACTGAAGCCGCGCCGTTTACTCGCATCGTGTGCGCTGGAGAGACGTGAAATCGTTCGATGAAAGAGCCTTCTCGAACTCGCGTTGGACCTCTTCCACCAAGGCCCGCTGGCGAGGCTCGAGGGTTTCCGGCTCCAGGGATTGCAGGAGAAGCAATCCTGGCGCGATATCCAGCCAGTCTGCCAGGCGGCGTATCACGTGCATCGTCGGCGGACGCTTGCCACGCTCGAGCAGAGACAGGTAACTGGAGCTGATTGCCAGTCTCCGCGCCACGTTTTCCTGGCTCAGGTCGCGCGCTTCGCGGAGGCGACGGAACATTTCGCCGATTTCCAAAGGGTTTTTCCCCGGACGCGATCCCCGAGATGACGCAGCCAATCCGGCCCTCTGCGTTTTGAGTCCTCGGTCCTGTTCTAAGATAGAGATCGAATTACTGTAGGTCAAATGAACTTTTGTTAATCTTCTATACATGGTCCGGACACGCGTGAGATGCGGGAAGCGCCTCGTAGGAGCGTTATAATTGGGTGTGCGCGTAATTCATAACGCCGTCAAGCGCGGACTTGGTTTGGCCGTCATTACAGTTCTGGCGTTGTTGGCTCCTGCCTCCGCTCAGACGGGCGTAGTGTCGCCCGCCGGTGCCAGGCCGCTGACCGAGCAGCAGATCAACGGTCTCGTACAAGGCCAGGTGGACAACCAGCGCCTTGCGGTGCTGGTGGCGGAGCGCGGAATCGGCTTCACACCTACACAGCAGTTCCTCGATACCTTGCGCAAGGAAGGCGCGGACGACGTCCTCATCCAGGCGATCCGAGACGCCAAGCCCGCCGTTGCTCCAGCTTCGAGCGCAGCGCCTGAAAACCCCATCATCAGCGCCGCCGGAATCGCGGTGACGCCTGCAGTGCCGTCACCGTCGCTACCGGCGTCACCGCTCGCGCCGCTCGCATGTCCTCCGGCCGTGGCCTCCTTAACTACACCGCCTGAGGCACCGTCGATGGCGGAGATCCAGAAGACCGTGCAGCAGGATATCGCGCGGGCTGACGCGGCGGCGGGGCGGCAAGCTTGGGCCGACGCTGAAACGTCGTACCGCCAGGCCATCAAACTCGATCCCGGCATTGTGGCCGCGCACTTGGGTCTTGGGAACGCTCTCGGCGTTGCCGAGCGGTGGGACGAGGCGGCGGCCGAATATCGCGAGGTTCTGCGACTCGACCCCGCGAACGAGCGTGCGCAACAGCGGCTGGGTGAGGCTCTGGCGGAGAAGCACGACTGGGACGGCGCCATCGAAGCTTACCGCACCACGGCTGCCGAGCGGCCGAACGACGCCGATCTCGAGTCGAAGCTGGGCGATGCGCTCTATGCGAAGGGCTCGCTTACCGAGGCGGCCAAGACGTATCAGGCGGCCGCGGCGCTCACCCCCGAAGACGCGAAGATCGAAAGCCGCCTGGGAGCGGTACTGTACGCATCGGGCGATCTTGCCGGCGCGGTGCGTGCCTACCGCGAGGCTATCAAGCTCGGCTCTGACGACGCCGCTACGCACAGCAGCCTGGGTGACGCGCTCCTCGCCCAGGGCGATCGTCGCGACGCACTTGAAGAATACCATCGGGCCTTCGAGCTTGCGCCCAACAACTCCACCGTTGACGCCGCTTATCCGGCGATCCTCAAGAAACTCGGCTCCGCATCGCCCGCCACACCGGGCAAGCCATGAACCGGCTGCCCCGCGTCGCCATCGTCGGCCGGCCGAACGTCGGCAAGTCGACCCTGTTCAACCGTCTCGTCGGACGACGGCGCGCGCTGGTGGGCAATGAGCCCGGCATGACGCGCGACCGTCTTTACGGACGCGGCGAATGGCTGGGCCGCGAATTCGAGGTCGTCGACACCGGCGGCATGATGGAAGCCGAACTCGAGGAGCCAGCGAACGCGAGCGCCGCCGGCGAGATCGCGGCCGGCATCCTGCGCCAGGCGCGCGTTGCCATCCGCGAAGCGGCGCAGGTGATCCTGGTGGTGGACGCACGACAGGGGCTTCTGCCCCTCGATGAGGAGTTGGCGCGCGGCCTGCGCGCAACAGGCAAGCCGATCGCACTGGCCGTGAACAAGGCTGACTCTGACCGTCAGGAAGATCTCGGCGCCGAGTTCCATCGCCTGGGCATCGAGGGCACTTTCCTGATCTCGGCCGAGCACGGCCGCGGCGTGGACGAGCTTCTCGATCACATCACCTGCGGATTCCCAGCGGCATCGACCGCTCCCGACGCCTCCGAGCCAAGGGGTACGGATCGAGAGGCCACGAACGAGGTGATCCGCGTCGCGATCATCGGCCGGCCCAACGTGGGCAAGTCGACGCTGCTGAACCGGCTGCTGAACGAGGAACGCTCCATCGTGACGCCGCTGCCCGGCACCACGCGCGACGCGGTGGACGCCGAACTCGAGGCTCGCGGCCACCGGTTCCGCCTGATCGACACGGCCGGTATCCGGCGCAAGGGCAAGACGCACCTTCTTGCCGAGAAGCTCAGCGTGGTCCAGGCGCGCAAGCATCTGGAGCAATCGGACGTCGCTGTGCTGCTGCTCGATGCCACTGAAGGCGTGACCGCCGCCGACACGCATATCGGCGGATACGCGTACGAGAGCCGCCGCTCGGTTGTTATTGCGGTGAACAAGTGGGACGCGGCGCCGCAAGACCGGGAGGCGGTGAAGGAATTCACGGAGAGCGTTCGCGATCAGCTCAAGTACCTGAGCTTCGCTCCGCTGGTTTTCATCTCGGCGCTCAAAGGGCAGCGCCTTGGCAAGCTTCTCGACGCGATTGTGCAGGTGGCGGCTGCGCGACACTATCGGATTCCCACTGCCGAGATGAATCGGTTCGCTCAGCAACTCGACTTCGAACGTGCTCCCGGTCCGGGCGGCAAGGCTCTGCGTCTCTACTACCTCACGCAGGCCAAGGCTTCGCCTCCCACCTTCGTGGCGTTTACGAATCGCGCCGGTGCGCCGCATTTCTCGGTCGAGCGCTTTCTTGAGAACCGCATCCGCGAGCGCTTTCCATTTCCCGGTACGCCTTTGGTACTGGAGTGGAGGCGCAGCCGATGACGATCGCTCCAACCTTATTCCGGCGCTCCGGGATCGTCAAAGATCTTCGGAGGGTAGGTTTCGTTGTAAACGGCAGACCCGCGATAGAGCTCGGAGAACCGGCGTCCGTTCCGGCTGCGCGTGATGTGCATGGCGGTCGCAATGCCCTGAAACGTGCGGAAGTCGCCGTAGTCGTCCGTGTACTCATCCCAGTCATTCACCTCGGCGTTCCATTTGCGGTAAGTGATTTCCGCCGGCAGCGCGGTCTGGTGTTCCAGGCATAGCTTGATCTGCGTCTGCTTCGCGTCCACGATCTCAAGAACGTCGACCGGAAGATTGTTCACGAAGTCTACGCCCGACGATTGCACCAGCGTGCCGGGCTCGTGAATCGTCAGACGCAGCAGGTTCTCCAGGCTATAGGCATTGGAGAATCGCCATTGGCGGATGTCTGCCGTATCCAGATGCACCATCCCGATGCGGTCGATCTCCCAGCCCAGGTCCCCGTTGTTGATCACGATGATCGGCTTGGTTTTTTGCGACAGCCCGTAAGCCAGGCGGCGCTTGTCAGGAAACTGCGTCTGGCTGTCGAAGTAGACGAATCCCTCGCCGGCGCTGCTCAGGCTGAACAATCGTCCGTGCGCGGTGAGGGTCTTCGAATTGAGAAATGCGGGGCCGCCCAACGCCTGGAGGCACCGATTAAGGAGCGCTTGCGCCTTGGCTTCGACATACGCCGGGCGCGTCGACGCCGGAGCGGGCGCGCCGGCGGACGAACTGGACGGATTTGCGGACGCGGCTGGCGGATTCTGTGCGCGCGAGACCATCGCGTTGCTCAGGATGAAGCCCGTTGCCAAAATGATGATGCTACGGCGCGAGTGTCTGGGATTCATGGGAGACAAGGTTCGATCTCCTTGCGGCAGCACGGCGCGCGGGACATGTCATCCGCAAAGCACGTTGCCGCCGTTTACGTTGAGAACTTCACCTGTGATGTACGATGCCATTTCCGACGCCAGAAACAGTATCGGCATCGCCACTTCCTCCGGCCGGCCGACGCGGCCGAGCGGAATGCCCGCGCTGATGCGACGCGCCTCGCGGCGTCCGGTGAGCACCGGCACGCACATGTCGGTGTCGACCCAGCCCGGCGCCACGCAGTTCACAAGAATCTGATGCGGCGCGAGCTCCGTGGAGAGGCCTTTCACGAAGCTGATCAGGCCGCCCTTCGACGCGCCGTAGTGCGTGTGAAATGACTCGCCGCGCTGCCCGGCGGTCGATGACACCACGATGACGCGGCCCCGCTTGCGCTCCATCATGTGGGGCACGGCGTGATGGATGACGGTATAGACGCCTTTCAGGTTGATGTCGATCATCTCGTCCCACTCGCGCTCGCTAAGGCGCTCGATCGGCAGCGGGTCGGCGGGCCAGATGCCGGCGTTCGCCACCAGCGTGTCGATGCGCCCGAAACGCTTGGTGGCCGTCTCGATCAGTTTGCGCGCGTCGCGCATCTTTGAGACGTCGGCGCGCACCGCGATCACGCGTCCGTCGCTGCCCGGGCCGCCCGGGCAGCTTCGAACCACGGCAGCGGCTGCGTCGGCGTTGCTGCGATAGGCGAAGACTACGTTCGAGCCGCATTCGGCAAAGAGCTTCACCGCAGCGGCGCCGATGCCGCGCGATCCGCCGGTGATGATTGCGACTTCGTTATCGAGCCGGATGTCCAATCGCGCCTCCTGGCCTTGACGTTGCCGCTCCGCGCCGGCTTATGGTGTTAGATTGTATAAGAAGCGGCGATCTTTTGTTCCTGCGCTCGTTAAGCGAATGCGCGAGCACCCGACAAAACGGAGTTCGGCTGCCGGCGGCCCGTCGCGCCGCAGCATAGGCCTTGGTGTGATCGGACTCGGCACGGTCGGCGCAAGCACGGTGCGGGTGCTCCTCGAACACCAGCGCGAGATCGAGCGGCGCCTCGGATGCAAGCTCGATTTGAAAGCGGTCTGCTCGCGACGCATCGAGAGCCTTGATCTCTCCTGGCTGCGCGGGCGCGTCAAGAACATAAAGGTCACCCCCGACTGGCGCCACGTTGTCCGCGATTCCGAAGTGGACGTGGTGGTGGAGTTGGTGGGCAACCTCGAGGCCGCGCGCGCCATCGCCCTGACTGCGCTTGCGGGGGGAAAGCACTTGGTGACCGCCAACAAGCAGCTGGTGGCGGAACACGGCCTCGAGTTGGTGGGGCAGAGCCAGCGGGCCGGAGCCGGTCTCGGCATCGAGGCTTGCGTCGCCGGCGGCACGCCCGTGCTGCACGCCATCCGCGAGGGCCTGGCCGGCGAGCACTTCACGTCCGTGCTCGGCATCCTCAATGGGACCACCAATTACATTCTCACGGAGATGGAAGACCGCGCCTCGACCTTCGCGGATGCTCTGGCCGAGGCTCAGCAGCGAGGCTACGCTGAGCCCGATCCGACCGCCGACGTCGAAGGCCACGACGCACGTTATAAGATCGCCATCCTGGCCATGCTCTGCTTCGGAGCCGCCGTGCCGGTGGCAGAGATTCCGGCCGAGGGCATTGGCGCCATCGACCCAGTCGATTTCGCCTACGCGCATCGCCTGAACCGTACGATTCGACTGATCGCCGCCGCCGAACGCGCCGCGGGCAGACGTTTGCGAGTCTCCGTCCGGCCCGTGATGATCCCGCGCACGGCGCTGCTGGCGAGCGTCCGCGGCGCCACCAACGGCGTGCTGCTGGTTGGCGACAAGGGCGGGAACACCATGATCACTGGACGCGGCGCAGGCGGCGACCCGACCGCCGTGGCCGTGCTCTCCGACGTGATCGAGATCGCCCGCGACGTGCTCTCGGGCGCCGCGGGCGCGACGCCGCTCGGCTACACGGCCTGGCACGCGGCGCGGCTGGCCCCGCTCGGCCGGCAGGTGGCGCCCTTTTACTTGCGGCTCGTGGTGCGCGATCGCCCCGGAATCATCGCGCGCGTCAGCGGGATTCTGGCGCGGCACCGCATCAATATCGACGCGGTCCTGCAGGAGCCCGGACAATCGAAGAGCGCGCTGCCGTTCGTGCTGACGCTCGAGCCCGCGCGGCAGGAACACGTGGCGCGCGCAGTTCGCGAAATCGCGCGGCTGAAGGTCCTCGCGCAACCCCCGCTCGTGATGCCTTTCCTCGAATAGCCTCATACGCGCGTGCCTGCCCTTTGAATGCAGCAGCCATCATGGGCCGCCGCGTGCCACGGGGTCCGGCCTTGGAGGCGAGAATCTACGCCCGGGTCGCGCCCGGCGCCGCCACTCCGGCTGAGCGCCTGGTGAGCGGTGGCGCCGCGTTGATCAGCGTAGCTCGGGAAGGGTCGTCCCCGAACTCATTTTCTTCCCACGCCTCGCTCTCGTCCCAAATTTCATCATCCTCCAGGGGTCCGCAAATCTCTTCTTCCAACCTCGCCGCCGCCGCCAAACCGGGAATCAGCGGAGCCAACTGCGCCCAATCCTCAGGGTGCGCGGCGGCCCAGTCGCCCAGCCCGAACTCTTCGGGACAAGTTGCTGATTTCGCGCGAGATTCCAGCTCCGTTCCGACTACATCTTTCGTGCTTCGAGCGTCCTGAGGTAGCGCGGGCGTCTCGCCCGCCGTGGCGCCGCCCGCCCGATCGCCGAACTCTTCGGGACAAGTTGCTGATTTAACGTGACATTCCAGCTCCGTTCCGACTACATCTTTCGCCCTTTCGGCGCCCGGGCCGGAGGCGCCACGGGCGGCGAAGAGCCGCCGGACCGTTTTCGGAATCAACCTGGCAA
>JASHPE010000115.1 GCA_030038235.1 Terriglobia bacterium
CCACGCGCGACATTCCTTCCGGCCCGAACGCCGGCAAGCATCCGCAGAAGCTACTGCGCCAGGACTCTGTGGACGAAGTTCAGAGCGCCTTGGGCGCCCCGACTTCCGAGAGCCGCGATTTCCGCGGCGGCGATCATCTCACATGGGTCGGCACCGACCATCGCATCGAGGCCGCGTTCGATGGCGGCATTCTCTACAACGTGATGTATGAGGACATCCGTACGGGTCGCGGCGTCACCGTGTACGCATCATCGGCGTACTGGCAAACGTTTTGAACGATGAACAATGAGTCTCCTAGCCGGTCTGTGAGAAGCATCCCAGAAGTTCCTACGCAGACGGATCACTTAAGACCGAAGATCAGGTAAGCCGTCATGCCGAGGCCGAGGATGGCCAGAAATAAGGCTACGGCGATGCCGGTCGGCGACGGACGGTCGAATGCCGTCTCTCCTCGATTCAATCTCTCTACGCCGCGCACATGCTGCCAGGCGGAGATGACGTTCACCAACACGCCCACAACGATCAGGGCGGTGCCGAACCACAGGGAGAGGCCGACGTGGACAACCGGACCGCCACGCTCCGCTTGAAGTTCGCGCAGGAAGAGGCCGAAGCGCGCCACCACAAATCCGAATCCCATGAGCGCCAAACCGGTGCGAATCCAGGCAAGAAAGGTGCGCTCCGCAGCCAGATAGTTTCGGGGATCGCGCTTGACGTCGTCGGGCATGGTTTCCTTTTTCAGATTTTCAACTCAACGATTGTAGCTCCGGTGCCGCCTTCGTTCTGGGCCGCGGCGTAGAACTTCTCCACGTGTGGATGCGATTCGAACATCTCGTGCAGCGTCCGCCGCAGGATTCCCTTGCCGTGACCGTGGACCACGCGCAGGCGGAATCGGCGCGCCAGGAACGCCTGATCGAGAAACGCGTCCACTTGCTCGCGAGCCTCTTCGGCCGTCCGCCCGATCACGTTGATCTCGGCCGGCGCCTCGCCGCGCGAGACCACCGATCCGGCCCCGGGCGCGCCCGCGGGCGGCGCCTGCTTGCGCAGCAGCACGCGCACCCGTGAGGGGTCCACGCGCATGTGCAGGCGGCCGACTTCGACATCGATCCCGTCAGCGCCGACGGCGGTTACGGTTCCGGGCGTGCGCATGCCTTCAACCTGCACGGTATCGCCCGGGCGCGGCGGACCCTCGATCGCGACTGCCGGTTCAGCGGGGATCTCGTCGGGGCCGACCACCTCCGTTACTTCGCTCTTCCAACTGTCGCGCGCTTCGTGGGCAATCGCGCCCGGAAGCCGCTCCAATTTCTGTTCCAGCCGTTTGAACTGGCTGCGCGACTGATTCTGCGTCAGGCTGCGGGCGGCCTGCGTCCTGACTTCGGCTCGGATTTCTTCGAGCGCCGACTCCCAGCGGCGGCTCTCGCGTTTCAACGCTTCTTCCAGGCGACGGCTGAGTTCCTGCAGCCGCGCGCGACGCTCAGCCTTGTACTGCTCTTCAAATTCCTTGCGGCGCCGCTCGATCTCGATGCGCGCCACCTCGCTCTCGCGCAGCTTTCGCTCCATTTCACCGCGCTCGCGGTGCAGCGTCTCGACCAGCGCCGCCACCTCACGTTCCTCCGGCGCCACCAGCGACCGCGCCCGATCCACAATCGAGCGCGGCAGGCCGAGGCGTTCGGCCACCGACAACCCGCTCGATTTGCCTGGGAGCCCCACCAGCAGCCGATAGGTCGATTCGAGCGTGCGATCGTCAAATTCCATGGCGGCGTTGACCGCTCCCGGCGTCTCGGCGGCATAGGCTTTCAGCCGCGAAGCGTGCGTCGTCACCACCGCCAGCGCGCCGCGAGCGCGGAAGTGTTCGAGAATTGCGACGGCGAGCGCCGCGCCCTCTTCGGGATCGGTGCTGCCGCCCAGTTCGTCCGCCAGAACCAGGTCGCCCGGCCCGGCGGCTTCAGCCATGCGCCGCAGATTGCTGATGTGCGCGGAAAAGGTGCTGAGACTGGCTTCGATGGACTGCAAGTCGCCGATGTCCGCGAGCACGCGGCCGAAGACCGGCAGGCGCGCGATCGCCGCCGGCACGGGCAGGCCGCTCTGCGCCATCAAGGCCGAAAGGCCGATGGTTTTCAGCACCACAGTCTTGCCGCCGGTGTTCGGTCCGCTGATCACCAGAACCGTCTGGTCCGGATCGAGACGCAGCGTCAACGGCACCGGCTTGCGATTCTGCGCGCGCAAGGCTTTTTCGAGCAGCGGATGCCGGGCGTCATCGAGCTCCACGGGACCGCCGGGCGCAAGCTCGGGCAGGCAGCAGTCGTAGATGCGCGCGAATTCAGCCTTGGCAAAGACGAGGTCGATTTCCGCCAGAATCTGCGCGGATTTCACAAGATCGTGCCGCCGGCCGCGCAGGTGTTCCGTCAGCTCGCCGAGGATGCGCCGGACCTCGGCCACCTCGCGGTCTTCCATCTCCACCAGTTCGTTGTTCAGGGGGACGGTTTCGAGCGGCTCAAGGTAAAGCGTGGCGCCGGAAGCGCTCATGCCGTGCACCACGCCGTCCACGCGGCGCTTCTCGTCGGCGCGAATCGGAATCACCAGGCGGTCGTTGCGCACGGTGACGATCTCGTCCTGCGCCACGCCGGCGCGGCTCAACCGGCTGAGCAGCCGCTGGATGGTGATCTGGATCTCGTGGCGCAGCCGCTCGATGTTGCGCCGCACACGTCCGAGTTCGGGACTGGCGGTGGACTCCACGGACCCATCAGGCGCAATCTTGCCTTCGAGTTCGCCCAGCAGGTTGCGGAAGTCGGGCAGGCCGGAGGTGAGTTGATCGAGTTGAGGATAAGACTCGAACGCGGTACGCAGGCTTTGCGCGGAGCGCGCAAGTTCGGTGAGAACCAGAATCTCGAGCGCTTCGCAGGAGAGTCCTTCAACGGCCAGCTTCTCGAAGATGGGCAGCGGGTTGCCGAGCGACGCGAACCCGGGCCGCGAATTCTCGCTCGCGTACCGCCGCGCCTCACCGACACGTGCCAAGTCCACACGGATGCGATCGAGATCGGTGGAAGGCGCAAGCTCGCCGAGCCGCCCCTCGCTGATGGGTCCGGAAAGAAGGCCGGCGAGAATGCCGAGCACGCCGTCAAATTCGAGGGTGGCGAGCGAGAATCGGCCGGAAACACTCATCGTCAGGATACCTGATCCCAGTTTGCTGGCAATCCGGCACGCGAGGCAAGGTTGTCCCGCTTTTGTTCGTCCGGCCAGATGGTTGGGTTTGCCCGGCGGGCGCTTTGGAACGAACTAGACCTTGGCCCGTCGCTTATACCCTTTTGCCGCTCCTGGCTTCTGCGGCTCGGCGGAATCGAAGCGCCCCTCGCGGGAAAAAGGAGGGAACCCCGAGCGTTCAACCTGCGTAATCTTGGATTGGGAACGGAATTTCAAAAGTGAGGACCGGAGCGATGCTCAAGAAGACGGGAGTAGGGATGATGCTGGCCGTGCTGCTCGTTGCGCTGGCCACGCCACGAGTGGCGCGCGCGGATTATCGCAGCGAAAAGCACTTCAAACTGCAGCCGGGCGGGCACTTCGTGCTCGACTCGAGCGAAGGCGACGTCAAGCTCACCGGGGCGCCGGAGGCGGGTGCGGACGTGGTGATCACTTCGCGGCGGGATGATGTGGAGGAGCTCTACGCCATCTCGTACGAGGACACTGCGAGCGAACTGAGGGTGACCGTGCGGCGCCGGCATCCCTGGGGCTTCAACTGGCACAACAACTCCAACTTGCACTTTATTGTGACGGTCCCGGAGGATACGTCAGCGGAAGTGAAGACCGGCGGCGGAAGCGTCGAGGTGTCCCGGCTGAAGCGCGAGACCGAACTGGGCACGTCCGGCGGATCGATCCACGCCTACGATCTCAGCGGTAATCTGCGCGCGCATACTTCGGGCGGCAGCATCGACCTTGAAGAGATCAAGGGCACCGCGCGCGTCGACACGTCCGGCGGCGATATCAAGGCTTCTGAGATCGACCGGTCTCTCGAAGCGGAGACCAGCGGCGGCTCCATCGAGTTGCGCGACATCAAGGGTGATCTGCTCGCGCACACATCCGGCGGCTCGATTCGCGTCGAGGGCGCAGGCGGGCGCGTGGAAGCTCATACCTCGGGAGGCTCGGTCGATGTCCGCTTCGATCCTGGTGACGCGCGTGGCGGTGACATCGACACGTCGGGCGGGGGAGTTACCGTGGCGCTCGACCGCTCCGTGAACCTCAATCTGGACGCCGACGCCTCGGGCGGCGCCGTGGTCACGGAAGTGCCCGTGACCCAGTCCGGCACCCTTTCGCGGTCTCACATCGTCGGCACGGTGGGATCGGGTGGCGCGCTGCTGCGCGTTCATTCGAGCGCTGGATCGGTTCACATCAATTCACTCTAGGACGTGCCGCTGAGGGCCGGTCGAGGGCAGAGCGTGGAGCGGGGCCGGAGCATTAAAGTGAGACAATTTGTTTGAAGCAGCTGCGTATTTTCACCAGGTTTTGCTGTAGAAAACTTGACGTTCACCATTGCTGACGCCGGAATCCCGGCTCTCGGGCTCACATGCGCCTCTGGAAAAGCGGGCAGTGGGTCCTATGGATCCCGAGATACTTTTTGTTTCTGTAGCTTGCGGGCCGCCGACGCGATTCGGGGCGAGTCAATAGCGCTACTAGTGTTCCGGGGCCGGACTTGGCACCTTCGGCGCCTTGGTCTTCTCGTGCGTGCCGACCTGGAAAAGCTGGTAATCGGAATAGCGATGGGTGTTGCGGTACGCGCGGCCATTCCAATGGACCGTCACGGTGACTTCCTGCGGCAGCCAGAGCGTCTGGTTGTTGCTCTTGAAGTGAACAGGTCCGTAGCGTACGTCGGTGGTCTGTGCGGTCAGTCGGACTTCGGGCGCAGGCTTCAGCAGCTCAGTGTGCATCCGAAGCACCTGGAAGGTGTCAGGGTCGATCCAGGCGAACCCCTGCGTGAGGACGGTGGTCCTTTGATCTTTGAGGACAAACTCCTCCAGCATCTTGGCGGTGGCAGGACGTTCGGCGAAGGCGATTACCAGCGCGTCGTGGCCATCCATTTCCTGATGACCAAGCAGCCGGAAGCTCGACCCGATTTGATAGTCGGGATGGAAGACCAAAGGAATGGACGCGAATCCCGAGGTAGCCATGAGGTCGCGGTCCGGGGCGCCCGGCGTCACCGGCGCGCCGGAGTTGTCAACCCGGTATTCATCGAGGTTCAGGATGTCACGGTCGACCGAACTCACCAAAAGGTACTGGAAATGCTGCTTGAGTGAATCCGCTATCTTTCCGTCCTGATGCAGGCGCTGCATTTCGATCTCTTCCTGCACGCTCGTGTTGGGGAAGTCCTCGAAAATCGCCTGCACACCCAGGCCAATCTTGCGTAACACCGGCTCCATCGCGGCAGTGTCGCTTATGGGCACGAGTTCCGTCAATTCAGGTGCGGCGGAGGCAAGCTCCGCCGGATTGCGATCGACCAGCGTCGCGCTGCCGGGCCGCAATTCGAGGTCGATGCGTTGGGACAGCATCGCCCAGAGCTGGCGCGATTCAGGATCGAGATCCTTCGGCCTGCGCCCTCCAAGGTAAGCCTCGATCTGTTCCCGTGCTTTCTCGGGTTCGTTCAACTCGATGAGTGTCTGAGCCTTCAGTAGGTGACTTTCGGGATCGGCGCCGTGGGCAAGCGCCCGATCGAGATAACGGTCTGCGACCGTCATCCTGCGCTCGAGCATGAACGTGCGGCCAAGCTCCTGCAAGGCCAGGGGCTGATCGGGTTGGATGGCGAGCGCGCCCAGGAATGAGACCGCGGCCTTGGAGAACTCGCCACGCCAGATTTGAAGCTCGCCGAGAACAAGCAGCGGTTCCGGCATCCGGCTCTTGCCTTGGCCTGTGGCTGCAGCGTGAGACGCCCGCATCAGGTCGGAGCCGGCGCTCGACCAGGCTCCGGTCTCAAGTTCCGCGAGGCCGGCGAGCGTGCCGCACTCAATGCAGCCGGCGTTCTGGCGCGCGACTTCGGCAAGAGGCTCCGCGGCGCCCTCCGGCGCGTCTTTATCGAGCAGTCGCACCGCGAGTTCCATGTGCTTGAGCGGGACGCCCATGAGCGGTTGACCTGTGGCGGGCGCGCGCAGCCTGGGCAGCAGCATCTCGCAGAGGCTCTCAAAGTCGGGCAAATCGGGATCGACAGGCTCTTTGCGAAGTACGAGGCCAATTGAATCGGCGGCCTGGCCCGGTTCAGCCTCAATGGTCTCCTGAGCGCCTGCATAGCCGGGCATACTGGCCGTGACCGTGACGGTCACTGACGCCGATTTGCTTTTCGGCACACGCGCCTCGAATTGTCCGTGCGGGCCGGCGCTGACCGTTTGGTGACGGGCTCGATCGCCCAATACCTCCACAGCGACTTCGGCGCCGGGCAGGAAATCGCCGTGAGGTGTGGTGACCTGACCCGAGATCTTGAGCCCTGAGTCCACGTTCGCGCCCTGCGACTGCGCAGCTTTCGAGCCGTGCTTCGGCGGCTTCTGCGCACCCGCGGAGATGGCCAGCAGCAAGATCGCAGTGATGGTCAGAAATCTGGCTCGGAGCATGGAACAGCCCTTGTGCGTCACAGGAACTTAGGGCCAGGCCCCCGCGGCTGCCCTGCTCGCTCATACCGCGCGTATTCTCTGGCGACCCGGGGGGAGTCGCCCCTACCAATTCTGCGTCCGACTCGGTCGATCACTGCCGGACCGGTGCCGGAGCCGCCGCGGCTGAGATCTGTCCTGCCGGAGCATGCGCCGCGGGCGCTGGGGACGGAGCCAGGTCCGATGCCAGGCGCACAGGTGCTTCCTCAGGTCGCGCCTCGAGCGGTGATGGCGGTTCCATCAACGCGTCATACTGCATCTCCTCGGCTCTCAGCGCGACGCCGGCGTTCGCTTCCGGCAATCCCAACTCAGGCTGGAGGCGGGTAGCGCTGGCGTACTCGCTGAGGGCGCCGTCCAAGTCGCCTGTGTTCATCCGCGCCAGCGCCAGATCGTAATGGGCCCTGGGGTCATTCGGCGTGAGGCTCAACGCGTGCTGATAGTCGACGGCTGCCGCTTCCGAGTCGCCTTGCTTCTCAACCGCCGCGCCAAGGTCGAGCCAGGCGACTGCCAAATCCGGATCGAGCCGCACCGCTTCCTGGTAAGCCCGAATCGCGCCTTCCGCGTCATCGTGCCGCGCGAGCGCGTTGCCGAGATCTTGTTGCGCTTCGGGATACGCGGGCTTCAGCGCCAAAGCCAAGCGGTATTCGGCGATTGCCGCATCGTGGTCGCCGCTCTGCTCCAGGATGTTGGCCAGGTTATGATGCGCCGAAGCGAAATTCGCATCGAGATGCACTGCCTCGCGGCAATGCGCCAAAGCTTCATCGAGATTTCCCCGGCTTGCCAGCAACATTCCCAAGTCGCTCTCGAGGACAGCGTCTTTGGGACCCATCCTCAAGGCGTGCTGGTAGTTCTCAAGGGCCTGGTCTGCCTGGCCGGTTGCCGCCAGGGCCCAACCCACATCAGTGAGGAAGCGCGCATTCTCAGGCTCGAGACGTAATGCGCTCCGGTACTCGGCCAGCGCCTCCGGCAAGTGGTGCTCGAAAGCGAGCGCGCGTCCCAGATCATCGTGGGCCGTGGCACGGTCGGGCTGAAGCCGCAGAGTCTCGCGATATTCGCTCATCGCGTGGTCAAGTTTGCCCCGACTCTCGAGGATTCGTGCCACCGCCTGGTGGCTCCCGGCGTCCCCCGGACGCAGGCCCAGGGCTTTCCGATACTCCGCAAGCGCCAGATCAAAGTTGCGCTTGGAGGCCCAGGCCGCAGCCAGGTTCGCGTGCGCTCCGGCCTCGTCCGGCTTCAGACCGATCGAGGCGCCGTACTCCGCGATAGCCGCGTCGAGTTCGCCTGCGTTGCGCAGGGCGTTGCCGAGGTTGAGGTGCGTGGCAGGGTCATCGGGTTGAAGGCGCGATGCCGCCCGATACTCGTCCGCGGCTTCGCGGTAGTTGCCTGCGCGTTCCAGGGCCAAACCCAAATCATAGTGGGCTACTTCATCGCCGGAACTGAGCTTCAACGCCTCGCCGAACTGGCGCCCAGCGCGTTCAGCATCGCCCTCTGCCAGCAGCACGATGCCCAGCCAGTCGTGTGCGGCGGGCAGACCATCCTGCAGCGTCACGGCAGCCTGAAATTCCGGCTGTGCCGCCTTGATGTCTCCCTGGCGGAAGAGCGCGGTACCGAGTTCGTAATGCGCCGGGGCGTGAGTGGGACGGGCGCTAACGGCGGCGCGATACTCCGCAATCGCGGAGGCCAGATCGCCCTGGGCCCGCAACGCTCCTGCCAGTCCGAAGTGCGCATCCGCATCGTTCGGCTGTCGGGCAATCGCCGCTCTGAACTGCTCCGCCGCCGGACCGTCCTGCCCCTGGGCCTTCAAGGCTGCGCCAAGGTCACGATGAAGTTCGGGCATGTCCGGATCGATGGTCAGCGCCTGCTGGTATTGAGCGGCAGCGTCGCCCCAGCGTCCCTGTGCGGCCAACGCGTGTCCCAGCCCTTCGCGGGCGTCGGCAGACTGGGGCTGAATTTGCAGCGCCGCGAAGTACTCAGGAACAGCCGAATCGTAGTCGGACTTCCGGACCAGCAGATCGGCCAAAGCGCGGTGGGCATCGGCCAGCTTGGGGTTAGCAGCGAGCGCCTGACGGTATTCCGCGATGGCGCCGTCCACATCGCCGGTTCCAGCGAGCGCTTCAGCTTGCTTCAGGTGCTTCGTGGCGCTGGAGCCTGGTCTGGCGCTTTGCTTGTGCTGGATTGAAGTGTCAGGCTGGCGAATCTGCGGCCGGTTGGCAGGCGCTTGCGGCGCTTGTGCCCGGCCGAACGTGCTCAAGGTCAGCAGCAGAGCCAAGTGTTTCAACAGCTTGACGCGACCCATGTCTCACCGCTTCGCGGGAACCGAACGAAGTCCCCCAACTAACCACCTCCGCTTGCGCGGTCAAATTGCATTGAATAATAACCGGACAGGGGGAAAAATGCGAGCCTTTATCGATCTGGTCCACTGCTGACTGTTACCCTTGCAGTCAATTGTCGGACTCGCCTCAACGTGCTAGCATACCGTCGGACTCGAACTTCTCGAGCGTCTCAAGACCATGACCAGAACCTCTGTTGAAAGAATCCCGCGTGCCGGCGACGAAGTCGTGGAGTTGAAGCTTGCCCACAGCCCCGACTCCGATGACGCCTTCATGTTTTATGCTTTGGCCACGAATAAGATTCGGAGTGAATCGCTGAGGTTCACGCACGTCCTCGACGACATCCAAACCCTGAACGAGAAGGCGCGCGAGGCGTTCTACGACGTTACCGCGATCTCATTTCACGCTTATGCCTACCTGGCGGACTTCTACGTTCTGCTGCCCTCAGGGGCAAGCTTCGGCGACGGATATGGACCCATTCTCGTGAGCCACGCTTCGGGAGCAGAGTCGCTTCGGGGCAAACGCGTTGCCGTGCCCGGCAAGATGACGACGGCATATCTGGCTCTCCTGCTCTACGAGCGGGATATCGAGCCCCTGGTGGTGCCGTTTGACGAGATCATTCCGACGGTGGTCTCAGGCGCCGCGGACGCCGGAGTCGTGATTCACGAAGGACAATTGACCTACAACCTGGAAGGGTTGAACAAAGTGGTTGACCTCGGTGAATGGTGGCAGGAAGAGACCGGACTGCCGCTGCCGCTCGGCGGCAACGCCGCCCGGCGCGCGCTGGGTCCAAGAGTTATTCGGGAGTCGGCGAGATTGCTGCGGGAGAGTATTCAGTACGGATTGGATCATCGCGAGGAAGCTCTGCTCTACGCCATGCAGTTCTCGCGCGGTCTCGATTCGCCCACAGCGGATCGATTTATCGCCATGTATGTGAACGATTGGACGCTCGATTATGGCGAACGCGGCCGCCAAGCCGTGCAGTTGCTGCTCGATCGTGGGTTCGAAGCTGGCGTGCTCCCGAAGCGCGTCGAGGCGGAATTCGCGGATTAGGGGTCAGGGGTCGGGGACCAGGAAATAGCGGCCAGCAGTTCGTGTTTCAACGGTTCGGGACTGGGATTGAGCTTTAAGCATCCAAAGAACCAGATAATCCGCGAGCCCTAGCCCCTGATGCCTAGGCTAGCCCTTGACCCCTAGCGGTACGCTGCACCCGGATACAGCAAGTTCAGCGCAGCCATGAAAACCGGCTGGAAGAGATAGTCAAAGAACTTCCAAGCGATAAGCAGCCCTACCAGAGCAAATGTCCGGTTGCGGCCGAGGTCGGCGAAGCGTCGCGCCAAGCGGTCGGGCAGCAGTACGCCGATCGCACCGGTGCCGTCCAGAGGTGGGACCGGCAGCAGATTGAAGGTCCCGAGCAGCAGATTCAACGAGAAGAGAATGCTCAGCAAGGTGGCCAGCCCACCAGTGACGGAAGCTGGCGCAGCGGCATCCACCACGCTGGTGAAACCCACCCGGCCCGGCAGGACGAAGGCCCCGAGCGCCAAGCCCACGTGGATCGCAATGGCGGCCAGGATCACCAGCGTGAAGTTGGCTGCCGGACCTGCGAGAGCCATCCAGGCGGCGCGCCGCGGATATTGGCGCTGCCAAGCTGGGTTGTAAGGTGCGCTGGCCCATCCGATCATCCAGCCGGCCAAGAAAAAGGACGCGATCGGCACCAGCACGGTGCCGAAGGGCTCACGGCGGATGTGCGGAACCGGATTAAGCGTCATCGATCCGGCAAGGAACGCCGTGGGGTCACCGCCAAGCCTGGCCGCCAGGGCGTGAGCGCTTTCGTGGCAGCAGAGGGAGAACAGGAAGGCAATGTACCAGAGAAGTCCGAGAGCGAGCGTGTCAGGACGCATTCCGCACGTTCGGCGATCTTGCAGATAGGTCTGTGCGCCGTCGGGCTCACTCCGCCCGGTCCTGTGGACGCTTGCGCGCCCGCGGCTGTCCCGCAGGTTTCGTCGCCTTGTCCGACTTCCCAGCCGAAGTCAACTGTTCGATCCGCGCTAGACCGGCCGCTTCATCAGTGACGAGCTCGAAAAACTGGCTGAGCTTGACGCCGTCCAGAATCCTCTGGACATGAGGATTCATGCCTGCCAGGACCATCAACGCCTGATTCTCGGCGGCCAGTTCGCGGCTGCCTGCCAGAAAACCAAGACCTGTGGAATCGATGTAAGGAACTTCCGTAAAGTCGAATAGGAACTTGCGGGTTCCGGCGTCAATCAGGTCGCGGACCTTCTGGCGGAGGAAAGGACCGTCGCTTCCGGCCACGAACTTGCCGCTAAGAACCACAACCGAGACGTCGTCCTTAAATCGAATCGCGATTCTCAAGAATGACCTCGCAGGGCGGAGTTTTGAGCCGACAAGGCGCCAAGCATCCGGCGGCCAATTAACCCACCCGATTCAATGATCGGACGTCTGGAACGTAGAAACCGCCCTCATCCCATGTTCATGCTAGGAGACGCGTCGCTGACTGTCAAGGGTTGCTCGGTGTTCGGGTCTGGCGGACTGCGCGGAGAGACGTGAGTTGGTGATTGACCTGCGGGTTGCGAGCGCGACCGGCGGGAATCGTTGGGTCGCCTCGCGATTGTGCTTCTGGGAGAAAGGGGATTTCAGGGCTGAGGCTCGGTCTTTCTCTGGACCTTCCTCGATCCCTTGTTCACTGCGCGTGCCGACTTATTGACCCCTCTCTTGGTGGCCTTCTTGGTGGCGCGTCCCGTATGTTTGGCGGCATTCTTAGTGCTGTGTCCAGCGTCCTTCATGTCCTGCTTTGCGCCTTGAGAGGCGTCCTGACCGAACACCCGTCTGCCCGTGAGTGTCAGAAGAACCCCCGTGACGGCCAAAGGAACCAGTAAGATTCTTAGGAACAGTCTCTTCATGTCTGATACCTCGCTGAGAGCTGCCTGCCAACGGAAGGCCGGAAAAACGCGAAAGCGCTAAGAGGGGAGTCTGTATCCGAGGTCTGACCCCTGTGAGACCCAGATTCCCCTCTTTACGCTAACAGTAACGGCAGAGGCTAGCTTCCGATGACCTTCTCGACTTCACCGATCTTCTTCTGAACTTTACCGCCGATCTTTTCGTCCGTGCCTTCGTTCTCCTTCACCGGGTCATTTATGGCTCTCCCGGCCTTCTCTTTAATGCCGCCCTTCACTTCGTGGTACTTTCCTTCCACTTGGTCCTTCGTGCTTGGTTTCATGTCGTCCTCCTCGCTAGCGTTCCGCCCTCTCGACCCAACAGCCGATTAACAAGGCACCCGCGATTCGCCTCTGCTAAGAACGCAATTGACGGGCCTAACGCCAGTGAGAGATCGTAAACCTGCGTTCACCAGCGACTTGCAGAGGCTTAGCGCGGGACTGCAGTGGCGGACGGCGCTCTTTAGGTGCGGGTAGAAATTACAGGAGGGTTTTTGGATTCCGAAGCCGAACCAGGAATCGAGAAGGCGACTTTCAAAGGAAGACCACCGACTGCAGTCCAGAGATCTCGAAGCGCTTCCGGCAGCGCGGATTCTTGCATTGCAGGAGGTCGTCGCGCCGGATCATGTAGGAACGCGCTTTCGCGAAGCGTGCGCGATCTCGCTCATCGGCTCGTCCGGGAAGAGCCTTTTTCTTTTGACGAACCAGCCAGCGCACCTCGTACGTGTCGCTCTGATGGCATTTGTCGCAGTTCAAGACCGCGGGTTTGAGGGACTCGGTTTCGTCAAAAAAATCTCGCTCTTCCATCAAGGCCCAATTCTATCGCGAAATGTGCCCGTGACGCCACAGCTACTGCTGCCGGTTCGGCGGCACCGATTTCAGGTAAGCCACGATCGCCATCGCGTCCTCGTGGTTCATGTGGTAGACGTGCATCGGGGGACGGATCTCGCGGCCGTCCGGCTGCAGACCCTTTTCGAGCACCATGGTCATGTCAGCATCTGTGAAACTCGGCAAACCCGCGAGCGACGGCGCCCTGAAGGCCCAGTCGGGCTGCATCACGGTCGGCGTAAACCAGACGGGTGCGCCTTGCAGCCAGCGTGAATGGTCGAGCTGCCCCTGGCTGTCGCGCGGCGAATGACATTCGCCGCACATCGCCACGTCTTCCACCAGGTAGCGCCCGCGCTCGACACTGCCACCTGCCGCGGGTGCTTTCTGCGGCGCATTTTGCGCCGCTGCCATGAGACATATTCCGGCCAGAATGGCCGCCACGCTAACCAGAGTCTTCTTCATTCGTCGCGCTCCTTGTCGAGCAATTCTAACCTGTATTGTCGTTCTGCGGGAGGACCCTCATTGCATCCCCCTCGCTGTAGCGGCGGCGCCCTTCTGAGGGATTGCCAGGTTAAGACCCACACTTAGATTAAACGGGACCGCTCTCCCTGTTATTCAGCAATCCTGGTAGTGCCGCTCCGAGCAAAGCCCCTCCGAGGCAATAGGGAACAAGGATTCCAGCGAACGTGCCGTATTTTAGTACTTTACCGCCGCTGTCACCATGGCTGCTCTGAACAACTCGAAGCAGTAGAAAGCCCATGCTAATGGCAATTCCTCCCGCTGTACCGGAAAGAGCAAACGCCTTGACGCTCGCAAGCACAACGCGGGATCCGGCGAACATCAGGGCTCCCGCAAGGGCGCCTGAAATTCCAAACCCGACGCCAAATCCGAGGGTGAAGAATAGAGTTGTTTCCAGGGTGTTTTCGTTCCCGGACATACCCTGGCCCGCCATAAGCGTGACAAGCATTGCGAGAGCCGCCGGCAGAAAGCCGACGCCGAATGCCAAAGCACCTTCGATGGCCCAGAGAGCTCGCTTCCTCATAACCCAACCCAGCCACGCCCCGCCGACCGCTCCGCCCAACACGGGTCCAGCCAGGTCGATGAGGGCGGTCCAACGGTACTTTATGCTGGTGCCAAGCCTCGCGGCAACAGCGTGGGCCATACAAAAAAGGCAATTTCAAGCAGTGCGCCGAGCCCAAAGGACACTGCGCCATAAAGCGCGCTCCGCGCGCTGCTCGTGGAGCCGGGCCGCTTCTGCGGTGACCGCATATTGACCCTCCTTTGTTTAATTGCGGCGATCGGACATCGCCCTGCCTCCCACCACCGTTACTTCAAATCGTTCCGGTACACCTCGCCGCCTTTCATTACGAATTTCACGCGTTCGAGTTCGGTTACATCGCGCAAAGGATCGCCCTCGACGGCCACCACGTCCGCGAATTTACCCGCCTCGATCGATCCGACGCGGTCGTCCCATCCCATCAGCTCTGCGGCTCGGACGGTGGCGCACTGGATCGCGACCGCAGGCGTCATGCCGAATCGAACCAGGTATTCGAACTCTTTGGCCTGGGTGCCATGTGGAAACGGGCCGACATCGGTGCCGAAGGCGATCTTCAGGTGCGCCGCCAGCGCCTTCTTGAAACTCACTTCGTGGATGCGCGCGCGGCTGGTCTTGCCGTTGGTGGCCGCGAGATCCTCCTCAGGTTCGAATTCGTAAACGTAGAGGGTGGGCACGAGCCACGTACCGCGCCTCTTCATCTCGGCGACCGCGGCATCGTCAAGATCGAGGCCGTGTTCGATCGAGTCCACGCCGGCATCGATACAGTTGTGAAGTCCTGGACCGCCATAGGCGTGGCAAGCCACCTTTACGCCCTCGCTGTGGGCTTCTCTGACGATGGCTTGAAGCTCTTCCAGATTGAACGTGGCGACGCTCACCAGTCGCCCGTCGGGCGTGAAACGGAAATGATGAGTGCCATAGACCTTGATGAAATCTGCCCCATACTTGATCTGCTCGCGCACCGCTTTGGTCGCCTGGTCCACGCCGTCCACGATCTGCACGCCGCTCGGCACCGTCACCTCGGGTGAATAGCCCTCCAGCGGATAGCCTCCGGTGGTTGAAAGCGCACGTGTAGCTACTTCCAAGCGCGGCCCCGGAATCAAGCCGCGATTGATTGCGGTCTTTACGTCCACGTCGCTGTACATCGCTCCTTCGGTCTCGCAATCGCGCATCGAAGTGAAGCCGGCCATGAGATCGCTCTTCGCGTTCAGCACGGCCTCGATGGTGCGATACTGCCACGACTCCCTGAGTAACTGTTCTTCGTAACGGCCGTGGGACTCGCCCGTGAGGAAGATGTGCGTATGCGCGTCAATCAGGCCCGGAAGCACCGTGGCGCGGCTGAGATCGATCAACTGGGCGCCGGAGGGAATCTGCACCTCGCCGCTCGGACCCACCTCATCAATGCGGTCGCCTCGGACCACGATCACCTGATCCGCTGCCATGCTCCCTTTGCGGCTGTCGAAGAGATGTCCGGCACGGATGGCAATGACCTGATTGGTGGGCGCGCCAGCCTCGCGGGAGGTCGTGGCGCCGAATTGAGCGCGCGCCAGTGAGGACACCATGCAAGACAGCAGGCCTGCGAGTACTACGAAGCGCGCGAGCCGCACGAAACGGAATCGTCCATTGCGAGTCATGAGAGCGTGACCTCCAGTGTCATTCCCGACCCGTTCTGTCATTCCCGCAAAAGTGGGAATCCATCACCGCCCGCTGTAGCCGATGCTTCCGCTTTCAGCATCCTCGGGCCAAGCCATCCAAAGGCGGCGGCGTCGATCAGGAAGTGCGCCGCGATCGCCGGATAAAGACTTCCGGTGCGCACCACCGGCCACGCGAGCAGCGCGCCGAGCGCCGCGGCCCTTATCATACCGTTCGGACGCTGGTAGAAATGCGCCAGCCCGAAGGCGGCTGAAGAGAGTCCCCATGCCCAGGACACGGAATGAAGCGCGCGGGCGATGATCGTGAGCAGATACCCGCGATACAGGAACTCCTCCACCACGGCAGCCGTGGGGGCCACCAGGAGCAGAGCCCATATTTTCTCGCCGGCGGCTCGCGGCATCAGCAGGTAGACCATTTCCGGCTCGTCCGGCCACAGTCCCCTGCGCTCGAGCAAGAGCAGCAGACCGAGGCCGGCTGCCGAAACGGCCGCCAGTGTGAGCGTCCAGAAGGAGAACGATCGGAGCGACACGCCGCGCAGTCCGACGGTGCTCATTCCCAGACTGGATATTTTCAGCGCCGCTACGCCGAGCGCCGCAAAGATCCATTCCGAGAGCGCGGCGGACGCGTACAAGCTTCGACGCGGCAAGGTCCTAATCCGCGGATCGCGCACCGTCAGGCAACTGATCAGCGGGATTCCGGCGATGAGTAGAACGGAAAACACGATTTCGGTCGCGCGCTGAACCATACTGTGAGTTCCGTCATTCGAAAGCGGGAATCCACTACACGATCCGCAGGTAACTGCTGAACACCGTCTTGCAGCGCTCGCGATACGTTTCGAGAGGCGCATCATCGGGACACATCAGCCACTGCATGCAATAGCCGTCGACGAGGGCGCGCAGCGTGCTCGCCGCTGCCGCCGGATCCACGCGGCGAAACTCGTGCCGCCGAATGCCTTCCTCGATCATCTCTGCGTCGCGCCGGACGCACGCCCCAAAGAACTGATTGACGAGCGTGCGGTAGCGGTCTGTACGGGAGGCCAGCGCTACGTAATCGAACAGCACACGATAGAGTTTGCGATTCACTTCGGCGCTGTGAAAAAGCACCTCGATCTCGGAACTAAGTTGCGCGCGGGGTGGGGCGTCGCTGTGCGCGATGTCGTCCAGGGTGTGATTCAACTCGGCCAGCAGCCATTCGAGTATCGCGTACAGCAGATCGTCGCGGGTCGAAAAATAGTACAGCGCTCCGCCTTTGCTGGTCTCGGCGCGCGCAACCACGCCATCAATGGTCAGCCCGGGGACGCCTTTATCGAGGATTTCGGCGTAGCCTGCCTTGATCAGCGCTTCACGGCGGCGCCCGGCGAGAACGGGATCGGGTCGACGGCTCATCAGTTTGACGGCGGACGCTGGTCCGTCCGGACGGATTAGGATTATTGACTCTACAGCAGGATGTCAAGCTTTCGCGGATTGGATCAGTTTCATAACGGTCAGCGCCGGGTCTCGGGGATCCTCCATCCGCAGCAGGTTGTCGGTTCTCATTTGGATCACTTCGATCCATTCGGGATGGGTGAGGATGTAGAACTGTTCATTCTTGATGGCCTCGAAGACCATATCCGCCACTTGGGAAGGAGTCATGGACACCTCGATGAACTTCTTGAACGCCGCCAATCCGGCTCGCATTTCCGGGCTGATCTCGACGGCTTCGTTTTTCAGATCGGCCGGCCTGCGATCTTCGCAATTCGCGATGTTGGTGCGAACCAGACCCGGGCAGAGAACCGAGACCTTAACGAGGGCGCTTCGTCGTTGGAGCGTCAGGTAGAGGCTTTCGGAGAGGGTCACCACAGCGTGTTTGGTCACGGAGTAAGGAGCCGATGAGCCCCCGACGACAAGCCCGGCGGCCGAAGCCGTATTGACGATGTGGCACTCGACGTTCTGAGACAGCATCAGAGGGGTGAACACCTTCACACCGTGGATCACCCCCCACAAATTGACGCCGATGACCCACTCCCAATCGTTCCAGGTTGCCTCCCACGGCGACCCGCCGGCGCCGACGCCCGCGTTGTTCACCAGCAGGTGTACCTGACCGAACGCATCGAGCGTCTGGCGGGCCAGCAGCTCCACGTCACTCCGCTTTGAGACGTCCGTTCTCACGCCGAGCACAGTTTCGCCCAGGGCTTTCAGTTCGGATTCTGCCTTGGCGAGGTTCGCATCATCGATGTCGGCAAGCACCACCCTCATGCCTTCGCTGACACATCGCTCGGCGATCCCCCGTCCGATTCCGCTCGCTGCACCGGTAATGACCGCGACTTTACCCTTGAACTCTTTCATGCTGCCCTCGCCTATATTGTCCGCTGACCGTATTTAAGCGACCCAGAATACTATCTCATTTTGCTGTAGCGCCGGTGTCCCCACCGGAGCGCTCGATCTCAAGAATCACCGGTGAGGACACCGGCGCTACAGCAAAGGGAACCACTATCCGCGCGGCGGCTGCGTGCTACGATTCTGTTGTGAGACGTTTATGCCTACCGTCGCCCAATCTAGTCGGCCTCACGCGTCTGGAGTTGGAAGACCTTGCGCTCGACCTCGGCCAACCGCGCTATCGTGGACGCCAGCTCTATCACGGCCTTTACCGTCGCCTGCTGCAGAATCCCGACGAATTCACGACGATCGATCGCGCGATGCGCCGCGAGATCGCCGGCCGTTACGAGATCGCATATCCGGTGGTGTCGCGTGGGATCACCTCGCGGGACCGCTCGATCCGCTACCTGCTGGGCCTCGCGGACGGCCAAGCGGTCGAGGCTGTTTATATGCCGTGGCGCGCCGAGCGGCGCGACGGCCGGACCGTTGCGACGCCTTCGGGAAGGGAATTGCGATCGGGAAACGCGGACACTGTAACCGCGGGGGCAGGTTCGAAGCACGGTCCCGCGGCCGAATCGGAAGAACCCCGCACCACGCTTTGCATTTCGTCGCAGGTGGGTTGTGCGGTGGGTTGCGCCTTCTGTTTCACCGGACTGTTGGGCGCGCGGCGCAATCTCAGTCCGGGCGAGATCGTGGGTCAGGTTCTGACCATCGCTCGCGAGCGAGGTCTGTGGGGCGGGAAGGGAAGCGAGTCCCGTGGAGCAGGGAAGTCGTCGCCGCGCGTCAACATTGTCTTCATGGGGCAGGGCGAGCCGATGCTGAATCTGCGGGCCGTGATGACCGCGGTGAGCATCCTGGCGGATACCGAAGCGTGCGCCATCCCGCTGCGCCGGATCACGATCTCCACCGCCGGCATTGTGCCGCCCATCTACGATCTGGCGCGCGAAGCCGTCCGGCCCAAACTCGCCATCTCTCTGAACGCGTCGAATGACGAACAGCGCGATGAACTGATGCCGATCAATCGCAAGTATCCGCTGCGGCTGCTGATGGACGCATGCCGCGCCTACCCACTGCGTCCCCGCGAGCGGCTGACCTTCGAGTACGTGATGTTGAACGGTGTGAATGATTCCGGGGCCGATGCCATTCGCGTGGCGCAACTGCTCGAAGGCCTGCCGTCGCGTGTGAACTTGATCCCCTACAACGGCGGCGCCGCGCTTTCGTATAGGCCCTCGCCGATGGCGCGCGTGAACGCGTTTCAGCAGACACTCCGCGACCGCAACGTTCCCGCATTCATCCGCATCTCGCGCGGTCAGGACATCATGGCCGCGTGCGGGCAGCTTAGCTTGGACGGCGTGGAGGCCACGGCATAGGCACGAGAAGGTCGACTCGCAATCCCGATCTCCATTTCATTGACTGACATGGAACGGCACGTTGCTCGAAAGCGTGCCGCCGGGTGTTACCACTTGAACCGAACCGCTGGTGGCACCGGCGGGGACCGTGGCTACTATTCCATTCGGGGAACCGATAACAAAAGTAGCTGCCGTGCCATTGAACGTGACGCTGGTAGCGCCCGTCAGATTGGTGCCCAGAATTTGCACGCTTGCTCCCACCTTGGCAGCGGTCGGCAGTGTTTCTACGAAGGGACCAAGCCCAACACTTAGGCTGAAGACCGTGCCCGCGCCGTTGGGTCCGGCGGTCGAGGTTGTACCGTAGAAGCTCCCATTGGTGTCCTGGACCAACGGAGCATAGGGCCATTTGCCGTCCGTTTCGTCGAAAAGGTGTATCGTCGTCATCTTGCCACTGGGGGTGATCTTGAAGACTAGTCCGCAGCCATAACTGCCAGCGCCGCTACACACCAGGTTCCCACCCTGTGACGCTGTGCCGTAGAAGTTTCCGTCGGTGGCCTGGACCAGGGGGGCAGTGGGTAAAACGCCATCCACGCAATAATTCTGCGAGCAAAAGCTGTAAAGTGTTGTCAGCGTGCCATCTGCGGTCATTTCAAAAACATTGCCAAGGTAGTTGGCCCCGCCATACAAAGTTGTCCCGTAGAAGTTGCCATCGGTGGCCTGGATAAGCGGCGCTAGAGCAAGGTCGCCGTCGGTGCCGTCAAAGCTGTTCAGCGTAGTCAACGTGCCGGTTGGGGTGATTTTGAAAACCGTGCCGCAGCCGTACCCATCGCACGAAGTAGTGTTCCCTCCCTGGGTTGTAGTCCCGTAGAAGTTGCCGTCGGTAGCTTGGACGAGCGCCGCCCAGGGGTATTTGCCGTCCGTGCCGTCGAAGCTGTGCAGCGTGGTCAGCGTGCCGCTTGGGCTGATTTCGAAGATCGTGCCATAGTTGCTTGCCCCGCCCCAACTCGTCGTCCCGTAGAGCGTGCCATCGGCGGCCTGAATCAGCGAGGCTTGCGGGATAGCACCGTCGGCGCATCCGGTTTGCGAGCAAAAGCTGTACAGTGTCGTCAGCGTGCCGCCTGGGGTAATTTTGAAGACCGTGCCGCAGCCGTCATCACAGGAGCTGCTGGCCCCGCCCGCGAAGGTTGTCCCGTACAAGTAGCCGTTGGAATCCTGAACCAGCGACTTCTCGGGCGTTGCACCATCCGTGCAGCCAGCTTGCGAACAAAAATCGTAGAGCTCGGTCAACTGTCCGCTGGGGCTGATTGCGAAGATCATTCCCGAACGGTTTGTACCGCCGCCGGCCGTGGTCCCGTAGAGTTGGCCGTCCCGCGTGGCTTGCACCAAGCCTGCCTCGGGAGTCTCGCCGTACTTCCCGCGGAAGCTATACAACGTGGTGAAGGTCTGCGGACGAGCGTTCGCGGCAAGGCCCAGCGCGACGAATATCGTCATCGCTGCGGCAGACATCAATGTTCCGAATTTCATATCGCCTCCCCACGGTTGCAATTTGACTCAAGGAATCACCCAAACTGGCACGTTGCTGGAGAGTGTTCGCCGCGCATGACCACCTGGACCGTTCCCGTGATAGTATCGCGTAACCGAAGAAAGTGACACACTGAGCGCTGTCATTCTGAGGAGCCGAAGGCCACGCAGAATCTCGGTATTCCCTTCATTCATAAGTACCGCGATGCTTCGCTTCGCTCAGCATGACATGCCTCTTGCACTGTGGCACCAATTTGAGTTACGCGACACTAGTCTCCTGTCCCAGTGATTCGTGAGTTAAGTCTTTCGACTGGAGAGGGGCATGTACGTTGGGCGAACCGGGCGATGCTTTCCAGGATCTGGTCGGCGGTTCGGGTCCAAACGAAGGGCTTAGGATTTTCGTTGTGCACCTCGATGTACTCGCGGATGGCCGCTTCCAGTTCTTTCACGCTACGGAAGACGCCCCGTCGAATGCGCTTGTTGGTAATCTCGGCAAACCAGCGTTCCACCAGGTTGATCCAAGAGGCGTAGGTCGGCGTGAAGTGGAGATGAAATCGGGGACGCTTGGCGAACCAGTTCCGGATGAGCGCAGTCTTATGGGTACCGTAGTTATCCAGGATGATGTGGGCGTCCAGACTCGCAGGCACACTCGCCTCAATCACATCCAAGAACTGCCGAAATTCCGTGGACCGATGGCGGTGGTGCAGTTGACCGATGACGCGGCTGGTTTTCAATTCCAGCGCCGCAAACAGGGAAGTGGTCCCGTGGCGCTGGTAGTCGTGGGTGCGCCGCTCGGCCTGACCGGGTCGCAGGGGCAGCAGCGGTTGGGTGCGGTCCAGCGCCTGAATCTGGCTCTTCTCGTCCACGCAGAAAACCAAGGCGTGATCGGGCGGGTTCATATACAGGCCCACGATATCGCGTACTTTCTCGATGAGCAAAGGGTCGGGCGAGAGCTTGAAAGTCTCGATGCGATGAGGCTGCAAACCAAAGGCATGCCAAATCCGGCTGATCGTCATGCGGCTGAGCCCGGTGGCTTGAGCCAAACCGCGGGTACTCCAGTGCGTCTGCCCGCGCGGCGTGCTTTCCAGGGTTTGAATCACCACTTGCTCCACCTGAGCATCGCTCACCTTGCGTGGCGCTCCCGGTCGCGGCTCATCGTAGAGTCCTTCCAGCCGCCTCTTCAGAAAGCGGGAACGCCACTTGTTCACCATGCCGAGCGAGCAGCGCGCTTGCTTCGCCACCACGTGGTTGGCAAGGCCCTGGGCGGAGGCCAAGATCACCCGTGCGCGCCGCGCCAGCACCGGCTGGCTGCGGGCTCGATGGGCCAACGATTGAAGCCGCTCCTGTTCATCTGCGGTCAAAACCAAGGATCGTTTCGGGCGTCCGGTTCGCATCTAAGCCTCCTGTC
>JASHPE010000010.1 GCA_030038235.1 Terriglobia bacterium
GTGACTTTCATCCCCCATTCAACACTGCGGGGTCCGCCAAAGGCGAAAACGCCCGAGCCAAACAGCGTCCGATTCGTGCGCAGACCGGGCGTAGTACCGTCCACCGACCCAGGCTGGCCGTTGAGGATTCCGCTCAGCGTGTTTCCCGGGGCGTCGTAGTTGGCCACGTTGAAGAGGTTGTAGATGGCCACCGTGGGCTCGATCACCACGCTCTCCTTGACATGCCAGAGGTAACCGAAGTTCAAGTCCGAGGTGATGAACGGGCTCAATCCGACCTCGCCTGCCGGCGCCAATGGCAGCGTCGGCGTGACCGCGCCGAGTTGCGTAAGCTGGCCGGTTGAGAACAGTCCGGCATTCACCAGCGCCTGCCCTGCGGGCGTCAGCTTGCCGGCGTAATTGGTGTCGTAATTCTGGATGACGCTGTTAAGCTGACTCACCTTGACGCTGCGGCCGAAGGATCCGATATTCGTGCCCGGGACCACGTCGCCGGTGGTGCCGTCGCCGGTGAGGTCAGAGAAGAATATCTCCCCCGGACCGCCGGTCGTCGGCAGCGTGAGGGTCAACGGCAGCGCGGAATCGATGTGGGTCGTAAATCCGGTGCGGAAGTTGTGTGGAAGGTCGAAAACGCCTCCGATCGAGAACTGGTGCGTGCGGTCCAGCGCGTTCGGGCCGTAGTAGTGATTGATGTTGTCAAAATCCGTGGCGTTGTTGATGAAATCCTGGTCCTGCGCGAAGCTGTCGAAACGCGAGAGCGCGTAAGACGCTTCCAGGCTCATGCGGTGCACGCCGGGGAAGGGATTGGCCACATTCTGCCGCAGATTCACCTGTAGCGCGTTGTACTCGGAGAATCCGATGGGGAAGAGCATCTGATTCTCCCCCAGGTTTGGGTTAATCCCCGGAAAGGCGGCTCCCGTGGCGGGCGTGAGCCCGAAACCGGAAGCCGGGAAACCCGCCAAATAAGAGCGGCCTGAGTCAAGCCCGTTCCCGGCGTAATCCACGATAGTGGCTCCGGCGCCGATGGCGCAGTTGATTCCCGCGGTACCGCTCGGGCAACCGAACGATTGGTTGGTGACGGCGATGGCGTTGAGCGCGGCCGCCGTGTTCAGATAGGCCGCATCGCCCACGTGATTCACGTCATAGCCTTCGAGCAGATGCAAGGCGCGGTTGCGGAGGTAATCGACGCTCAGCACGGTGCCGGTCCCGAACTGGTGCTGGACTCCGCCGTTGAATTGCAGTGAGTAGGGTGTGCGATAGTCAGGCGCGATCATCTGATTGCCGGTGGAATCCACGCCTTCGGCCAGACTATTCCCCACGTAACTTGCGTTCGCTTGAGGCCCGGCCGCGACAGTGGCGGCCTGATATTGCTGTTGGACGGCGGCAAGCTGCGTATAGACGCTGCCGATGGCCTGCCCGCAGAGATTCGCGGTGCTGATGCTTCCGCCGTTCGGCAGCGGTACCGATCCCGTCGGGCAAGCCGTCGCGGTCCCGAAGAATAGCCCTTTCTGCAAGCGGGCGGGAGCATCGAATTCGACATTGTTGAAAATCGCGTTCTCGTAGAATATTCCCGCTCCCGCGCGGATCACCGTCTTTCCGGTCTTCCACGGGTCCCAGGCGATGCCCACCTGAGGCGCGAAATTCTTGTCGGGCTGGTTCACCTGATTGCCGAGCCCCGGGGCCCACATATTCAGCACGGGGGTCGGACCCAGGTAGCTATCGGTGCGTCCGGTGTCACGCACGTAGCGGAGCCCATAGGTGAGGTTGAAGTTCGGCTTGATCTTCCAACTGTCACCCACGTACCATTCCACGCGATTGTCGAAATTCCCGCCATACGGATATCCCGGAGAAGGAATCGCCGAAGAATATCCCTGGCCGTTGCCCATGATCACTGTGTCCACGGGATAATTCAGCGGATTCGAAATTCCGCCGGGGAAAGGTCCAGCGGCCGCGAAGTTCAGGTCGGTCTGACTGGTGCCCGAGATGACCTGGGGCGCCAGGCCAAAGAACGCCGCATAACCGCCGCCCAGGATATGGTTGAAGCTGAAGCCGTAGCGGATCACGTGCGAACCGCGGATGTGGCTGCCGTCGTATTTGATCTGCGTGTCGTCCTGCGGCGTGGCCTGCGGCGCCAGCAGATTAGGACCGGACGAGAAAGGTCCCACCGCCAGTTCAACGCCAGGGGCCGGATTGTAGACACCCTGGCTGGCATCGACGATGGTGTTGCGGAACCGGCTGAATCCAAACCGTACGCTGTGAGTCCAGGTGCCGGTGGTGAAGTCGACGCCGGCAGCCTGCACGGGGGTATGATCCCGGTTGCGAAAGGGCGAGTAGCTGTTGGGTCCGGACGCGATCACGTCGTCGTTCTGGTCGAAGCTAAACCGGTAGAAGGCGTGGACCGCCGACGAGACGTTCCAGTCCAGGCGGCCCATCAGCTCGCTTTCGTGGAAGGGCGAGTTATACACGCCATCGGAGCCCGTGAAGGGCGCCGGCAAAAGCACGGCCTGCTGGAGATTCTGCACCGTGCGCTCCCAGTCGGCGAAAAAGAACAGCTTGTCGTGCAGCAACGGACCGCCGAAGTTCCCGCCATACTGTTCGCGGTCCCAGGGAACGTCCGTGTTGCCGTAGCGCGCGGCCGTGTCGTGCGTCTGCCCCACGCCGAAACCTTCGCCGTGAAACTGATTGGTGCCCGATTGGGTGGTGACGTTGACTGCGCCCGAAGACGTCAGTTCGGTGGAAAGGTCGAGCGACGATTGTTCCACCTGGAACTGTTGGATGCCGCTCATGGGGATGTTCTGCGTGGTGGTGCCGACGGTTTCGTCGCTGATGTCGAGACCATCCACCTCGATGCGCGCCGTGCGGCCAAACCGGCCGCCGAACGAGACCGAGGAGAATCCGTTCTTGGTGGGATCGAACGTGCCGCCGTCCTGGATTTGCACGCCCGGAGCCAGCGTGGCGAGATCCAGAAAATTGCGGCCCGTAATGGGCAGATTCTGGATCTGCGTCTGCGTCATGACGTCCTGAATGGTGGCCTGTACGGTATTGACCTGCTCGGCCGACCCCTCAACCACCACCGTGCTGGTGGCCTCGCCGACCTGAAGCTGCACGTTCGCGGCCGACGTCACTCCCACCTGCACCGTTACCGGCGTTTCTTCGCTTCGAAATCCTTTGGCAGTCACTCGCACCAGGTAGTCGCCGGGCAGCAAAGCGCCTGAGTTCCACGCGCCTGAAGAGTTGGTTGTAAAGTGCAGAGCCTGGCCCGAGGCCTTGTTGGTCAGCTCAATCGCGGCGCCGGGCACCACCGCGCCCGAGGAATCCGTCACCGTTCCCTGGATGCTGCCGGTTGAAATGGTGGTCTGCGCGAACGTGATGGGCGAGGACAAGAGAATAAGCGTTGCCATTGTGATTACAAGATACGAGTAATAACACTGGCGGTATTTTAGAGCGGCACTCTTCATGAATTCCTCCTCCGGCAGTCTAAGCGGACCGCGGCCGGATGATGAAGAACGGTTCGCTCCCTCCGATTCGTGAAAGTGTAACGGGCTTTTGATCCTGGCGCAAGGATCTCAGGCGTGGCGGGCGTGGCGTAGGGGCGGCCCTCGTGGACCGCCCAACTGGGGGTGCGGACAAGCCGTGCGCAGTAATCGGGCGGCCACGGTGGACTACCCTTACGTGTGAATCAGGATCAGGACACCAGCTTAGGACTTCACTTTTGATTCTTGAGCCCGAAAATCTGCAACTGCTTGTAGCTGGCGACAAAGACCTGGCCGTTGGCCACCACCGGAACCAGGTTGGAGTTGCCGTCCACATACGGCCAGTTGCCGGCGACGGCTTTGAAGATCGGTTTCATTGTGGTTCCGCCCCCGTCCGGGTTGAAGGCGTACAGGAAGATTTGCGCAGGATTGGAATTGGCAGGATGAGACAAGGCCCAGATGATCGGGTTCGCCGTGCCATTGGAGGAGATCGACGTGAAAAACCCCGGATTCTGCGGGCCTATCTCGATTTGAGTCGAAGTGCTTACCTGGGTCAGCGACGGCGAGGGAGACGTCTGAAGTTTCCAGACGTCCACCGTGCTCCCGCCACTCGAAACCACGCGCGCCAACCCATCGGTCGGGTCCACGTAGTAAGATTGCCCGCACCAGCAGCCACCCACCTGATAACTTCCCAGGACCTTGTTCTCCGTCGGCGAGTAGCCGCCCAAGTTGTCCTCGTTCATAAAGTACATGGTTCCGTACTTCCCTGCGGCCACGGTCAGGTGGGGGATTCGTCCCGTCTGATCGGGCAGAATCAGGGCGCCTCCGGAGCCGAAGTCCGTGTCACCCTCGTCGAGATCGCCCACGTTGTCGGGGGTGAACAGGTCCACTACGGACGTCAGGTCGGGCGAGACCTTCACCACGCTTTCCTGGATGTTCGTCATGCCGTTATAGGTGTTGCCGGAGTAGTCGGAGTTGCCGGTCACAAAGAGGAGATTCCCGGAGTCGTCGGCGGCGGGTCCGTAGCCGGACATCCAGATGGACGAGAGGAAGAAGTTGTCGGGCGACGACGCCTCCGTGTCGAGGACCTGGTTCGCGGCCAGCGGCGTCAGCGTTCCTGTCTGCCAACCTAGCAGCCAGCCACGCGACACATTCGCAGCCTCATCGCAAAAGCTGCCGAACCCGGCGTAGACGTTCCCGTTCGCCAGCAGGACGGCCGGCCTCTGCCGTTGCACGGTGGCAGCGAAGGTATAGTTTTTTCCATTCGTCAGCGTATGGGAGCCTGTGACCGTTTGGGGAGTCACCTTGTCGGTAAGGCTGCCCAGGTCGAGAGCGTGGATCTGATACATGGGCCCGCTTGTGCCCTTGCTGTACACAATAACGTACAAAATGCTCGCCGTGGGGTCGATAACCGGCGTGGAGTTGATGCCGACGTTGGGACCGTTGTTGGTGCAGCCCAAAGGGTACGGAATCGGGGTGCCGAAATTCGGGTTGAGCAGCACTTGGCCGGTGTGGACATCAATCGCGTAAACCGTATTGCCTTCGGTTGCGACATAGACCACATCGTGTACGCCCGGGTACTTGCCGGCCGTGATGGTCACGTTCGGAACCACCAGCGGCTGCGCGTCCACTTGGTCGTCCAGTTGGACCTTTATTAGCGATCCGAAGGACGAAGTGTTGACGTTGGCCGGCGTCAGCACGCTCTCCTGCGAATTCCAGCCCGTGCGGTAGTTGTCATAGTGGTATGTGGTGGCCGAAACCTGACCCCATGACTGCGACACGGCTGCAGCCAGGATCAATGCTGCGCAAGCGGTTGTAGTCCGGATGAAAGCCTTCAACAGAGCGAGAGATGGCATCGACGTTTCCCCCTTTTCGAACCGGGGCTTCCGTTTCCTGCTCCCGATCGCCGGTAGTATACCGCGAATTGGCCTGGAAGCGCGGGCGTCCTCCCGCTTCGTGCGAACCGGCCTGTCCCGATTTCAGACGTAGGGGCGCATCCTATGTCCGTGCCATCAGTTAAGGGGCCACGAGGGCCGCCCCTACATCTGAAATCAGGACTCTATGGACCGTCGGCGGGGACCGCGCGAAAGACCACGATCTTGTCGGACGTGGTGGTGACGCTCTGGGTGAACGTGGCGCCGGTGGCCGTGAAAGTGGTCACCGCGGTGGCGAGTCCGGCGTTGGCGTTGAAATTGTCGACCGGGACCGCCAGCGCGGCGCCCGAGCCTGTGCCGGTGATCGACGAAAAATCGTATTCGTACAGATTGTACGAAACGCCGGGCGTAAGTCCGCTGACCGTCGCTCGCAGGGTGACGTTGGTCATCGCCTCAGGCTGTTCATTCGTGCAGCCGTTGCCGATCAGGTTTTCCCCGATCTTCGGATTTTCGTAATCGTAGCCGGCGATCGGATCGATCGGATTGGGAACTCCGTTGGTCTCCGTCGGTCCCATGATCGTGAGCGCGACGGGCACGGTTTCATGGCTTGGATCTTCGGGACCGGCTACAGAGAAGCCATAGTTGTGAGGTCCGGTTATGGGAACAGTGCTGTAGCCGGAGCCGCCGGTGTAAGTTTGAATCGTGCGGTCGCCGGGAATGATGATCGAGTAGGCTTGCGCGTCCCACTGATTGGCGCCGGAGCGCGTGTTGGCGAGCGAAGCGAACGTGTAGCCGTAGACGTAGGGCGTGCAACCGGTCGTGTCGGAGCCTGCGCCGGGCGGAATCGACGGATACCCGCCGGGCCCGCTGCCGCGCAGCGTGTAGGCGCCATGATCGTCGAAGTACAGCACGTCGTCGGGATAGTAGGTCGGATCGGTCGGCGAGTGATTGGTGCCAATCTTCATGACCGCGACCTCGTGATCGTACTGGGCGTCGGAGCCGCCCTTGATCAGAATCGCCATCGTCACCTGATGCCCGCTGATCACTTGCTGCTTCACCCACGACATGTACTGCTCGAAGCCCGCCATTCCCGGCAACTCGGCCGAATAGTCATACGTTGTGGCGCTCAGCCGTGAATTGGCGAGACACTGGGCGGCGTCGGCGTAAGTGTTCGGTCCGCTGACGCCCGTTCCCGGATTCTCAATCAGCAGTTGCGCGTTGAAATTCACCTGGCCGTAGTGCGTGGCGCAAGCGCCGTCGGGCCCGGACTGCGAGAGACCCGTGCCGCAGATCAGCCGCGCGTTGTATTGCGACATCCACTGGCCGTTGTTGAGCCCGGCCTCCATCATCGACACTTCCCCGCAGTAGCCGTCGTTGTTCTCCCACTGGTAAAAGGGCATCAGAGCTTGTCGCGGATCGATATAGAACCAGGTGAGAGGCGGCGTTGTGCCATCCACCAGCTTTTGACTACATCCGGGCTCCGCAGGGCGTGCCACGGGCGCAATACTAAGCGACACCGCCACGCCAAGCCGAAGAATCATCAATCGAAAGCGCCCTGCAGACATGCACCGGTCTCCCCACGCGAAAGAGTCGCGAACTTGGAGTATCCGGGTCGCCTGGCGGCGAAGTCAAGCCGCAACAAGCGCTGTATGCCAGGAAGCCTTCAAGAGCGCGTGCTCAACCGCCTTCGGAACTTCGAGGATCGCGAAACGGCCTGCCGGATAAAGATAGTCCCCACTCTCATCGATTACGCGGAGATCACCGTCCTTGGGCGCATCCGGATCGATTTTGTGAAGTTCAAGGGAAGCTGGATAACCGGAATTGTCAAGGCAGATAGCGAAACGGGAGACTCTCTTCCGGGCGTTTTTCATAGGTCCTGTTCTAGTCGATGTAGCGCTGGCGCTTCATCTCTTTCCTGCCAACGCCGTGCGCTAGCCGTCGGTGGTCAGCCCGCTTGACGTGGCACGGCCATCCTGGCCGCGGCCATTCGCGGGCGGGACGCCCATGCCAGGTCAAAACACACCCGCCCCCGTTAAGTTACAGATTGCATGAGGATTAGCGAGCGTAACCTGCCGGTCGATCGAGCATCTGATCCCTTTGGAGAGCAACTTCTCCCCAAGTTTCGGGTTTAAGCATATGAAAGGAGGACGAGCTCATATGTCACGACTTATGAAGTCATTGCTAATTGCCCTTGTCGCTCTGCTGACGCTTGCTCCTCTGGCGCCAAACGCGGCGGCGCAGGGTCGCGTGGTGGTCGTCGGCCGCGGATTCTATGGGCCGGGGTGGTACGGTCCCGGCTGGTATGGCCCTGGATGGTACGGGGCCTATTGGGGCCCCGGCTATTACGGCCGGCCTGCCGGTGACGTGAAGATCGTTACCAAGGTCAAAGGCGACTCCATCTTTGTCGATGGAGGCTACGCCGGCCTTACGGGCCAGCTCAAGAAGTTCCCGCTGCGCCCGGGTGCGCACATGATCGAAGTGAAGGACCAGGACGGACGCCAGATCTACAAGCAGCGCGTTGAGGTCCTGTTGGGAAAGACCACCAAGGTCTACCTGAATTCTCTCGGCTAAGCGAACAAAGTCCAAGCGGGCGGGGTTCCAAACACCCCGCCCTTCCCCCCCGTCTCACCTCATGCCGAATTCGGACACGAACCGCAGTCTTATTTTTCTTGACAAGAAAGATTGTACTTATGGTATATTAGCCCTTACTTTAACATGGGGGCGATGATGCGCTTGGCTGGCCGCGTCCGGCCGGCACCGCTTGGGAGGTTTGATGGTGTCCCCGCTCAACAATTCCGCCCGCACCGTCCGGACCCCTGCGACCGGCGGTGCGCAAGCTAGCCTCCGGCAATCGACCTACACCGCGAATAACACCCTGGAAAAGCGCAACCAAAGCGCCCCGCCAAAGCCGGAACGTTTTGTGGAATCAGAAGCATGGCGGGATTTTGAAAAAATGTCTGTTAAGGGGCGCGCCCCGTGTTTACGAAACATGAGTTTTCCGACTCTTGCATCTCTCTGATTCTCCGCCCGTTGAGGGCTGTCATAGCCTACATTAGTAAACCTACAGTCATAAAAAACGCGCAAAAACGCCCCCGCTCTAACATCCACGGCCGAAAGTGCCCCTTGTTTGGAATCAATAACATTCCGGGTTTGCGTCGCAGGCGGAGAACGGGAATGTCCTTTGGATTCAACAAAACGGGTAAAAACGGCTCAACAAAGTCAAGGAAAATGCAGAACCCGAATGTCCTTTGGAATCAGCGACATGATCAAAAACGAGGGCGCGAAAATGCAAAATAACGCCCCAAGGCGGAACGGGAATGTTACATAGAATCAACAGCATGGCTATTTCGACGCACGAGTCGGGAAGGCCATTTTACTTAACAGTAACGAGCGCGCTGAAGATGCGAAAAGGCGATGCCCCGTGCCGGTTTCGGAGGAAGAATCGCACCGTTCGCAAAGGCAGAATTGCGAGGAATTCGGAGGTCAGGGGTTTTGCGGTAGCGCAGCCGACACTCGAGGTCGTGACAGGCCGTCGCGTGACGGTGTATAAAGAGGGATAAGGGACAAACACCCTCGCTCCGCGTCCCGACCTTGCCTCCAGGACTACGCCCATGCCCGAAGCAACCAAATCGAACCCGTTAGGCGCTCGCAAGGAGTTCGCGTCCGCTGCCGGAGGTTCAGGATCGGACGGCCCAGCCGTGATGTACAGTCTGCCCGCGCTCGAGCAAGCCGGACTCGGCGTGATGTCGCGCTTGCCGGTCTCCATCCGCATTCTGCTCGAGTCGCTGCTGCGGAACGTCGATGAGCGGCTGATCACCGAGGACGACGTGAAGGCTCTCGCCGGATGGGATGCCGCGGCGGCCAGCGCGCGCGAACTGCCGTTCCGTCCGGCGCGCGTGATCCTGCAGGATTTCACCGGCGTTCCCGCCGTGGTCGATCTCGCCTCCATGCGGTCGGCCATGAAGCGGCTCGGCGGCGATCCGGCGCGGATCAATCCGCTGGTGCCCGTCGACCTGGTGATCGATCATTCCGTGCAGGTGGACGCGTTCGGCACGCCGCGCGCGCTCGCGCTCAACGCCGAGATCGAGTTCCAGCGCAACCGCGAGCGCTATGAGTTTCTGCGCTGGGGGCAGCAGGCGTTCCGCAACTTCCGCGTGGTGCCGCCCGCCACCGGCATCGTCCACCAGGTGAATCTGGAATACCTCGCCAAGGTCGTGGTGCGCCGCGAGGTGGACGGCGAGCAGCAGGTATTCCCCGACACGCTGGTAGGCACGGACTCGCACACTACCATGATCAACGGGCTCGGCGTGCTGGGCTGGGGCGTGGGCGGTATCGAGGCGGAGGCCGCCATGCTCGGCCAGCCGTATTACATGCTCACGCCGCAGGTGGTTGGATTCAAGATGCACGGCCGGCTGCGCGAGGGTGTGAACGCCACCGATCTCGTTCTGACGGTCACGGAGATGCTCCGCAAGAAGGGCGTGGTGGAGAAATTTGTGGAGTTCTACGGGCCCGGGCTCTCGCAGATGTCGCTGCCGGACCGCGCCACCATCGCCAATATGGCGCCCGAGTACGGCGCCACTATGGGATTTTTCCCCGTCGACGACGAGACGCTGCGCTACCTGCGCGCCACCGGACGCAGCGACGAAGAAGTGGACCGCGTGGAGCGCTACACGAAGGCACAAGGCCTGTTCCGCACGGACTCGACCGCGGACCCGGTCTTCAGCGACACGCTGGAGTTGGATCTCGCCACCGTCGAAACTACGCTTGCCGGTCCCAAGCGCCCGCAAGACCGCGTGCCGCTCTCGCGGCTGAAGGAGTCCTTCCGCAAGTCGCTGACCGCGCCCACTAAGGAGCGCGGATTCGGACTCGGCGACGCCGATCTCAACCGCACCGCGACGGTGCAAGCGAACGGCACCCGCGAGACTCTGGGCAACGGCGCGGTGGTCATCGCGGCGATCACATCCTGCACCAATACCTCGAATCCATCGGTGATGCTGGGCGCCGGACTGCTCGCGCAAAAGGCGGCCGAGCGCGGCCTCAAGGTGCCCGCCTACGTGAAAACCAGCCTCGCGCCCGGGTCCAAGGTGGTCACCGACTACCTGCAAGAGGCCGGAGTCATGCCGGCGCTCGAAGCGCTGGGGTTCGATCTCGTAGGCTACGGCTGTACGACCTGCATCGGGAACAGCGGGCCGCTGCCGGAGCCGGTCGCCAATGCCCTCAACGCCAATCCGGTGGTGACGGCGGCGGTGCTCTCGGGGAATCGCAATTTCGAGGGCCGCATTCACCCCCAGGTCAAGGCGAATTATCTGGCGTCGCCGCCGCTGGTGGTGGCCTTCGCGCTTGCCGGCACGGTGGACATCGACCTGAATAACGATGCCCTCGGCAACGATCGCGACGGGCATCCGGTGCGTCTGCGCGACATCTGGCCGAGCCGCGCCGAGGTGGACGCGGCCATGAGCCGCGCCGTGCGTCCGGAGATGTTCCGGCGCAGCTACGCCAACGTCTGGGATGGCAATCCTACCTGGAATGCCGTGCCCGTTAGGGGCGGCGCTCTCTATGACTTCAAGCCGGAGTCGACCTACATCCAGGAGCCGCCGTTTTTCACCGGAATGACGTTGGACCTCTCTCCCGCGCAGCCGATCCGCGGTGCGCGCGTGCTGGCGATGCTCGGCGACTCGGTCACGACGGACCACATCTCTCCGGCGGGCGATATCGCGCTCGCGAGTCCGGCGGGCAAGTATCTGGTCGAACATCACGTCGAGAAGCGCGACTTCAATTCCTATGGCTCGCGGCGCGGCAACGATCGCGTGATGGTGCGCGGCACCTTCGCCAATATCCGGCTGCGAAATCTGCTGGCGCCCGGCACCGAGGGCGGTGTAACGCTTCACCTTCCCGATCGCGAGCAGATGACGATTTACGATGCCGCCATCCGCTATCAGAAAGAAGGCATGCCGCTCCTGGTGATCGCGGGCAAGGAATACGGCGCCGGATCGTCGCGCGACTGGGCAGCCAAAGGCACGATGCTGCTCGGCGTCCGAGCCGTGATCGCCGAGAGCTACGAGCGCATCCATCGCAGCAACCTGGTGGGCATGGGCGTGCTGCCGCTGGTCTTCAAACCGGGCGAAAGCGCTTCCAGCCTGAGGCTGACGGGGGAAGAGTCGTACAGCATCGAGGGACTCGGCAGCGACATCCGTCCGCGGGAGGAATTAACGGTCATCGCCACCGCCGCGGACGGGTCGCGGCGCGAGTTCAAGGTGATCGCGCGGCTCGATTCGCAGGTGGACGTGGATTATTACCGCAACGGCGGCATCCTGCAGACGGTGTTGCGCGGCCTGGCGGCCAGAGCCTAGATATGGAGCCTATCGCTTCTGAAGAAACGCTTTCCCGGCGCTGTCGTTCTGAGCGAAGTGAAGAATCTCGCTCTGCAAAGATAGGACAAACGAGATTCTTCGCTTCGCTCAGAATGACAGCGCCGGAAGAGGGACAGCGTGGTGAGGATTTTCACTTGCGGTCGAGAATCAGGCAGGTGATGTCGTCGTGCTGCGGCGCGTGTCCGACGAAAGTCTCGATCGATGTCATCAACTGCTGGAGCGCATCGCCGGGGCGCCGCTCGCGTCCAAGCTGCAATGCGGCCAGCAGTCGCATTTCGCCGAATTCATTGGCTCCCGAGTCCTCCGCCTCGACCACGCCATCGGTGAAGATGAACAGCCGGTCGCCCGAAAGAAGCGTAGCGACTCCGGATTCATATCGAGCATCGCGCATGATGCCCAGCGGGAGTCCGCCTTCTTCAAGGCGTTCGAGGCCGCCGGCCGCGCGCATGAGCATGGGCTGATTATGCCCGGCATTGACGTAAGTGAGCTTGGACGTGGCCCGGTCGAGTTCGGCAAAGAACGCGGTGGTGAAGCGCCGCCCGAAGTGGCTGTGCTCGCATGCATAAGCATTGAGGCCCGCAACCAGATCGAGCAGCGAGGTCGGCTCGCGCGCCAGGGTCCGCAGACTGGCCTGAAAGGTCGCCATCAGCAGGGCAGCCGGCACGCTTTTCCCCGCCACATCCGCCACCACCACCAGCAAGCGCCGCGGGTCGGCGCCGTCATCAACGCTTGCGGCGCGGCTCGATTCCGGGACGCGCAGGAAGGCATCGTAGTAGTCGCCGGCCACGGTGTTGGCGGCGCGCGAGGCGAAGGCGATCTCGACGCCGGGAATCGCGGGCGGCGCTTCCGGCACCAGCCATTGCTGGATCTCCTTGGCGATTTCGAGATCGCGCTTCATGGTGACGCGGTCCGCGAGTTCAAGCGACAGCAGCAGGAGCAGGCCGAGCGCGCCCAGAACGGCCTGGCTGCCGCCGATGTTGATCACCGTCTTTTCGGAGATGTTGATTTCGGTGCCAAACATGCCGAACAGCACCAGGATCAGGGAGAGGACCAGCAGCACGCGCCGCGCAGGCGAAAGCTTCATCACCATTGCCCAGAAGAGGGCCTTGGCGATCCGCCAGTAGCGCTTCCAGTTGGGCTCGCCGGGCACAAGCTCCCAGTCGACTTCTTTGGAGTACAGGCTGTACCCGGCGCGTGCGTCGGCTTTGAACTGGCCCCACAGCTCCTGCAATTCGAGGCCTGCGCTCACGCGTTGCCAAAACGTGCGCACGTGCTCCGCGAGGCGCTGCACCGCCGAGACTTGCGGTCCGTAGTGTCGGCCATTCTGATAAGCCATGGGAGCGATTATAGACTGCCGTTTCTCTCCAAGATTTTACTCCGAGCCAAGGACGCGGCGGAACACATCGCGGATCTGTTGGCGGATATTTTCAAGATGCGTCAGCGGCGAGCGATGAGCCTCGAGCAAACGCCAGCTTCGAAGCAAGTGCGTCACACCGTCCACCTGGCCCGGACGATCGCGCCAGCCGCGCGAGGCGCGGCCCGTCACCAGGCGCACGGCGTGGTCAAGACCGCGCAGGTACCGAGTACCCTCGACCAAGGTGCGGGCGTCGGCATGCGGCAGCATTCCGGCCGCTGCGAGAGCCTCAATCTGGTCGCGCATGTTCGCGCCCGCCGGCAGCGCCAATCGGTTACGGATACGCAGGTACGACACGACGAAATCCGCGTCGTAGTAACCGCCGGCCGAAGTCTTGGTAAGCGCGGTCTTGCCTTTGATCTCCTTCTCCAAACGTCGCCGCATTTCGACCAGCGCCGGAGCGAGCGCCGTCTCGCCTGCAAAGCGTTGGAAGATGCGCTCGGCCACGCCGCCGGCCGCGCTCGCCCCGACCTCGGCATGGCCTGCCACCGGGAGCATCTTGAGATATGTGAGCGCTTCCCAGGGCTGCGCTGCCGTCCACACATAACCGAAGAGCGCGTCTTCGGTGACCACCAACTCCCCTTCGAGGCCCCGGGGACGCAGGCGCGTGTCCACGGCGAACACTACCCCTTCTTTGGTGTAGCTCGAGAGAACCTCGATCGTCTTTTCGGCGAGACGAGCTCCGTAGGCTACGTTTTCAAGAGCGGTGCCGGAAGGCGCGACGAAAAGCAGGTCCACGTCGGACCCGAGATCGAATTCATTGAGGCCAAGCCTGCCCAGAGCCAGCACCGCCAAAGGGGAATGCGCCGGGCGCTCGGCGGCGGCGGCCGGATGGGGACGGCTGGCGATGGCGAAGGCTGTAGCGACGGCGGTCGCGGCGAGGCCCGACCAGCGGGCCATCGCCTCGAAAACGTCATCCAGCATCACGCAATCTCTCACCCCAAGCGCCAGCGCTCTAAGGTGGTAGTCACGGCGAAGAAGGAAAAGCATCTCCTGAAGGCCGAGCCTCTCTTCCCCAGCCCAGGCGAAAGGCAAGCGGGGCTTGAGATTCGCGGCCGGGCCGCCCTCAGCGACTGGAATCCCGCTCGGCGGCTCAAGAGGCATGTTCAACTGCGCGCCTGCTGTCTGCGGCTGCTCCGCAGATCTGATTTGCGCGAGATCTGCAGCGTGGTGCACGAGCTCGCCCGAGAGGTGCTCGCTTACACGCACCGCCTCGAGAGCGCGCTCCAGCGCGATGGGATGTTCGATTGCTGCAGCGAGCGCATGGGAAGACGCAAGCAATGCCGCCACGAAACGCGCGAGGCGCGGCCGGGCGCGAGGCGGAAGCCCGGCGTCGCGAATCAATCGCGCTATGTCAGGCGCCCGCGCCTCCAGCAGACGCAAGAGCGACGCTTGCGACTGCCGGTGCAACTCAGCGCCGTGAACCGGCGGCCGCAGTTCGAAAGGGAGCGAAGGACGTTCCGCGCTCCGTGGGGAAATGAGGCGTTCCGCGATGGCCTTCACCTGACCCATCACGATATCGAGACGCTTCCTGAGCACAGCGCCCGGCGCGAGTTCCGCGGCAGGCTCCACGCCCACGCGGCGCGCCAACAAGTCGAGCGCGGGGGGATCATGCGGCAGGCGATGGCTCTGCCGGCCGTGATCGAGCTGGATGCGATGCTCGACGCGCCGCAGAAACTCGTAGGCGGAAGTCAGCGCGGCGTAATCGGCGTCCGACAGCAATTCCTTGTCGTTCAACTTGCGCAACGCGTGAAGCGTTCCGCCGGAACGCACCCAGGGCTCGCGCGCGCCGTAGAGGCGCTGCAGGCACTGGGTGAGGAACTCGACCTCGCGAATGCCCCCCGGATGCAGCTTTACATCGAGGTCGTCGGAGCGCCCTTCACGCAGATGTTGCGTGATGCGGGCGCGACTCAGCAGCACGCTGGCAATGGCGGCGGGGTCGGCGGGCGAACCGTAGATGAAGGGTTCGACGCCGCGCAGAAACGCCCGCGTCAGCCGCACGTCGCCCGCGGAGTGCCGGGCCTTGATGAGCATCTGCAGCTCCCAATCGCGCGCGCGATGCCCGTAGTAGTCGAGCGCTGCGTCAAGCGCCAACGTCAAATCGCCCTGATCACCTTCGGGACGCAACCGCAGGTCCACGCGGTACACCTGGCCAGCGGCGCTCGGTTCGGTAAGCAGAAGGGTAACAGCTTGTGCCAGACGGACGAAGTATTCCTTGTTGGAGATGGCGGTCTCAGGGGACCCGGCGCCGGCCGTCTCGCCGTCGCGCGCATAGATGAAGAGCAGATCGATGTCCGAACTGTAATTCAACTCGCTTCCGCCCAGCTTGCCGAGCGATATCACGCTGAATCCGCTGTGTGCGAAACGCCCCTGCGAGTCGCGGTATTGGGGCGGACCAAAACGCTTTTGGAGCTCCTGATCCGCGTCGCGCAGGGCTGCGGCGAGAATGACGTCTGCCAGGGCCGAAAGCTCCAGGGTGGTCTCGGCAAGAGTTGCAAGGCCGAGAACGTCTTTCACAGCGATGCGGACATAGTGCCGCCGCTTGAAACGTCCGAGCCGTTGCCCGACGTCCTGTGAGGATTGTGTGGCCGCATGCCGCGCGTAATCTTCGGAAAGATCGGAGCGCGATTCCGGCGCTGTGAAGCCGCGATCGCGAGCGAACTGCAGGGCCAGCGCAGGCTCAGCGAGAAACGCTTCGGCGATCGAGCCCCCGAAGCCGAAGGCGGCGGCCAGATACGTGAGCGCGCCCGGCCTACGGCCGATCTCGCGCACGACTTCAGGCGATGCCGCGTAAACATACCTTTCCAGCAGATGCAGGACCGCAGCCGGGTCCGGCGACTGCGTCAGCAGCGCCGCCAGAGGGCTCGAGAGCTTCGCGCCGAGCCGCGATGTGATCCGGTCAAAGCTGGTCTTCGCTTTTTGGGGGTCTTCGAAACGGACCCAGTCGATGTTGCGCGGCATGAAGCAGGATTATAACCCGGAGGGTTCAGACGACGGTTGCCTCGTTCGTGAGCCCTCGCAGCAAGGCGCGCCACAGATTCCGGGCATTATTTTCGCGTGCGCCTTTCGGCTACTGCGCGAAATCAACTTCTTTTTGGGCGTACCCGTCGGCGGCGACGACCAGAGTGCCCTCTTTAGTCTGAGTCCCCAAGGTCACGCTGAACTTGTGCTGACCAGCAGTGATTGTGATCTTGATCGGCGTATTTCCGTAAGACGTGCCGTCAATAGAAACTGCAGCGCCTGGCGGATTCGTGATGAACTCCAAAAGCCCGGTGGGCTGCACGAGTTGTATGCTGGCCGTCACCGTTCCCCCCGCCGGCACATCAAATCTTTTGGACGCGGTGGGGTAGCCGTCCTTCATAACGCTCACTGAACGAGTGCCGGCCGGCACGTTGGAAAAAGTGTGGGGCGTCAACTCGCCGGAGTCATTGCCGTCGATGAGAATCTTGGCTCCATCGACATTCGCCGTCACGACCAGTTCGCCCGTTGCAGCATTCCTGCCTGCGGTGGCGCCTGACGACCGCGTCGCCACCGCTTCGGGCGCGGCCGGCTTTGTCTCGGAAGCACGCGCTCCCCGCCGCTCGATAGCCAGGGATGCAGCACCCGGCTTCGGCGCAGACGACAGCGGCGTCACGCCCTGCGATCCGGCTTCGTTTCCAGGCGCCACGTTGGTTGAGGACTGAGCGGGGATAGCAGCGGAAGGTGCCCGGCCGGAGCCGGGCACTGCGGTCGAGCCGGAACTTTCAGATTCGGGGTTTGCCGCTGGCGCTGCTGCCGCAGCCGGCGGATGCTCCGTCGAACGCGCGTGCAGAATTACATAGCCTAGAGCGACGAGGCCCAGGATCAAGATGGCTGCGGCCGTTGGGATCAACAGAGACCGCGTTCGCGACGGCGGCGCGGCCGTCGACTTGACAACAGCAGGAACCGTGATCGAACCAGCCGGCGCCTCGCCGATGCCCGAGAAAGGCTGCGACAACCCGGCGATAGCTCCGCTGTCAGAGGCTTCCTGACCTACAGATCCTGGCGCCCCGAGTCCCGGCGTCGCCGCCGGAAACAGAAGCGTGGCCGAAGCGCTCCCAACCGCGGCGTCCGACCTTGCCGACGTGGCTTGACGCGCAATCTCATCCCGCAGGGCCGAGAGAGTCCGAGTCAGGCTCGGATCGCTCGGGAACATTTCGAGGGCCGCTTCTGCCTCCCGTGCGGCTTCTACACGCTGCCCGCCATCCCACAGGGTCTGGATCGACTTGCGTGCATCTTCGACCTGCTCCAGCCGGTCGGCGGCTTGCTTCTCGCTGCGCGCGAGCATCAGCAGGCGGGCGACCTCGACGCTGGCGGGAAACTCCCGCTGAAGACGCTCACCGTGCGCAAGCGCATCGGCATACCGCTGGTTCTTGACCTGCTCCTGAAGCTCGGTGACCTCAAGTTCAAGCCGCTGGCGGCGCTCCGCAAGCTCGGACTCCGCTCGGGCGAAGTTGTAGAGACGGGTCGATTCCGCGTCTTTGGGAAACTGGAAGCGCACCGTCTCGGCACGGTCCATCGCCTCCTGGAATTTTTGTTGTTCCAGCAGGGCCTTGACCTCGTTGAAAGCCTCCTGTACCTGCCGGCGCTCTGCGATCTTCTGCTCAACGGCCGTCAACAACTGGCCAACTTCGGCTTCGCCCGGGAAATCGATCTGCAGCGCCTGAAGCTGCGCCTGCGCTTCGTCGTAGCGCTCCATGGTCATGAGGTCGCGAGCGCTTGCCATGCCTTCCCGGAGACGAAAGCGTCTCTCCTGAGCCGCCCTCTCCTGCCGGATTCTCTCGAGCAGACCCGCCGCCTCCGCCTGTTCCGCATCGGCCTCCAAGGCCTTGCGCAGCTCGGATTCCGCCAGAGTCAGGTCGCCCTCGCTCAGAGCGCGTTTGGCCGCCACTAGCCGCTTCCGCACTTCCGTGGCCTTGGCCGCCGCTTCGCCCGCCCTCTGCAGGAGATCGCGAGCCTGTCCATGCTGGGAATCAACTCTAAGCACCTCTTCGAAGGCCTTGGCGGCTTCGGCGAACTTCTTCTGATCGAACAGGCGCTGACCCTCGTCCAGCGATTGCTGCACCTTGGCCGAAGCCCTCAGACGCCTCAGCTCCGTCTGAGCCTGGGACATCAGTCCCTTTGCCGCATCGTGACTGCTGTCCAAAGCGAGGGCGCTGCGCAGCACTTCCTCGGCACGAGCGAATTCTCGCCGCGCCAGCAGGTCGCGGCTCTCCTCGACCATGGCCTCGACCACTTCGCGCTGCAGCCGCCGCGCGTACGGCTCGATTTCCAACGCCAGGTCCTCCAGCGTTTGAAACCGCTCTTCGCGATCCTTTCGCAGGCACTTTCGGACGATCTCATCGAGGGCCGAAGGCAAGCCTGGAACCGCTTCCGCAAGCGACGGCGGCTCTTCCGAAGCGATCTTCAGCATGATGGCCGTGACATTCGGTCCATCGAATGTCTTCCGGTAGGCCAGAAGTTCATACATCACGATACCTACGGAAAAAATGTCCGAGCGCCGGTCCACTTGCTCGCCGCGCAACTGCTCGGGGGACATGTAGCTCACCGTGCCCAAGATCATTCCGCTTTGGGTCATGCCGGTGTCGGCCAGGTGGACGATGCCGAAGTCCACCACTTTGACGGAACCGTTCGGCGCCACCAGAATGTTGGCGGGTTTCACGTCGCGGTGAACGACGCCGTGCTGGTGGGCGTAACCGAGGCCGTTGCAGATTTGTATCAGGATCCTGAGCTTGGTGGCGAGCGGCAGCGGCGCCTGACGGGCGATAATCTTCTGCAGGCTCTCGCCCTCCACCAGCTCCATGGCGATGTAGGGCAGGCCGTCTGCCTCACCAAGGTCGTGAATGATGACGATGTTAGGGTGCTGCAGGCGTCCGGCGGATTGGGCTTCGCGGTAAAAACGCTTGAGCAGGTCAGAGTCAGAAAGCAGGCCGGGCATGACCGTCTTCAGCGCCACCAGCCGGCCGATGAGCGGATCGCGGGCTTTGTAGACCACGCCCATGGCGCCGCGACCTAACTCCTCGACGATCTCGTATTTTCCGAACTTCTGGCCGGTGCTTTGGATGTTATCCTGCTCCACCAATCGTGCCTCAACAAGGCAAGGCCTGTTGACACATTTTAACAGGTTATCGACCGATTAGGAGCTGGCGTTACCACGCTGGGTAATGTGGCCACGCTTTAACTCGTCCCCTGCCGGAACCTCACATTATCATTGAAACAGAAGACTGGGGTAGATCTGTCGGCCAGCAGGATCCGCACCGAGTGCGTGGTCGTATGACGCGGTCGCGGCGTGGTTAGTACTCGAGGTCACTCTGCAACGCAGCAACAGGTGCGCTGGCTGTGACGCCGAACGGTCAGGTCTCGTAGCTCCGTGCCGAGGGCAGGTCACTTGATCATGAGCGTGACCATTTTTTGTACTTTATTAATCACCGGCGTCGAAGAGTCATCGACCTCCATTAAGATCGAATGCAACCCGGTCGAGTCCGCAACGTCACTTCCAGTGACTTTGCCGTCGGGACTTAGAGTGAGGCCCAACGTCGCGAAAGTACCATTAACATCGATAAACGTATATGCCTGAGTTCCGCCGCTGGCGGCTACGGAAGACTCGTAGGCCTCGCCGTGGGTCGCCGTTGGCAGGGTCGATGTCGTAATGTGCAACGACGCATCCGGAATATGCGTGATGCCGGCCGGCTCTGTTAACGTCGGCGAAGTCGAAATAGAGTCACCTACAGTCGGGGGCGGCGGAAGAAGCGTAATCGGTAACAGACTATCGCCGGCCATGAGGGTCACCACAGCAAGTACCCCATCCGGTCTGAAGGTAATGGCCTGTGGTTGGCTGTTGGTGCCTGTCTTCGGCTTGAGGGAAGACCCGACAGTAAACTGTGCTGTCCCGAGCAGCGCCGTCTCAATTGGGACCAAGGAGTTGCCACCTGTCCCACCGCATGGGGTCCACACAAACTGGGCGTCCACGGTCGCCCCCGGCTGCTCTGGAGTTTTGCAGGCAGGGGGAAGATCGATAGGCGTCGGAGTGATAACCTGGTCCTGTGTCGAGCTCCCGGCTTCCGTATCGATTACCTCCACTTGGCCGCCACTTGTAGCCGTTTCAGTCACAAAAGCGTGCAGACCGTCAGGGCTCACAATTATGAACTCCGGCGTCGCACCCACGGCCAGACTAATACACTCGTCGCTGTTGCCAACCCCCGTAGCCGGCGGGATCTGGGTCAGAAACGTGCCACTTGTCGGCTCCGCGTCAACGATGCACACCTCGTCGGCGGTCTGCCGAATCACATAGAGCCGCGTTTCTCGCGTGCTTCCGTTCAGGACTGTCGGCGTAATGCCCAAAGCTACGGGGTTCGAAGCCCCAAGGAAAGTGATGGGCGTGGAAAGGACATGGCCGAACGTGCTGCTCGACGGGTCACCGTCAATCACCTGAAGGTTGTCCGCCATACCATTCGCCACATAGGCGTAAACGCTATCGGGATCGAAGCCTTTTTGCGTCGGGGCTATGTGCGGTCCGACCGCAACGTCCAGGGTGTTGTTCGCTCCGCTTTCGAGGCCCGTCACCGTGGTCACGACGTCCGTCTGACTATCGATGATATACGCCTGATGCAGACCGGGGTCAGCAGCAAAGAAGTCCGTGGCATTCAGCGAAACGGCAAGCTGGGTCGGCGTAGCACCGTCGGCAAGGGGAATCAGTGTTCCCACGGTGATTGTGCTGCCCGACGTATCTCCGGGCAACACGCCGGCCGTGTCGGACGAACCCACAAAAGCGGTGGAGGGGAAAATGTCGGCAGATGCGGGAAGAGTGGGGCAGGTGCCGGCGCTGTTGCAGGACGGCGTCGCACTGTTACCGTCGTCTTTCACTGTGAAGCTCACGGTCTCACTCTGACCCGCTACGCTTGGGGTTCCAGCAAAGAAGTCGGTCGCTGGCTGAGGTATCGACGTCGTGGTCATGAGGTTGACGTTCGTGACGTTGTTCGAGTTCGCGGTCCAGGTATACATCGCCGCGGCGTTGTTCGGGTTGCCCGTCCCCCCGCACAGCATCGTGGTGCCGATATCGCAACTGAGCAGAACGCTGTAAGCCTCATTCAACTGCCCGTTCGAGAGTGGAGTTGTGTTGGCGATTACGATCTCAGGGTCGATGGTCAAAGTGCTGGGCTCAGGCGGAAATCCCGAGGTGCTTCCAGACCCGGTGCTGAAGGAGCTGGCCGGGACTGCGTTGTTGCCATTGTCATCGACCTCAGGGTCGAGGGAGACGGATCCAGACGTTCCTGACACTGAGCTGGCTGTCAGGTTGAAGCCCGCCTCGGTGGTCGACGCAGCCGGCGAACACGTGCTGCTTGGCTGCCCCATGAAGCCCTGGGGCAGCTTCGCCGTCAAACACCACCGATAATTGCCCGAACTGGGCAAACCACCGGTCGCGCTGTAAGTTGGTGGCGCGCCGATTACTCCATAGCTGCGGCCGAGCACGCCGTCGAACAAGTTCGAGGAGCAGGTAGCACTGTTCTGAAGGCAAGTGACGCCTAGCGCGGCGTTGACCTCAAAA
>JASHPE010000116.1 GCA_030038235.1 Terriglobia bacterium
CCACTGGATCTCGGTGCCCTCTTTCTGGATCAGGCGGACGGCCTTCACGCCCGGCAGTTTCTCCGCCCCCGAAATGTCGATCGACGTGATGCGAACGTGCGCGTACGGCGAGCGCACGATCTTGCCGAAGAGCAGCCCGGGCGGGTTGGTGTCGTACGTGTACTTGGCTCGCCCGCTCGCCTTCGCAGGGCCGTCCACACGGCTGATGCGCTTGCCGATCAATTTGCGTTGGCCGGCCTCAGGCCAGTCGTATTTGCACGGCGTCGTCGCCATCTCTCACTCCTCAGCAGAAGGATTGCTTAATCTCGCGTTGCAATTCATTTCTCGCTCAAAAGACCCACAAAACCTCGCTAAAAGATCAACAAATCGCTGCTAAATATTCTCCCAAAAACAGGGCCGGTCCACGATCTAACCTATTGAGCCGTGATTGCTTACCCGGTTGGCTTCGTTCTCCGAAAAAGAATGGCGTTATGGGCCTGAAATCAGGAATAAGTCCACTATTGTTAGTTGAGTAGGAGTTTGGGTTCGTTAAACAACTTAAAGATATGCGTTTTTTGGCGCAATTCGCGCCCTCGATCGGAGAGCAGGCCCCGTGCTCATCGCCCGTAGCCCACATCCGCAGGTGCTTTGTTTCTGTCATTGCCTATCCAAAACGCGGTACCGAAATTACGCCCGCATGGCTTTCGCCGCCTGCAACGCCGCCGCCTTCTGCCCATGATACGTCCCGCAGCGGCACAGGTTGCCGCTGAGCGCGAGGTCCACTTCGGCCGGCGTCGGATTGGGATTGTGCTTCACGAGCGCTGTCATCGCCATCACGAAACCCGGCGTGCAGAAGCCGCACTGTTGCGCGTCGTTGTCCACAAACGCCTGCATCACGGGCGTGAGCTTGCCCTCGGGCACAAGGCCCTCGATCGTGGTGATGTCCCGGCCCTCCGCTTCGATGGCGAGCACGCTGCACGCGTAGGCAATCTTGCCGTCGAGCATCACCGTGCAGGCGCCGCAAGTGCCGCGATCGCAGACGCGCTTGGCGCCGGTCATGTCGAGGCGATCTCGCATGGCATCGAGCAAAGTGACGCGCGGCTCGACGGTCATCGTCTGCTGCTTGCCGTTGATTCGTAGCACGACCTCAGTTTCGCCCGGACCGCGAACTGCGCCCGGCGCGTCCGCGGCGGCGTGCAGCAGGCCTTCGCCGGCCAGAATGCTGCCCGAAACGGCGACGCCGGCGCCGCGCAAAAAGTCACGCCGCGAAACGCCCGAGTCGGCCGCAGGTTGTGTTTGCTTTGATTTCTTCCGTTTCATGAGACGCTCCCGTAAGAGGCTGGGTTAACGTTAGGGCTCGCGCTGAAGGTCGATACTCGCACGTTGGGAATCGCCAACGCTGAATTAGAAGCCGCAATACAGAATTATAGCACCGTGTAATGTAGACGGGGTTCAACGAAAAAGTCGGCGGGTTGCAGCCATTTGAGGCCGTCGCCACGCCCCGGTGATTGCGATGAGGGAGAGAACGGTTGACGCATATATTGAGAAGCGATGTGTTTGTTAGCCGAGGAAAATCCGCAGGGGACAGCGTCGCTAGGGTTGGCGGGCTTCGATCCAGCCGTCGGCGGTTTGACGAGCGCGGAACGGCGGGCCTAGACTGTGACTTGATGCTCGATCTTCTCCGGCTGCCCGGCCTGCTGGTTCTGGGCATCGTGACTTCCCAGTTGTCGGTCTGCGCCGCCCAATCCGGACCGGCGCCCTCCCGCGACACCACTGCCATCAATGAAGGCCTGCGCTGGCTGGACGCACCGGTCCGCTTCGATGCGGAATATGACTTTGAGCTGACGGTAGACCTTCGGCTGCTTCTGTTCTGGACCGCCAAAGACGACGTGGGCGGCGGTTACATCAAGGTTGGCGAGACCGCCGGCGATCCGAGTCTCGAGGTCATCCGGCTGCTCTTCGGTTCGGACCCGGCCAAGGCCCACGGCATCAATCGCTGGGGTGCGGGCACCGAAGTGGTGAAACTCGGGCCGGACGGCGCCGCGGAATCGAGCGCCTTTTTCGGATTCATGAAGTCGTCGCAGGCCGATTCGGCCGGCGCCATGCAGCAGGAACTCTCGAACGAGAAGCACCAAGACCAGCACCGCTTCGAGGCCATTATCAGCCGCGTGGACCCGGGCCGCGCGGTTTCCGTCACCGTGCCTTTTTACTCCGGACACGATTTCGAGTATCACGAGTTGGACCCCGCCCAGCAGACCGTTCTCAGGCAAATTCAAGACGGCCAGGCGCGGAGGTTTCACGCCCTGGACGGCACTGCCGCGGGGTGCAGCCGCAACAACGGGTTTCTCTCCACGGTCCAAGGTCTGGCCGCCCAAGCTTTGGACAAACAGGCTCCGGCCTCGCTCTGCTACGTGTACAACTCGAAGGCATACACTTTGACACTCGACGATGTCCGGCCGGTGCCCGCGAAGACCGTTCACTTCACGCTCGCTTCCGCGAAGCAGACAGTGGAACGGCAGTATCGCGACCTTGAAGAGGCGCGATTCCATGTGCTGAATCAAGCTACCGGCAAGAAGACGTATTTCACCGTCCTGCTCGGCACCACCGGCGAGCTGCGCGGGGCGCCGGTCCAGATCGATTACCAGCCGAATTGGTGGTTTCGGATCACGCTGAATCTTAAGCCGCAGGCGGACGGAACAGCGGGCGATAGAACACCGTAGTACATGGTTACCTGAAGGCTTCCTTGTTAACCACGTACGGCATCCTCGCGGGATTTCCGCCGTAATTTCCCTCCAGCACATCGATCAGACCGCGCACGCAACGTCCGGCCATACCCTTGTCGGGATCGGTGGAGAGACGCGTGGTGCGTCCGGCGCTCGCGAAGTGGGGATAGAGGCGCACGCGGTCGGCGATGGCGGGGTCGCGCAACGGCGAATCCGCGGCCAGCGGCTCTTTCTCGAAGACGTCGAGCGCCGCGCCGGCGATCACGCCGGCTTTGATGGCCGTGGCCACCGCCGCCTCGTCCACCACAGGGCCGCGCGAGGTGTTGATGAGGTACGCCGTGGGCTTCATCAGCCGCAGCGTGTTCTCGTTGATGAGGTGCCAGGTCGGCACCGCGCCCTCGCCCGGGCGCAGCAGCGGCACGTGCAATGTGACGAAGTCGCCGCCGGCCATCGCCTCCTCGAAGCTCACGAATCGAATGGTGTGCCGTTCGCGCGTGAATCCCTGGTGGAAGCGAAGGTCCATGGTCTCCTGAATCTTGTTGAAGAAGTCCATGGGGGGCGGGGCGGCGTCGTAGCAAAGATAGTGAGCGTCGAAGCCCACCCCTTTCTTGATGAGCGCCTGGCCGATGCGTCCGGTGCCGATCACGGAGATCGTCTTGCCGGTGATTTCGTCGCCGAGGAACGGCAGAAACGGATGCCACGTGCCCCAGCGATTGTCGCGCACCAGATTCTCCGCGGGGCCGAGCTTGCGCGCTACCGCGCCCAGAATGAGGAACGCGAACTCCGCCGTGGCCTCGTTGAGCACGTCGGCGGTATTCGTGAACGGGACCTTGTAGCGATTGGCGTCGGCGCGATTGATGTTATCGAAGCCGACAGCGTCCTGCGCCACCACTTTGAGCGTGCCGCGACCGGCCTCGAACACTTCGACGTCGATGGGGTCGCGCAGCGTGGTGATCAGGCCGTCGATGCCCGATCGGACTTTGTCGATGATGAGGCTCTTGGGCGGAGCTTCGAGCTCGTCGTGGACTTCCACTTCGTAGCCGCGATCGCGCAGCAATTGGAGTGCGTCGTGACCGATGTTGCAGGTGGCAAAAACGCGAAAGCGAGGCGTTACTGGAAGCATAGTTCTTCCCACCCGTTCGAGCCTGCGCGTCAGCGATATACGTCCTTGCGATGCCCAACCCGAATCACCACTACGGTCAGGACGTCGTCCTGAATCCGGCAGACGACGCGGTATTGCCTGACGCGGTAGCGCCAAGCCCAATCCGATCTCCCGTGAGTGGCTTTCCGAGCTCGCGCGGGTTGTGGTCGCCCGCAATCCTTTCTTGTAGGAAGCGGACGATGCGTTCCTGAGTGGAACGGGTGAGCTTGCTGAGGTCCTTCAGAGCGCGAGGTTCGAACCTAACCGTCCAGGCCAAGTTGCTTCACGACCTCGTCCAGAGGTATGGTCGGTAGATTCTCTTCCAGTCGAGCGACCGCAATCAGGTAATCTTCCTGCTCGTCAAGAAACTCTGCGATGGCTTTCTTCGCGTAGTAAGTTTTTGGACGGCGAGGGCGCTTGGCGAAGCCTGTCCAGCCGCGCTTCTAAATTTAGCTTCGGTGAGAGTCGGACTGTCAGCATCAGGCGCACCTCAGGCTGAACTACATCATAGCATGGCACCTCGGAGTCATAGGCGCCTACAGGTTCTTTTTCACCCACGCCCCGATCCACTCGAGCGCTTTCTGAATATTCTCCACCGAATTGGCGAACGAGAACCGCAGATATCCTTCGCCTCCGGCGCCGAAGGCGGTTCCGGAGAGTGACGCGACGCCCGCTTCGTTCAGCAGCGCGTCGGCCAGCGCCTTCGACTTCCGGCCCGTTGCGGTGATGTTGGGGAAGACGCAAAACGCGCCGTGCGGCTGGCGGCAGTGGAAGCCCGGAATCTTATTCAAGCCGTCTACGATCACGCTGCGGCGCCGCCGGAATTCCTCGCGCATCTCGTCCACACAGCCCTGGTCGCCACGCAGCGCCGTAACGCCTGCGATCTGGGTGAAGCTCGCCGTGCACGACGTAGCATTAGTCTGCAATTGCGCCACGCGCTCGGCGAGGTCAGCCCGCATGATCCCGTAGCCGAGCCGCCATCCGGTCATGGCGTAGGTCTTCGAGAAGCCGTCGAGAATGATCGTCCGGTCCCTGATGCCGGGAAACTGCGCGATGCTGGCATGCTCGCCTCCGTAGATCAGCCGGCTGTAGATTTCATCGGAAAGAATGAAGAGATCGCGACCGGCGAGCGCCCGAGCCAGATCCGCCATCGATTGGCGCGGCATGACGCCGCCCGTCGGATTGTGCGGCGAATTCAGAATCACCAGGCGCGTGCGATCCGTGATCTTGCCGATGATCTCGCCCGGGTCCACGTCGAAGTCGTGCTGCTCGCGGAGGCCGTAGGGGACGGCCCGCCCGTCCACGAAGTTGATCATCGACTCGTAGATGGGAAAGCCGGGATTGGGGTAGATTACTTCGTCGTCGCGATCGATCAGCGCGAGAATGACGAAGAACACGATCGGTTTGGCGCCCGGAGTGATCACGACCTCCGACGGATCCACGGCGATACCTCGGCGGCGCCCGGCATCCTCGGCCACGGCCTCGCGCAATGCCGGCTGGCCGGCCGACGGACCATAATGCGTCCAGCCGTAACGCAACGCATCGACGCCAGCTTCCACAATCTGCATGGCGGTGGGGAAGTCCGGCTCACCGATCTCGAGATGGACGATTTCGCGCCCGGCGTCCTCAAGGGCCTTGGCGCGCACCAGCACGTCGAAGGCGCCCTCGGTCCCGAGACGGCTCATGCGATCTGCCAGCCGGAGCGCTCGCACTGGGGTTCCGCTTGTAGCCACAACAGCCTCACGTACTGATCGATCGCGCGCGAGCGCGTCGAAGCGTCAGTGCAGCTCGATCATACTTAGACTCTGAATATAACTCAAAGAGCGGCTTAACGGCCGGCTGCGGTTTCGCAGGGCCGCCCCCGGTCCGGCCGCAAGTAGCACTGCTACTCGGCGATTTCAAGGGCCAGCGCGATCGCTCCCAAGACGCCCGCGTTGTCGCCAAGGGCAGGGGGCACGATGTAGTCGTCGATCCGGTTCAGGATTTCGGGCGCCTGGATGTAATCGTTCAGCAATTCCAGCGTGCGACGCCGGACCAGCGTAAACAGGTTCGCGTGCCGCATCACGCCGCCGCCCAGAATGATGCGCTGCGGCGAGAGAGCGCACACCAGGTTGTTGACGCCCAGAGCGAGATACTGGGCTTCTAGTTGCCACGCTTCATGATCGGCCGGTAATTCCTGCCCTTTGCTGCCCCATCGCGCCTCGATGGCGGGCCCGGCCGCGAGCCCCTCCCAGCAGTCGCCGTGGAACGGGCACGAGCCGGGAAACGGGTCGGCACTGAGGTCGTGGGCGATCCGCATGTGACCCATCTCCGGATGCAGCACTCCGTGCACGCGCCGGCCGCCTACCATGCCCCCGCCGCCGATTCCGGTTCCCACCGTGACGTAGACAAACGTGTCGAGCCCGTGGGCCGCGCCCCATTGCCGCTCGCCGAGCGCCGCCGCGTTCACGTCGGTGTCAAAGGCGACCGGCAAGCCGAAGGCCTGCCGGACCGAGCCCGCCAGGTCCACGTTGCGCCAGCCCTCTTTCGGTGTCGAGGTGATGTAACCCCAGTGCAGCGACGCGGGATTCAAATCCACCGGGCCGAAGGACGCGATGCCGATGGCCGAGATGAGATGACGATTGGCCTGGCCATCGAAAAACGCGAGCGCACGGTCGATCGTCTCGCGCGGCGAGGTTGTGGCGAACTCTGTGCGCGCAGTCAGTCTTCCGCCACTCGTGGCCACGCCGCAGACGAATTTCGTGCCGCCAGCTTCGATGCCGCCAAATAAACGCTCGGTAGCCATGCTTTCCTTTCTCTGCAGCTGCGGACGGTCGTGATTATGTCCTTATTCCGTTCTGCTGATCGTCCGGGTCAAACCGGAGCAATCTAACATACCGTAATGCGGCTCACCAGGGCGGACATCGCCCGCTCGTCGGGCAAGCGCCGCAATTGAGTTTACAAACGAGAAGCTTGATAATCTTCCTGACCTCCCATGGCGGACTTTTCCACGCCCTTGATGCGCCAGTACAGCGCTATCAAGGCGCGGCACCCGAACGCGCTGCTGCTCTTCCGGCTCGGCGACTTCTACGAGCTGTTCTTTGAAGACGCCGTGCTGGCGTCGCGCGAGCTGCAGATCGCGCTCACCTCGCGCAACAAGGAAAAGGGCGAGCCCATTCCCATGTGCGGCGTGCCGTACCATGCCGCCGAAGGCTATATCGCCAAATTGATTCGCAAAGGATTTCGCGTCGCCATTTGCGACCAGATGGAGGAGCCGCAAGCCGCCAAGAAGCTGGTGAATCGCGAGGTCACGCGCGTGGTGTCGCCCGGCACCGCGATCGATTCTCAGGTGCTCGAGCCGCGCGCGAACAACTATCTGGCGGCGGCCGCCGCGCGCCAAGGAAGCATCGGCCTGGCGCTCGCCGATCTTTCTACGGGCGACTTTCGCGCGACCGAATTCGGCGGGTCGGAGGCTGCCAGGAGGCTGGCCGAAGAGTTGTCACGCCTCTCGCCGAGCGAAATGCTGATTCCGTCCTCGCAAGCGCTTTCGCCGCCGGCGGGATTGAACCTGCAGCCGCCATTTGTCCCCCGCACTTCGCAGAATCTCGACGGACCGCGCTTCACTGAGACTCCCGTGGACGATTGGGTGTTCTCCGAGGGTTACGGCGGCCGCCTGTTGCGCGATCACTTCAGGGTGGCATCGCTTGCGGGCTACGGCCTCGATCAGCATCCGCTGGCGGTGGCGGCGGCGGGCGCAATTCTGCACTACGTGCGCGAGACGCAGCGCGGGTCGCTGGCGCATCTGGACGGAATCCGCTTCTACGAGCAGCAGGATTCGCTGATTCTGGACCCATCGACCTTGCGGAACCTCGAACTCGTGGAGCCGCTGTTCGCGGGTTCGCGCGACTCGACGCTGCTCGCAACGATGGACGAATGCGTCACGCCACTCGGCGCGCGTCAGCTTAAGCAATGGATGCTGCGCCCGTCGATCGAAGCTAACGAAATCGAGTCGCGCTGGGACGCCGTTGGCGAGCTCCAGGCGCTGCCCATCGACCGCGAAGAGTTGCGCAAGACCCTCAGCCGCATTCAGGATCTCGAGCGGCTACTGAGTAAGATCACGCTGGAGACGGCGAACGCCCGGGATTTGCTGGCGCTCAAGCTGTCGCTCGCGCAACTGCCGCGCCTGCGCCGGCAAGTCTCGGTTTTCAATGCCACTCGGCTGAAGGAGCTTCACGAAAGCCTGGACGAGCTGGCGGACGTCCATGCGCTGCTCGAGAGCTCGATTCACCCTGAGCCGCCGGCGCTGCTGACCGAGGGGAATCTGCTGAGGCCGGGCTACGACCCGCAGCTCGACGAATTGCGGGCGATCAGCCAGAAGAGCAAGCAACTCGTGGCGGCCATCGAGTCGCGGGAGCGGGAACGCAGCCGCATCGGGTCGCTGAAAGTCCGTTTCAATAGCGTCTTCGGATACTACATTGAAGTTTCGAAGGCGAATCTCGCGCTCGTTCCCGTCGACTATGAACGCAAGCAGACGCTGGTGAACGCCGAGCGCTTCACCACGCCGGAGCTTAAAGAGCTTGAGGCGAAAATTTTGACAGCCGAGGAACGTGCGCAAACGCTGGAGCTCGAACTTTTCCGCGGGATTCGCCGGCGAGTTGCCGCCGAGGCTGCGCGTGTCCGCCGAAGCGCGCGAGCCCTGGCGGAAATCGACGTCCTCGCCTGTTTCGCGCGTTTGGCGGCCGAGCGCAATTACCACCGTCCGGAGATCACGGGCGACGGAGCGTTGGAAATCCTGCAAGGCCGGCATCCCGTGATCGAGCGGTTAGTGACGCCGGGCGAGAGCGGCGGATTCATTCCAAATGATGTCTACCTGAACTCGGAGGGCGACCGAATCCTCATCATCACCGGCCCCAACATGGGCGGAAAATCCACTTACCTGCGTCAGGCGGCGCTGATCGCCCTTATGTCGCAGATGGGTTCGTTTGTGCCCGCCGACCGCGCCCGGCTGCCGATTCTTGATCGCATCTTCACACGCATCGGCGCCTCCGACAATCTTGCGCGAGGCCGGTCCACCTTCATGGTGGAGATGACCGAGGCGGCGAGCATCCTGAATACCGCCACAGACCGAAGCCTGGTGCTGCTAGATGAAGTCGGGCGGGGCACAGCGACCTTCGACGGACTTGCGATCGCCCGGGCCGTGGTGGAGCACCTCGAGTCGCGCACTCGTGCCAAGACGCTTTTCGCCACGCACTATCACGAGCTGACCGATCTTGCCGAACTGCTGCCGGGCGTGAAGAACTATCACGTGTCGGTGAAGGAATCAGGGTCAAATATCGTCTTTCTGCGTAAGGTCGAGCCCGGAAGCGCCGACAAAAGCTACGGAGTGGAAGTGGCGCGCCTCGCGGGATTGCCCCCGGCAGTCATCGAGCGTGCCCGCGAGATTCTGGCGCAACACGAACAGAGCGAACGTACGCTGAGCGAACAACTCGCGGCTGAGGCGACGCAGCCGGCGGGCGAGGACCGAAAGCCTCGCGAGCGGTCGCCGGTGCAGTTGACGATCTTCACGCCGCTAAACGCGGAGATCGTGCGAGCGCTGGAAGAAGCGGATCTCGACAACATGAAGCCGCTGGAAGCGCTGAATCTGTTGGCGGAATTGAAGCGGCAGATCAGGTAAAGAAGAAGCCAGAAGGGCAGAAGCCCAGGAGTCAGAAGGCAGAAGCCACAGGTCGTAGCGCGGGCGTCCCGCCCGCTGTAACTGGGGCGTCTCGCCTCAGCCCTGGCGCGGACGGGACGCCCGCGCCACAGCGGGCACGATGCCCGCGCTACGGTGCCAATGCAAGACGTTAATCTAAGCTCGCTGTTGCTGCTCGAAATCGCGGATGCGACTTGGAGCGCGAGTCTCGGTCAGTTGCTCGAGCTTTTCAAGCCGGCCGGACTTTTCTTTCGGAAGCTCACGAGTCCCGAAGCGACGTTCGAAGCGTGCCGGGAGTCTGTCGAAACGTGCCGGGAGTCGGCTCGCGCGCTCGGCACGTTGCCGATCCTCGCGATCGAGGAAGAAGGCGGAGGCGCTTTGACGGCATTACTGCCTCCCCAGCCCGACGAATCCCATCCGCAGGCGCTGGCTCGGGCGCTTTCCCTCGATGCGAGTGGCGCCGCAGAGGCGGGCGCTGCCATCGGGCGGGCGATGAGGCTGCTGGGGCTGAACTTCAATCGGGCGCCGACACTCGATATCGAACCCACCCCTACAATCGGGTCTGGGGTGATGTTTAAAAACGGTCTCGATCCTCGTCATTCCGAGCGAAGCGAGGAATCTCGCTCTGCAAGAAAGGGACATACGAGATTCCTCGCTTCGCTCGGAATGACGGCAATCAAGGCAGTTCAACACCCTCTTGGGAACGAGTTGTCGAGCAACGCCGGCGGAAAGCAAATCTCACCCGCGGAGACGGCACAGCGGGCGGTAACTTTTGTTGAGTCACTTGGCTCAGAGCGAGTTCTGTGCTGCGGGCGGCATTTTCCGGGACTTCCATCGAGCAAAGCAACGCCACCAGCGACCAGGGCCATCATCATCGACCGGTCATTGGCGGCGCTGTGGCGCGAGGAGTTGGTGCCGTATCGAGCTCTTGGCAACAAGCCGGCCGCGATCGAGATTAGCTACGCAGTTCATCGAGCCTACGATTACGAATTCCTGCGTCCTGCTTCTCTCTCAGCGGGCGTCATCGAGGGTTTGTTGCGCGCAAAGCTCGGATACCGTGGAGTGGCGCTGGCCGATGCCTCCGCTGCCGCCGAAGCCGCCGGTATTGAGGTCGAGGAAGCCGTGGTCCGTGCGCTCGCTGCCGGATGCGATCTCGTGCTGGTTCCGGGCGAACGAAAGCTCCTGGAGCATGTCTGCCAGAGCCTCGGACGCGCCGCTGAAGCTGGAAGGCTCCCCGATGCGCGCATCTCCGAAGCGCTCGGTCGCGTCAGGACTGTGCAGAAATCTTTGCGACGGCCCGCGAGACAACTGGCCGCAGCCCAGTATTCACGGCTCGAGCGCGATTTTGAGGCATTCGCGCGGAAATGGTCGAGTTGAGAAGAATGCCCAAGTCAGCTATAAACAGCCGTCGCACTAGTGTCCTAAACTCAGACGTACGGGCGGCCCTTGTGGCCGCCCCATTTACAGCACATCCTTTGCGGGCGCGAGCAGTTGGGCGGCCACAAGGGCCGCCCGTACGCCCGAATTTAGGACACTACCGCCGTCGCAGGTCGAATGGCAGAACCGCACCGCGTAGCCGGCTCGCCGTGGGATTGATGGCCGGCACCTCGCTCGACGGCATCGATGCAGCCCTGGTGCGCCTCAGCGGGCCGCTGACGCGTCCCGAGACGCGGCTCTTGCGCTTTGTCACGGTTCCTTATCCGACGGGCTTGCGCCAGAGGTTGCTTTCTGTGGCCGGAGGCCAACCGGTAACTGCTGGCGAGTTGAGCAAACTCCATGTCCGCGTCGGCGAAGCCTTCGCCCGCGTCGCGCTGCGCGTGTGCCGCGAAGCCGCTGTGCAGCCAAATCGCCTCTCCGTGATCGGCTCGCACGGGCAGACCGTGTTTCATCAGGGACGTGCTTCCGGCGGCGCGCGAGCGGGCACACTGCAGATCGGCAACGCCGCGGTAATCGCCGAACTGACTGGCGCCCCCGTCGTGGCAGACTTCCGCAGCGCCGACATCGCGGCCGGGGGCGAAGGCGCGCCGCTCGTGCCCATGGTGGATTATCTGCTTCTGGCTGACGCCCGGGAAGGCTCGGTGGCGCTCAACCTCGGCGGAATCGCCAACGTGACGGTGATTCCGGCCGGCGCGCGTCCGGAGCACGTCTTCGGATTCGATACTGGCCCGGGCAACATGGTAATCGACGCGCTGATCCGCCACTTCACCGGCGGACGCAAGCGTTATGACGCCGACGGCCGGCGCGCTGCGCGCGGAAAGGTGATCGAGCCCTTTTTGGCCGAAGCGCTGCGGTTTCCGTTCTTCGAGCGGCGCCCACCGAAGAGCGCCGGACGCGAAGAATTCGGAAGCGATTTTGTGAATCGCTACTTTCTCTCCTCTTCTTTCTCTCCGGAGGATTTGTTGACGACCGCCGTCGAGCTGACGGTACGCTCGATTGCCGGCAGCCTCGATCGATTCGTTTTCCCGCGGATCGGCGCTCGTGGAAACCTGCGTCGTCTGGTGATTTCAGGGGGTGGTGCGCATAACCGGCTGCTGGTCGCGCGGCTGAAAGCGTTGCTGCCGGCAATGCAGGTTCAGCCTTCTGATGATTGGGGGTGGCCCGTGGACGCAAAAGAAGCGATGGCGTTCGCTCTGCTCGCGGACCGCACTTTGCACGGGCTCGTGGGGAATCTGCCCGCCGTTACGGGCGCTCGGCGGCCCGTGGTGCTGGGAACACTGACGATGGAATGACTAGCCTAGCCGTGGTAGCCGAGATACCAGGCCGTCGTACTTGCCACCTCACGGATCGTATGCAGCGCTCGATCCAACGCATCGCCCTCGATTGGACTTTCCGGGTCGGGCGAGCCGTAGGCCTCAATGCCCCGCTGCCGCAGCATCCGCTTGATGCGATAGAGGTGAAACCCGTCGCTGACGGCTATGCACGTATTGACATGGCGGTCGAGCAGCATTTTCGCCACCGTCCTGACGCTGGCGTAGGTGGTCTGGCTGGTTGTGTCGGTGAGGATCTTGTCCGCAGCCATGCCTTGCTGGATCAGGTAATCGCGGCCCACGCCGGCTTCCGTGAACCGCAAGTCACCGCCGCCGGCTCCGGTGGTGATGACCAGGGGTGCGAGGCCCTCTTCCTCGAGGTCAAAAGCATGATCGAGCCGGGCCTTGAACACCGGCGAAGGATCCCCCTCGTACTCCGCGGCGCCGAACACCACGATCGCGCCCGCAGCGCGCGCCTCGTCCCTCGACGCTTGCCGACGGATGGCGACGTAGAGCCAGCATTCTGTGACCAGGGTCACAACCGCGGCAAGACCGATGGCGGCAAAGACCCAGCGGATGCGGTGAGGACGGCTCAGCCGAGGAACTCCTTCAATTCCGCCTCGGTCACGGGGCCATGGCGTTGGATCTGCCACCCGTCGTCATCGACTTCTATGATGGTCGAGGCGAGGTCGCCCGGCGTCGGGCCCCCGTCGAGGATCAAGGGCACGGTGTCGCCGATCTGGATCTCCACCTCTTCTGCCGTCGCGCAGGCAGGATGCTCCGTCAGATTGGCGCTGGTCCCGGTCAGCGGCCGGCCCGCGGCTTCAATCAGTGCCACGGCCAGAGCCGACTTCGGCAGACGCAAGGCGACGCGGCCCGTATTGCCGGTTACCTTTAGAGGAATCTGCCGCGATGCCGGGACGATAATCGTGAGCGGCCCGGGCCAGAATTTCTCTGCCAGCCGGAAGAACTGGCTGGGCGGGTCAATAGTGAGATCGGCCGCCTGGTCGAGCGAAGACACCAGCAGCGGCAGAGGCCGGTCGTAACTCCGCCGCTTGATGCGGAATATCTGGTTGACGGCGGCCAGGTTAAAGGGGTCAACCCCCAGCCCATAAAACGTGTCGGTAGGAAACGCCACCACTTTGCCGGTCAAGATCAGCCGGACGGCATACTGCAGCGCGAACTCCAATCGTCTTTCATCGACCTTCACAATCTCGGACATATTGCGAGCATGGCTCCATGAATCGAGTGACGCTGACCCTAGCATATGCGCTCGATATGCGTCAAGGACGAACGTCGCGGTCCTATCCAGCGCTCCCGAATCGTCCCGTAGGCGACTGGACATCGCCGCTCCGAATGAATAGACTTTTTCTCGGGAGCTCTAGTTTCAAGTTAGCGGGGTGCGCGATGGCTAATTGTCCGGAATGCGAAGCGGTAATTGACATGGAAGACGACGAGGTTGAAGAAGGGGAGAAGCTGGATTGCCACGAGTGCGGCGCTGAACTCGAAGTGGTGAGCACCAATCCCCTGGAATTACGGGTGGTTCTCGATGAGGATGAAGAGGAAGAAGAAGACTGGTAACGGCGGGGTCCAGCGGCCCCCCAGGGCGTACCGGAGCCCGCGAACTGAATGTCGCCCACTGCTCCTGATGGCGCTCACGTGTCTGGCGCTCTCCTGTACTCTGGCCCTTCCGCTGTTCGCCAAGAAAAAGCAGCCTCTTACCAAGACAGTTCAGGGTGAGGTCCTCGACTCCTCGAATAATCCCATCGTTGGGGCGAGCGTGGAACTCACCGATGAGACGGCGGGCACATCCCTGGGTTTGTATACCGAGGTTGGAGGGCGGTATACGTTCACGGACTTAAAGCCAAACCACGACTATAAAGTCCAGGCCAAATACAAGGGGCAGGCATCGGAAGTGCGCCACGCCAGCTCTCTTGACGACCGGGGCATCGTGGTTCTTAACCTGACCATTCCTCCGTCCGCGTCACCCTAGGCAATGTGCTTCCCTGCCATGCTCCGCGACGCCCGACGAATCTTCGTGCCCGCCGCAGCGATCATTGTGGCGCTTTGTTTCCCGGCGGGCGCGATGCCGCCAGGATTCGCTGACGCGCAGGGGCCATCCACTGCCGGACTCAACTCGACATCCGGCGCCGCTAACGTAACCGAGCGCGTCAGGGTCATGGATTTCGGGCATCTCGCGGGCCCTACGACCATCGCTTTCCGGTATACGCCGCTGGTTCCAGGCGCTGCCGGCCAGGCTGAAATTGAGCCCTTCAAGTCTGTATTGAAAATCCACGCCGTCTTCAGCAACTTGCCGGCGGCCTCGCGCCTCGGCTCCGAGTATCTAACGTACACGCTCTGGCAGGTCACGTCCGATGGCCGAACCACGAACTTGGGCGAAGTGGAGCGGACGGGAAGCGCGGGCGAGATTCGGACAAAGTCCAGGTCGTTGCGATTCGGCCTGATCGTCACTGCCGAAGCGTACTTTGCGGTCAGCCAGCCGAGCGCCGCTGTGGCGTTTGAGTCGGACTTGGCCCCGGGTGGCGCCGTGAATATCCCTCTGACACAAGTCAATTGCGAATTGCTCCGGAAGCCTATCGGCGCGCAATCGGTTCCGACCGTTGCCGCCGACCCCAAAGTCGCGGGCGAGCCGTTGCTGTTTGAAGAAGCCCGGCTCGCCCTTGCCGTGGCCCGCGCGGCCGGCGCTGCTCGATACGCACCCGAGACCCTCGACACGGCCGAGCAGACGCTTCAAATCGCCGGTAATCTGCTGGCGCAGGGCGCGAAGAAGGCCGACGTGCACGACGCTGCGCTGGAGGCGGTGCTCATCGCCGAGGACGCCCGTGTGCTGGCCGTTGCGCGCCAAAAGCGGGCGCAGATTACGCCGTCCGTTCAGGATCCTGCCCCCTAGGTGCTGGTCGGCTCCGCGTCTGCTCAGTCGCTGCGGCGAATCGCCATAACCGTGAGGTCGTCGGAAAGCGCCGAACCAACGAGAAATCGCTCCAGGCCTTCCAGCGACGCATTGACCACGTCGCGAGCGCTTGCCTGTGAGCCCTCGCGAATCGACTCGATGACCCGCTCCTCCCCGTACTCCTCGTCATCGCCACTGCGGGCTTCCGTGAGTCCATCGGTGTATATCAGCAAAACGTCGCCGGGCTGAAGCTGCAATTGTTCGGCGCGATATTCGCCGTTCGATGTTATTCCCAGAGGAAGACCCGAGGCTTCGAGCCGGGTGACCGTCCGGCTCCGCACCAGCAGCGGCGGACAATGCCCGGCGTTTGCGATTTCGAGCTTCCCGTCGGCGCCCGTGCGTCCGCCCACCAGCGTCGCGAAGAAAGGCGACAGCGAACTGCGGCAGAAAATGTGGCTGGCCTCGCTCATCAGCGGAGCGACGCCCATACGCCGCGCGACCAGGCTGCCGAAAATGGCATGGAGTTGCGCGGTGAGCATGGAGGCGGCCACGCCCTTTCCGGAAACGTCCCCAAGAAAGAAGAACAGGCCGCGCTCCGGAGCGTCGGCCACCGCGAGGTCACAGTAATCTCCGCTGACCGCGCCCACCGGGCGATAACGATGCGCCACTTGCCAGCCATCGTGATGGGTCTCGGCCGGTGGCAACAAGCCACGCTGCAGCCCCGCGGCTGCTTGCAAGTCGTACTCCAGCGCCGAGCGCTCAGCCGCCGAGAGATGATCGAGGCAATAGCGCACCAGCGGATCGCTAATCAGTCGCGAGGCTTCAACCGGCGCGTGGCACAGCTCGCAGATTCCGTAAGTGCCGTGATCCATCCTCGCGAGCGCCGCATCCACATCGCGCAGCAGTTGTCTCAGATGGCTCTCCTGGGGCTGCCAGTTTGCGGCCACGGAAAGCCTGTGACGCCGGTCGACAAGTTGATCGCGCAGGAAAGTGGTGGCAACATCCGCCATAGTGGTCTTCCTCCCATCCTTCATGCTGGCTAAGAGATTGGATGAAAGATATCCGTTTTCGACGCTCCGATCGCGGCTCCTGCCGGGAAATCATGTCTCGGGAACGAAGACTACATGGAGGACCTGGCGTCCGACGCGGAGAAGCGTCATGGGATGGCGCTGCGGATTTACTTCCCACTTGGGATCGCTGATCTTCTGCCACTCGGGCTGAGCGGAGTCGCCGGCTCCCACGTAAACCGCCCCTTCCTTCATCTTGCGCTGGGCTTCGGAGTTTGATTCGCACAGGCCCACGTCCGTGAGCACGCGGAAGAGCTTCCGCGGTGCGCTAAGGGGGTACTGCTGGCTCGCCAGCACCGAGGGCAGTCCTCGGTCGCGGAATTGCGCCTCAAAATCAGCCCGCGCCCGGGCTGCGGCGTCGTCGCCGTGAAAGTCAGCCACTACACGGCCGGCGAGCGCCTTCTTGACTTCGAGCGGGTGTTGCGCTCCTGATTGGACCTCGTCTTTCAAATCCTCGATCTCGACCGGCGTCATGTCCGTCAACAGCAGGTAGTACCGCCACATCATCTCGTCGGAAATTGACATCAGTTTGCCGAACATCTCCGCCGGCGCCTCGTTAATGCCCACATAATTCCCGAGCGACTTCGACATCTTCTGTACGCCGTCCAGGCCCTCAAGGATCGGCATGGTCATGATCACTTGCGGTTCCTGGCCGTACTCATGCTGCAGCGTGCGGCCTACCAGCAGGTTGAATTTCTGATCGGTACCGCCAAGCTCAACGTCAGCCTCGAGCGCCACCGAGTCGTAGCCCTGCGAGAGCGGGTACAGCAGTTCGTGAATCGCGATGGGCCGCTGCTCCTTCATGCGCTTGCTGAAATCGTCGCGCTCGAGCAATCGTGCCACCGTGTAGCGCGAGCACAGCGTGATCCAGTCGAGGCTACTAAGCTTGCTGAGCCAGCGACTGTTAAAGTCGATCACTGTCTTTTCGGGGTCCAAGATCTTGAAGACCTGCGTTTTGTACGTTTCGGCGTTGGCCGCCACTTCCTCGGGCGTCATCGGAGGACGCGTGACGTTGCGGCCGGAAGGGTCGCCGATCAGACCGGTGAAATCGCCGATGAGGAAGATCACCGTGTGGCCGAGGTCTTGAAAATGTTTCAGCTTGCGGATCAGCACTGTATGCCCGAGATGGATGTCGGGCGCGGTAGGATCGAAGCCGGCCTTGACGCGCAGCGGCTTGCCGCTGTTTGCCGAGCGCTCCAGTTTGGCGCGCAGCTCCTCGACGCGGATGGTCTCTTCGGCGCCCTTGGTCAGGTAAGCGAGTTGTTCGTCGATGGTCATGGCAGATCAGGTTGTGAGTCGTAGATCGCGCAACGCAATCACACTAGGGTTCGGGTGTATCCGTCGCAGGAATTTCTCGTCGGCCGTAACCAGCGTGGCCCCCAAGCTCTCGGCTACGGCGAGGAAGTACGAATTGTAGACAGCAACCTGCTTGGAGGCGGCGATTTCGATCGCTCGATTCAGAGCGTTCCAAGAGACCGGCGCTACCCTAATACCGAGCTCATAAAGAAAGCTTATGGCTTGCCGGACCTCCGTGAGTTCCCGGCGGTGGCCGGTGATCAGAACGTTGGCAAATTCGATAAGGAGAAGATCGGGACTTGACAAACTACAGTCGCGCCTCTGGAATGCCAACAACAATTGCTCCGCCTGTTGCACGTCGGACTCATATCGTCCGACGACCCACTTTATTGCCACGGACGTGTCAACCACGTATTCCGGCAACTGGTGCCGCCTTTACCCCTTCTGCCATCGGTCTCGACTTTCCCTGAGAATCTGCTCGGCCGGCCAGTCTCCAAACTGCTTCGCCAGCCGGTTCAGGCCTTCGATCGCTCTCGCCTGACGCTGACGCCGCTCTTCTTCTTCGAATTCATGTCGCAGGCTCTGAGCCTGCTCCCTTACCGCCTTGCGTATGAACTCGCTTCGCGACGTTTTCTGCCGTCGCGCTTCGCGGTCCGCCAGGCGGAGCGTTTCACGATCCACTGTGATGTTGATCCTGATGCAGTGAGCCATTTGAACCCTCTACACACTACAGTGTATCAGATGCACCTCGACCCTCGCTCCAGTCGCCTAACTCGTCACCCGGACTCGGCGTCCTTCAACCCGGATGCGTTCTTCGACCACGAGCCGGACCGCTTCGGAGTAAATGCGATGCTCCTCTTTCAGGATGCGCGCCGAAAGCGACTCCACCGTGTCACCATCGAGCACCGGAACCACCGCCTGGCCGATGATCGGGCCCGTGTCCACGCCTTCGTCCACCAAGTGCACGGTGCATCCGGTGAACTTCACGCCGTAGTCGAGCGCCTGTTTCTGCGCCTCGAGGCCCGGAAACGCAGGAAGCAGCGCGGGATGGATGTTCAGAATCCGGGTAGGGAAGGCGCGGATGAAGGTCGAGCTGAGGACACGCATGAACCCGGCCAGGCACACGATGTCGACCCCGAAGCTCTGCAGCGTCGCCACCAATTCGCGATCGTAGGCCTCGCGATCCTTGCCCTTCGACGGCAGGCAGCGGGCTTCGATGCCGAGGGCTCGGGCGCGATCGAGTCCGGCGGCGTCCTGACGGTTGCTGACGACGACCGCGATCCGCGCTGGGATGGAGCCCGAGAGCAGGTTGTGCGCAATGGCCTCGAAATTCGATCCGCGGCCTGAGAGGAGGATCCCCAAGTTCTTCATGTTCCCACCGAAAGAAGTTTACAGTCGACAGTCGACAGTCGACAGTGGGCCGAATTCAAGCAACTGTCGACTGGCAACGTCCCAAAGACAGCCACACTGATTTTAAAGGACATAGTGGGTTCGTTCCTTCGTTGGCCCTATTCCCATGCCGGTCAAAACGAGGCACGACTCTCCTTGGACACCGACTGCCTCATGCGCTCGACCTCCTCTAGCAGGTCCCGGATCAACGCTTCCCAGTCGGCGCGGTCTTGCGGCGCAAACTCGCGTCCGTAGCCCTTCAGCCGTCGCGGCATGGCGTTCTCAAGGACCACCCAAAGCGTGGAGAGTTCCGCCGCGAGCTTCTGAAGCCAAGGCGGCCGGGTCCGCTGCACCTCGAAGCGCTCGGCGGCAGCCTGCAAGCGCGCTCGCATCCGGCCGGTGGCCAATTGGAGATTCAGCAATTCGCCGCTTTCGGGCCGGGGCTCGCTCCCGCACTCGGCTTCTTCCAGCAAGCGTTTGATGCGGTCGAGCGCGTCCTCGAACACGTTCATCACCGTCGCGAGACGTCTCGCGTGCAGTTCGTCGAGGGCCATGGGTTTACCTCGGAGGGCGTCGCCGCGTCGCGGAAGCCTCGGATTTCCCGGCACGCGCCACTTGCTC
>JASHPE010000117.1 GCA_030038235.1 Terriglobia bacterium
GGAACTGATGAAGATCGCTGGCGTAGTTACGCAGCGTATGCGGCGACGCATTGCGCTCGTCGGTCAGGTAACGGAGGTAGCGGTCGATCGCTTGATCCATAACAGGACCGTTCGTAGCGGCTTGTTTTTCGGCACGACGATCTACGCTCCACGATCTACGATTCGTGAGCGACGGACAACGGACCACCGACAACGCACGCCTGACCACTCTCCCGCCAGTCCTGCAAATCCGCCAAGGCCCTCTCGCACTGCCAAGCCCGCCGCTTCGACCGGTCCCGCATGATCGCACGCGGCAGACCTTCGGCTGGCGGCAGCAGGTCGAACGAGATGTTCGCCGGCTGATAATTCGCTGGGTCCGCGTCAGTGATGTAACGCACCAGCGACCCAAGCGCCGTGGTGCGCGGTGGCGGCGTGAAAGGCTGATCGAGCGACCGGGCGGCCAGCGCCATGCCGGCGAGTAATCCCGTGGCGATGCACTCGACGTAACCTTCCACGCCTGAAAGCTGGCCCGCAATGAACACGCCGGGAGCGGCGCGCAGGCTCAGGTCCGGCGCGAGCAGCCGCGGCGCGTTGATGTAGGTGTTGCGATGGATCTGGCCGTAGCGGAGAAACTCCGCGCGCTCAAGTCCCGGAATCAGCCTCAGAATGCGCTTCTGCTCGGGAAACTTCAGGTGATTCTGAAAGCCAACCAGATTGTAGCTGGAATCGCGCAGATTCTCGGCGCGAAGCTGGACCACGGCGTAAGGTTGGCGGCCCGTCTTGGGATCAATCAGGCCCACGGGCTTCATGGGGCCGAAACGCAGGGTATCGATGCCGCGGCGCGCCAGTTCTTCGATGGGGAGGCAGGCCTCGAAATAGTTCAAATCTTCGAAGGCGTGCGTCTGGACGGTTTCGGCTGCCATCAGGGCTTCGTAGAACGCGCGATACTCATCGGCGTCGAGCGGGCAATTGAGGTAGTCTTCGCCCCCGCCCTTGCCATAACGCGAGGCGCGAAAGATGCGGTCCTCGTTTAGCGTCTCGGCGTCGACGATGGGGCTGATGGAGTCGTAGAAGGCGAGATTACCGGCGCCGGTGAGCGCCTGAAGGCTGGCCGCGAGCGCGTCGGAGGTCAGCGGGCCGCTCGCGATCAGCGCCGGACCACCGATCGGAACCTCGCGAAGCTCGGCGCGCATGACACGGATCAGGGGGTGACCTTCGATGGCGGACGTCACGGCCTCGCCGAAGCGTTCACGATCGACCGCCAGCGCCGCCCCGCCGGGCACCGCGTTCTCATGCGCGAGCCGCAGCAGGAGGGAGCCGCACCGGCGCAGTTCCTCTTTCAGCAGCCAGCTCGCCGCGCCCGGACTATTGGACTTCAGCGAGTTGCTGCAGACGAGTTCGGCAAGCCGGCCGGTCTTGTGAGCGGGCGTGCTCTGACGCGGACGCATCTCGTACAGCGCGACCGGAACGCCGCGCTCCGCCAGTTGCCACGCCGCCTCGCTCCCGGCCAGTCCCCCGCCTCCTACGGTAACGAGATTCATACCGGTCAATCATAATGCCATCTGCCTCGCTCGTAACCGACAAGTGCTAGAGGTCCCGGTCGGCAACCGCGTCATTCATGCCGCAGTGCGACCATGGGATCGATGCGGGAAGCGCGGAAAGCAGGTACAAAGCACGCGGCCGCAGCGACCGAGCTCAGCACCAGCCCCACCAGCACCATCGTCCAGGGATCGCGCGGACTCACGCCAAACAGGAAGCTTGACAACACACGAGTGAGGCCGAGGGCGCCGGCTACGCCGACGACAAGTCCGACGCAGGTGAGCAGCATACCGCTCCTGAACACTAATTCAAGCTGATGCCAACGGCTCGCGCCGAGCGCAGCCCGCACTCCCATCTCGTGGGTCCGTTGCGCCACCGAGTAGGAGATCACCCCGTAGATTCCAATGGCCGCAAGCATGAGCGCGAGCCCGGCGAATGCGCCGAGGAGCATGCTCCTGAGCCGGTTCCAGCCGAGAGACTCGCCCTTGATCTGTTCCAGGGTCTTGATGTCATCGAAGGCCTGGTCTTTGTTGAGTTGCCAGACGGCAGCCTGGATGGCTTTCACGAGGTGTATGGGATCCATTGCGCCCTGCACCACAAGCGCCGTGTCCGGCGTCGGACTTTGCTTGTAGGAGACGTAATCGCCCGGGCTCGAATCATCGAGGCCGTTGGCTTTCTCATCCGCAACCACGCCCACCACTTGCCACGGGATCTCGGGTCCGAGGGCAGGCTGGCCGGGGATGATCTGTTGAATCAGGACGCGTTTGCCGATCGGCTCCTCGCCCTTGAAGAAACGCTTCACCATGGTCTCGTTCACCACGATTACGGGCAGCGATCCTTCCGTGTCGGTTTCCGCGAGCCACCGCCCCTTCAGCAGCCGCATGTGCAAGGCGGAAAGATACGATGGGCTTACCCTCTTGTAATTCGCCGCGGGCCGGTTCGCCAAGTCCACGAAGGTCTGGCCCTCGATCATGAACGGCATACCCTCGCTCCAGCCTTCGAGCGGCAGGCCCGAGGTGGTGGCAACCTCGCGGACCCCCGCCACCCCGCGTATCTTGTCCGTAACCTGCTCGATATAGCTGATGATGCGCGGGCCATCTGGGTACTGCTTCGAACTCATAGGAAGCCACATGGTGATCACGTTGGTGGTGTCAAAGCCCGGGTCAACGTTCTGCAGTTTATAGAGGCTTCGAATCAGCAGGCACGCGCCGGAGAGCAGGACGAACGCGAGCGCGATCTCAGCCACCACCAAGGCGTTGTGGACCCGACGGCGGCCCGTGCCCGAGGTGGCTCCGCGGCCACCTTCCTTCAGCCACTCGACCACGTCCGCCCGGGCGCCGTGAAACGCGGGAGCGATGCCGAAAAGGATCCCGGAAATAATCACGATGGCAGCCGCGAACGCCAGCACCGAGCCGTTGAGTTGGACGTCGGCTTCCGCGGGCAGGTAGGATGGGGGTATCCAAGCCTTGAGGCCGAGCATCAATCCCCAGCCCACAGCGACGCCCGCCGTTCCACCGAAGCAAGCCAGCATAACGCTCTCGGTGAGGAACTGGCGCATTAAGCGTGACCGGCTCGCTCCGAGCGCGGACCGCACGGCCACCTCGCGCTCGCGCCCGGCGCCTCTGACCAGGAGCAAATTCGCCAGGTTGACGCAGCCGATCAGCAGCACGGCGCCGACCGCGGCCAGCAGAACGAGCAGTGACTGTCTGTCGGTATCGCCTACCAGGCGGTCCTGGTAGCGATCAACAGTAACGCCCCAGCCCTTGTTGGACTTCGGATAGTCATGTTCGATGCGAGCCCCAATCTCGTTCATTTGCTGGCGCGCCTGCTGCAGGGTCACACCAGGCTTGAGCCCGGCCCATGAGATCATCCAGTGATAATCCCGCGTCATATCTTTGGGCTCGAAGGCAAGCGGCGTCCATAGGTCCTGCCAATCGCGGTCGTATACCCCGGGAGGCATTACGCCGATCACGGTGTACGGCGCGCCATTCAGGCGGATGGTGCGGCCGATGATGCCCGTATCGGCTCCGAACCGGCTTTCCCACACCCGGTGAGACAGAATCACCTCGTACTGCTTGCCGAGCTGATCCTCGCCCGGCGCAAAGGTGCGCCCCAGCATCGCTTTCGCACCGAAGATGTCGAAGTATGACGCGGACACCCGGCCGTTGCGCAACTGCACCGGGACGTCTGAGCCCGTCAAGGTCGCCGCGCCCCAGGCCTGTGCGGCCATGGCCGTGAAGACCGTATTCTGGCGCTGCCAGTCGAGAAAGTTCATCGTCGAGATGCCGTTGCGTTCGCCGCCAGGCGGCTTCTCCCACACGTTGAGAATCCGCTCAGGGTGCGGGAACGGCAGCGGCTTGAGCAGCACAGCATCAACGAAGCTGAAGATGGCGGTATTGGCGCCGATTCCGAGCGCCAGTGTCAAAACGGCCACCCCAGTGAAGCCGGGACTCTTGCGGATCATGCGCAGAGCAAAGAGCACATCATTATTTAGTCGGTCCATAAGCACCTCGCGTCGTCATCTCAGACGTACTGCGGAGACGTAGAGTTAACGCAAAATCTTCGTGCTGGCGAGAATCGACGCCAGTTGAGACTGCTTAGACTGGCTTGAGGCGAGCTTGGTTAGGCGCGTGCGCCGTTTCCTTGGTTCTTAGGACTTGCGCGGCGGCACCGAGGCTGCGCACGGAAGCCGAACCCGGCAGGCCCTTTCGCGAACATGGCCCTCAGCTATCTCGGCTCCTTCCCCGTCAAAATCGGGTAAGGGTCGATGGGCGTGCCCTCCCACCAGTGCTTTTCGGGGCCCAATTTGGATATGGCAAAGTGCAGATGCGGATCGCCGGGCGCAGCGTCGCCTGAGGATCCAACGTAGGCGATTAGATCGCCGCGCTTGACAGTCTGCCCTTCCTGAAGGCCAGGGGCGTATCGCTGCAGGTGAGCGTAGTAGTAGCAGTACGTCTGGGTTGGATCGAACTCATACAGGGTGTTGCCGCCGCGCACGCTGAAAAAGAGCTTCTTGATGACACCATCCTCCACGGCAACAACCGGCGTCCCCGCCGGCGCCGGAATATCGGTGGCTTCGTGGCGGCGGCTTCCTTCGCGGGCCTCGTTAAACGTATCCTGCAGGGTCTTGGGGTCGACGCCCGGAACGGGGAGCGTCAAGTTGCGCGCCATCAAAGCGTCGTAGTCGGCGGGCGTGACTGCGGGTTGCTCTGTCTCCTGAATTTGGGATACTTGTGGGGTAGACTGCGGCGGCGCCGAGGCAGGCGCCGCTGTCAGTCCTACCCCTATTGCGACAATACAGGCTGCAACTGAGCGCGTGATGGCGTGCCCTCCTCGAGCAAGACCGGGGTACCGACCTTGACCATGCCTGACAGTTCTGCGGCATCCCAATTCGTAAGCCGGATGCAACCGTGCGATTGCGTCTGGCCGATGAGGGATGGCTGAGGCGTGCCGTGGATTCCGTAGTGCTCTTTCGAGAGACCGATCCAGACCACGCCGACCGGGTTTCTGGGGCCCGCAGGAAGTGTGGCTCGCGGCCGCTTGTCTTCCGAATCCCAAAACAGATTGGGGTTGTATTTGAAATGCGGATACCGGTCGATCTCCTTGACCGTCCAATGGCCGACCGGCAGCGGGTCGTGCTCGCTGCCGACAGTGGCCGGATAGAACGCCAGGATCTTGCCGCTGCTGTCGAGCGCCGTCACGCTATGCGTGGAAGCGTCAACCACGACCGAACTCGCCTGCGACGGAGCCGGGGTAAGGACGTTCGGGACCTCGATCTGTTCGCCTTCCTTGTCAAATCTTTTGTCGCGATTAAGTTCAACCAGCAGGTGCGGGCTCGCATGAAACTTCTCCGCCAGGAGTTGCAGCGGCGACGAATAGTTGAGCTGCTTGAATCTCGCCTCCACCAGCATCAAACGCTCACCACGGTCGCGTCCGGTCACCTCGGGGACCTTGGTAAAAGGCCCTGCCACGTCCTCGGGAAGGATGGTGTACACGATGATTGCCGGTGGCGGCGCGCTCTGGTTCTGAGACGATGGTGTCTGCGAGTTCGGCTGGCCATTGGATTGGTCGCGATCCTGGCCGTTGGTTTGTCCCTTCGGTTGACGGTTCTGCTGCTCTGGGCCGCGGGGCTGGCCATTCTGCGGCTCAGGTTGCTGTTGCGCGCCGCTCGAGCCCTGATTCTGCGTAGGCTGAGGCTGCTTTTGCTGCACCTGCCCGGAGGCCTGATCGTCATTCAACACAGCCCAGGTGGCCGAATCCACCGCTCCCATGGCGGGCAATCCGCTGGCGGCCTGGAACGCGGCGACCGCCTTGGCGAAATTGTCGTCGTAAGTGTCGCCGATCTCGCCGGGGGAGAACTTCAGCCGGTCGAGTAGGATCTCCGCCCGGACCACGTCATCGCCTTGCGAGTGAGGACCAATGGTGTCGCGTGTGTTCGGGTCATTAATCTTCGAAACGTCGAGGTGCGGCGCGGCTGAAGACTTCCTGCTTCGGGACCTCGTGCCTTCCGCCCTGCGGGATGTCTGCGCTCGCCCTGGGCACGTCGCCCAGATCAACAAGAGCGCGATGCTCGCAACCAGCAATCGACAGGGCGCTGGAGCCAAACTGCGGCGGCTTCGCACCACCGAGCGCACTCCGTGTCGGGAATTCGCAAGTACGGCAACGCCTCGCAGCACGTGGTTTCATCATAGTCTCGTTGGCACGGTGCAAGCCATACAGCCCGATGGGTATCTCGCGCAAATAAGCCATGTAACGGGCCCTGGAGTAATTCAAGCCTGAGACCGCTTGCACCCGAACCTGGAACTCTCACCATCGAAAACTCGTGAGATAGGTCCAGAACTGTACTTGTCCCCCGGCACCCGGAAAATCGTCCCGATGACAACGGCAACGAGCAAGACGGCTTCAACCACTCGAACGGCCGTCGAACCGTTGCGCGTCTCGGCCTACACCGTTCCCACCGACACGCCCGAGGCGGACGGCACGCTGCAGTGGAACAAAACTACCATCGTGATCGTCGAGGTTCAGGCCGGTGGCACGATAGGCCTGGGATACACCTATGCCGACACGGCCACCGCGCAACTGATCACCGACCTGCTTGCCGGAGTCGTGAGTGGCAGGGACGCCATGGATGTGATCGGATCGTGGCAGGCCATGGTCCACGCGATTCGCAACCTCGGCCGGCCCGGCATCGCATCGATGGCGATCGCTGCTGTCGACGCAGCCCTGTGGGACCTGAAGGCGCGACTGCTCCAGGTGCCGCTGGCGCGACTGCTCGGCATGGCGCGCGACGGAGTGCCGGTGTACGGCAGCGGCGGGTTCACGTCCTACTCGCTCGAACAGTTGCAGAATCAACTGGGCGGGTGGGCCGAAGCCGGAATTCCCCGCGTCAAGATGAAGGTCGGCAGCAATCCGGGTGACGATCTCGCCCGCGTGCGCGCCGCGCGCGAGGCCATCGGCGATGAGACGGAACTCTTTGTCGACGCCAACGGCGCCTACAGCCGCAAACAGGCTCTCGCATTTGCCCATCAGTTCGCGGGGTTCGGAGTAAGCTGGTTTGAAGAGCCCGTGAGCTCGGACGATCTTGAGGGCTTGCGGCTCCTGCGCGACCGCGCTCCGGCGGGCATGGATATTGCTGCGGGCGAATACGGATACGATCTGCCATACTTCAGGCGCATGCTGGAGGCAGGCTCGGTCGATGTACTTCAGGCTGACGCCAGCCGCTGCGCCGGGATCACCGGTTTCCTGAGCGCCGGCGCCTTGTGCGAAGCGTACGGACTTCCCTTTTCGGCGCACACCGCCCCGGCGCTCCACATGGCCCCGTGCTGCGCCGTACCCAACCTCCGGCACCTGGAGTACTTTCACGACCACGTTCGCGTCGAGCAGATGTTCTTCGAAGGCGTAGTTTCACCGGTGAAAGGTGTGCTCTATCCCGACCTTTCACGGCCCGGACTGGGATTGGAATTCAAGCGCAAGGATGCCGAACGATACGCCGCGAAGAGTCATCATTGACCTGGGAGCGCGGGCATCTTGCCCGCCTTACTCCCCGATCGATTTATCCTCGGGCGGGCACGATGCCCGCGCTCCCAGCTCGGGACGGCAGGAGGATCTTTCATGGACTCAACAGTGATCGCCGAGAGCGGACCCACAGAGGCCGCACAGGAGGATCGTGGAACCACCTCGACAACCCGGCCACGTCCCAGGAAGCCTCCTGAGGTGGACAGCGAGGCGCTCGCCGCCGAACTCGGGCACTCCATCGAGGGAGAAGTCCGGTTCGATGCCGGCAGCCGGGCCTTGTATGCGACCGATGGATCGAACTACCGCCAGGTGCCGATTGGCGTGGTGATCCCGCGCACCAAGAACGACGTGATCGCTACCATCGCCCTGTGCCGACAGTTCGGAGCGCCTGTGCTGTCGCGTGGCGGCGGCACCAGCCTCGCCGGACAATGCTGCAATGTGGCAGTGGTCGTCGACATGTCGAAGTACCTTCGTCAGGTGCTCGACGTCAATCCGGAGAGCAAGACGGCGCGCGTCGAGCCGGGTTGCGTGCTTGACCATCTCCGCCGGCAAACCGAGAAACACCATCTCACGTTCGGACCCGATCCGTCCACCCACAACCGCAACACATTGGGCGGAATGATCGGCAACGACTCGTGCGGCACCCACTCGGTGATGTGCGGCCCGAAACACGCGCGCACAGCCGATAACGTCCACGAGCTTGAGATCCTGACCTACGACGGTCTGCGCATGCGCGTGGGACCAACCGGCGAGGCCGAGCTAAGTGAAATCATCGGCGAGGGTGGACGGCGTGGCGAAATTTACGGCCGGCTGAAATCCCTGCGCGACAAGTATGCGGACAAGATTCGCGCCCGCTTCCCCGATATTCCGCGGCGGGTTTCCGGATATAACCTCCCCTACCTGCTGCAGGAGAATGGATTTCATCTCGCGCGGGCGTTGGTGGGCACCGAGGGCACCTGCGTGACGGTGCTCGAAGCGACGCTGCGGCTGATCGACAGTCCTCCGGTTCGATCGCTGCTGGTTCTGGGTTATCCCGATGCATACAGCGCCGCCGACCACGTCATGGAGGTCATGGCTCACAATCCCACCGCGTGCGAGGGAATCGACGACAAGCTCGTCGGGTACATGAAGAAGAAACACATGCATCCGCAGGACATCAAGTTTCTGCCCGAAGGTGGGGGCTGGCTGCTGGTTGAATTCGGAGGCCAGACCCGGGACGAAGCCGACGGCAAAGCAAGCGGCCTGATGGAGGACTTGAAGAAAGCTGCAAATCCGCCCTCGATGAAGCTTTCCGACGACCCAAGCGAGACCAAGCAGATCTGGGAGGTCCGCGAGTCAGGCCTGGGGGCGACCGCGCGCGTCCCGAATGAGGGCGGCGACTATTGGCCGGGCTGGGAGGATTCCGCGGTCCCGCCCCAGAGGCTAGGCGAGTACCTCCGCAGTCTGCGAAAGCTCCTGAAAGAGTTCGGGTACGACTGCTCGCTTTACGGTCACTTCGGCCAGGGTTGCGTCCACTGCCGGATCGATTTTGACCTTTACACGCACCGGGGAATCCAGCAATGGCGCCAATTCCTGGATCGAGCGGCGGACCTCGTGGTCAGCTTTGGCGGCTCGCTTTCGGGCGAGCATGGCGACGGACAGGCCCGTGCCGCACTGCTGCCCAAGATGTTCGGACCGGAGCTGGTGGACGCCTTCCGCGAGTTCAAGTCGATCTGGGACCCCGAATGGAAGATGAATCCCGGCAAGGTAGTCGATCCCTACGAAATCACCGAGAACTTGCGCCTGGGCGAGGATTACCACCCGTGGGAACCGAAAACCCACTTCAAGTTTCCGGGGGACGATCGCGGCAGCTTCGCGCGTGCGAGCCTGCGCTGCGTAGGAGTGGGTAAATGCCGGCGCACCGAGGGCGAGGGCGTGATGTGCCCGAGCTACATGGTGACCCTCGAAGAGAAGGACTCCACGCGCGGGCGGGCGCGGCTTCTGTTTGAAATGCTCGAAGGCGACGTGATCAGCGGATGGAGGAACGAGCCGGTTCGCGACGCCCTCGACCTCTGCCTGGCGTGCAAAGGTTGCAAGAGCGATTGTCCGATCAATGTGGACATGGCGACGTATAAGGCCGAGTTCCTCTCGCATTACTATGAAGGACGGCTGCGCCCCGTCCACGCCTACTCGATCGGCTTGATCCATCGCTGGGCGCGCGTCGCGAGTCTGGTCCCCGAGCTTGCCAATCTCGTCACGCAGACGCCAGGACTGCGAAACCTCGCCAAAGCGCTGGGAGGTTTCGCCCAGCAGCGCACGATTCCGAAATTCGCTCCTTACACATTCAGGGAAGCGTTTGGAGAGCACGTCCGGAGGCGAAACGGATCCGCCAATGGCACCGCTGGCCCCGTAATCCTATGGGCCGACACCTTCAACAACTACTTTCACCCGGCGATTGCAGAAGCCGCGGTCGACGTGCTGGAGTCGCAGGGATTTTCGGTGCAGGTACCGAAAGCAGCACTCTGTTGCGGCCGGCCGCTGTACGACTACGGCATGCTGGACACCGCGCACGGCCTGCTTGAGAACACGCTCGACGTGTTACGGCCGCGAATCCGCGACGGCGTTCCGGTGGTGGTGCTGGAGCCGAGCTGCGCCTCGGTCTTTCGCGACGAATTAATCAACCTGATGCCCAACGATCTTGACGCGCAACGCCTGAGCCGGCAGACGTTCCTCCTGAGCGAGTTTCTGGAGAAGCGCGTTAAGGATTTCCAGCCCCCGCAGCTCAAGCGCAGGGCCATCGTCCACGCGCATTGCCATCATCACGCGGTGATGAAGATGACGGACGAGGAGAGCATTTTGAAGAGAATGGGACTTGACTACAAGCTTCTCAACTCGGGCTGCTGCGGTATGGCGGGAGGATTCGGCTTTGAGAGAGAGCACTACGACGTGTCGATCAAAGTCGGTGAGCGCGTTCTGCTGCCTGCGGTCCGCAAAGCGGAACCGGACACGATCCTCATCGCGGACGGCTTCAGTTGCCAGGAGCAGGTGGTGCAGACCACGGATCGTCGCGCGCTCCACCTGGCGCAGGTATTGCAGATGGCGATGCGCGAGGGCCCCGAGGGTCCGGCGGGAAACGAGGCGCCCGAAGCGGGATATCCTGTCGCGCGAAAGCGTCCTGTTTCGATGAAGAAGATCGGACTCGCGCTCGGTGCCTGCGCCCTGGCGGGCGGGGCGGCGTGGTGGGCGCTGAAGAAATCAGGGAGCTAGCGATGAAATCGAAGATTCTGAATCAGGCAGGCGAGAAGACGTGGGCTCTGATCTTCGAAACTGATGACGAGGTCGCCGAGGGACTGGTCGAATTCGCAAAGGAGAATCGGCTTGGAGGCGCGCACTTCACCGCGATCGGCGGCTTTCGCGATGTAACCCTGGGCTACTTCGATTGGCAACAGAAGAAGTACTTGCCTATCCCGGTGGGCGACCAGGTGGAGGTGCTGTCCCTGATCGGAGACGTCGCGCTTCAGCAGGGCAAGCCCAAAGTCCATGCACATGTGGTCGTCGGACTTTCCGATGGCTCCACGCGAGGCGGGCATCTGCTGAAGGCTTACGTGCGTCCGACGCTTGAAGTGATTCTCACAGAGTCGCCGCAGCACATGCGGCGCGAATTCGACGATTCAGCGGGCCTGGCGCTCATCAAAATCTGATGAGCTGTGCAGCTATCTTGGAGAACGGAATGAATAACGGCATGAAATCCGAAGTTGTGGTGATCACCGGAGCGTCTGCGGGTGTGGGTCGGGCGACGGCTCAGGCATTTGCGCGTCAAGGCGCCATGGTGGGTCTCATCGCCCGCGGGCGTGAGGGTCTGGAGGGCGCGCGAAAAGACGTGGAGAGCCTGGGTGGCAAGGGACTGGCGCTGCCGGCCGACGTGGCTCGCTACGATGAGGTGGAATCGGCGGCAGCGGCCGTCGAAAAAGAGTTCGGACCGATCGACATCTGGGTGAACAACGCCATGACCACGGTGTTTTCTCCCTTCCGGGAAATCAAACCCGAGGAGTACAAGCGCGCCACGGAAGTCACTTACCTCGGCGCGGTGTATGGCACCATGGCCGCGCTCAAGAACATGCTGCCCCGCAATCAAGGCTGCATTGTGCAGGTGGGGTCCGCACTGGCTTATCGCTCGATCCCGCTGCAGGCGCCTTACTGCGGCGCCAAGCACGCCATCCGCGGCTTTACGGACTCGCTGCGGTCGGAGCTGCTTCACGACCAGAGCGGAATTCATCTCACCATGGTCCACATGCCGGCCCTGAACACCCCGCAGTTCAACTGGTGCAAGACGCGGCTTCCGCGGCATCCGAAGCCCGTCCCGCCGATCTTTCAGCCCGAAGTCGCGGCCGAAGCAATCGTCTGGGCGGCGCACCACAGGCGGCGTGAAGTGTATGTGGGCCGCTCGACGGTGAAAGCGATCTGGGGCAATAAGGTCGCTCCGGGCATCCTGGACCGCTATCTTGCCGCCACGGGCTATGACGCGCAGCAGACAAGAGAACCGGTCAGCGCGGATCGGCCGAGTAATTTATTTGAGCCTCTGCCGGGCGATCCCGGCGCGCATGGAATTTTTGACGCGGAAGCCGCCGACAGAAGTATCCAGTTCTGGGAGACCAGCCACCGTCCCTGGACCGCTCTCGCCGGCGTGGGTCTGGCGGCGATGGCTTGCTTCGCGTATTGGAAGAGAATTCGGTAGCTAGCCGGTGCGAGCACCGGCCGCCTCAGTCCATGCTACCCGCCAGTCAGGCTGCCTGATCTACACCGTGCGTCGTCCGCCTAAGAACATGACAAGCAGCACGATCAAGAGGATCAGTCCAAGGCCGCCGCTCGGGTAGTAGCCCCATCCCGTGCTGTAAGGCCAGGTGGGCAGCATCCCAATCAGCAGCAGAATCAAAAAAATGATCAGAAGAAGTCTGAGCATCGAGTGTTTCCTCCGCGCCAAGCCGGCCACTTGCAGGCGGCCGAGGCTGTGAATCAGGCAGTCCGGCCCCGTACCAAATGAACAATCAGGGAGATAATCGCCAGGATCACCAGGATGTGGATGAGGCCTCCTGCCACGTGGAAAGCTAGCCATCCGAGCAGCCAGACGACCAGCAATACAAAGAACAAAATCAGAAAGATCCCGGCCTCCAGCGCTCTAAACATACTTCCCCGCTATTCCCAGCAACATGTTGATGACAGAGCCTGTCAGCCCGGATTCATTTTGATCGGCGAAGGAAGACCCAGAAATGACGTAATGACGCCACCCACCGGCCTTCGCAAGTCCAAACTTCAGAGGCATTAATGATCCTGAGAAGCTTTGCTTTGGGAGAGAGGCATGAATACTCACACGGACCAAGAATCGACGGGCAAACAGACCGGCAAAGTTCGTTACGCCGTGGTCGGACTCGGCTGGATTGCCCAGGAGGCGGTCCTTCCCGGGTTCGCCCGCAAAAGGTCAAGCTTTCGGCCTATTCCGGAGCGCATTTCGACAGGGCTTACATGGCCGACATGCTCAAGGACCGCCGCGACGGCATTGCAGCTTTCAAGAGGGAGGCGGCCGGCGGGAAAAGTCCCGAAATCAAGGCGTTCGCCTCAAAGACCTGACTACTCTTCAAGAGCACCTGCGCCTGGCGGAGAAGGCGGAGCAGAGCATCGCAGGAGGCGCCCAGTAATCCACTGGTAACGAAACAACGCAGTAAGGCCGCTCCTGCCGAAAATGAGGTGTACCATGCATCGAGATCTTGTGGTAATCGGCTGTTCGGCGGGATGTATCGACGCACTGGGTACTAAGGTTCTGGGCGAACTTACTGAGGGATTTCCGGCCGCAGTGTGCATTGTGTTACACACTTCGCCGGAATCCCCTCGGGTCCTGGTGGAGATTCTGCGTCCGAAGACCCGGCTTGCCGTGGAGTACGGCGAAGAGGGAGCAAATATCGAACCGGGGCACGTGTATCTTGCGGCGCCAGATTACCATTTACTGATCAAGGACGGCCAACTCGGATTGGGCCGGGGCCCTCGCGAGAACCGGCACAGGCCCGCCGTGGATCCCCTGTTCCGTACAGCCGCCGCGTCTTACGGGAGTCGGGTAATCGGGGTGATCCTGACGGGCAACCTCGACGATGGCGCGCGCGGACTGATGGCGCTCAAGAGTGCCGGTGGATGCGCCATTGTTCAGGACCCCGCCGATGCGCAATTTCCGGGAATGCCGAAGGCGGCGTTGCATCACGTCACTGCGGACTACATCGTGCCGCTTTCCGGAGTCGCGGCGCTTCTTGTGCGGCTCACTCGGGAGGAGTTGCCCGGCCCAACGGGAGAAAAAGCTCCGGAACCTGACCTGACCGGAGACAATTCCCGCCTGTACACCTGTCCTGAGTGCGGCGGTCCCTTGCGCGAGACCAATGGTGACCCGCTCCCCTACTACCGGTGCAGGGTGGGCCATGCCTATTCGGCAGAGAGTGTGCTGCAAGCCCAGCGAGACGCGGTAGAGGCATCACTCTGGGCCGCGGTGGTAGCACTCGAGCAGCAGGCCGATATTGGCTGTCGGCTCTCGCAGGATGCGGAACGCGCAGGCCGGAAGCGTTCCGCGCTCCATTTTCGGCAGCGGGCCGAGAACGCTCAGGAGCACGCCAAAGTCGTAAGATCAATGCTCGTAGGCGCCTCCCCGGAATAGATTCCTGTAATATGCGCCGTGTTCCGGCGATATTAATGCCGGTGCGGCAGCACGGCATCCGCCATCTCGCGGAACGTCTGCCGGATGATGCCGCGCTCGTTCGGATCGCCCTTCAGCAGCGCCGCGGCGTAAGCCTTCGCCTGCGTGAACGTGATGTGCGGCGGAATCGGCGGCACGTCGGGATCCGTGATCGCGTCTACCACCACGGGGCGGTCTGCCGACAACGCCTTATCCCAAGCCTTGCCCAGCATATCCGGCGAGTCCACCAGGATGCCCTTCAGCCCCAGCGACTCTGCGTAGCGGGCATACGGGAAATCGGGCAGGTCCTGCGAACACTCGAACTTTGGATCGCCCGACATCACGCGCTGCTCCCAGGTGACCTGGTTGAGATCGTTGTTGTGGAGGACAAGGACGATCAATCGCGGATCGATCCATTGCTTCCAGTACTTCGAAATGGTGATCAACCCGTTGTTGCCGTTCATCTGCATGGCGCCATCGCCGACCAGCGCGATGGAGACGCGCTCCGGATAGGCAAATTTCGCGGAGATCGCATAGGGCACGCCCGGACCCATGGTCGCGAGATTCCCCGATAACGAAGCCTTCATGCCGCGCCGGATCTTGAGGTCGCGCGCAAACCAGTTGGCCGCCGAACCGGAATCGGAAGTGATGATGCAGTTGTCGGGAAGCCGCTTGGACAGCTCCCAAAAGACGCGTTGCGGGTTGATCGGATTCGCCTTATCCATTGCGCGCTCTTCGAGCAATTCCCACCACTCGCCGACGCTCTTCTCGATTTTTTCGCGCCAGGAGCGGTCGGTTTTTCTCTGCAGGTGCGGGATTAGCGCGCGGAGCGTCGCTGCGCTGTCGCCGCAGAGGTTGACTTCGGTGGGATAGCGCAGCCCCAGCATCCTGCCGTCGATGTCAATTTGCACGGCCCGGGCCGCGCCTTCCTTGGGCAGAAACTCGGAGTATGGGAAGCTGGTGCCCACCATCAGCAGCGTGTCGCAATCCATCATCAATTCGTCGCTCGGTTTCGTCCCGAGCAGGCCGATGCTGCCTGTCACGTAGGCGAGATCGTCTGGCACCGCAGCTTTTCCGAGCAGCGCCTTGGAGATTCCGGCGCCGAGCAACTCGGCCACTTCGATCACTTCGTCCGTCGCGTCGAGAGCGCCCGCGCCCACCAGCATGGCCACTCGCTTGCCCGAGTTGAGCACGTCAACGGCGCGCTCCAGATCGCGATCGGTCGGAATCACGCGAGGCTGGGAGTAGTCGATCCCCGAGTGAACGGTGCCGTGCGCGCGCGGCGGCGTCTCCACCGCGTCTACTTCCTGAAGATCGTTCGGCAAAATCACGCACGTCACCGTGCGCTCCGCCTTTGCGATGCGGACCGCGCGATCGACAAGGTGCCGGATCTGCGCCGGCACGGTCGCCATGTGGACGTATTCACGGGCCACGTCCTTGAACAGAGAAACCAGGTCGACTTCCTGCTGGTAACTGCCGCCGAGCGCCGCGCGCGCCTGCTGTCCCACAATGGCTACCACCGGGGTGTGGTCCATCTGCGCGTCGTAAAGACCATTCAGCAGGTGGATCGCTCCCGGGCCCGACGTCGCCATGCAAACGCCGACTTCGCCGGTGAATTTGCCGTGGGCGCACGCCATGAACGCCGCCATCTCTTCGTGCCGCACCTGCACAAAATCCAGCCCGTGATTGAGGCGCTCAAAGGCGCCCATCACGCCGTTGATGCCGTCGCCGGGATAGCCGTAAACGCGCCGGATTCCCCACTCGGTCAGCCGCTTCAAAACGAAATCACCTACGGTATCGGCCATATCAATGTCTCCTTTATTCGACGGGTGCCGGGCCGGCGGTAGCGGGCGCGTGAGGTGTGAGTGTTCGGGAAACCGGAACCACGCCATTTCGATGTGAGGCGATCGTCCGTGGGGTGCATGAGGCAACGCTATGATTCGGCCGCTCCGGCCTCGGGAGCCGCGCCTAAGGTTCTTGCCGGGGTCAGCGCCATGGAACTCCTGACATCCGGCACGTCTTTCTAATCGATCCAAGTGTGGTAATGGAAGATGGCAGTCCGATCGCTAAAAAAAGGTGAACTATGCTAGGTACCCTGCTAATCATCATCTTGCTGCTGGCTCTGCTCGGCGCCCTGCCGACTTGGCCATACAGTCGGGGCTGGGGCTATTACCCGAGTGGTGGTCTCGGCCTCGTCGTAGTCACTGTGATCATCCTCGTGCTCCTGGGCCGGGTCTGAGCAGGCCTCAGGCCCGCCAGTGGAGCTCGCAAGCTTTTGGCGGGGATCGAAGTTGTTAGGAGAGACCATTAAACCACTGGAGGACGCGATGCCGGGAAAGAAGCACCTGCGAGGAGCCAGCAGCAAAGAGCAAAGGCAGTACGAGCACATCAAAAAGAGCGCTCAAAAGTCGGGCCGCTACGGTAAACGCGCCAAGGAGGTGGCGGCGCGTACTGTAATGAAACAGCATAGCAAGAAGAAGAGCAGCTAGGGACGACACTCCCCAGCCTCGCCATTCCGAGCGAAGCGAGGAATCTCCCTCTCCCGGTAAGACATCCTTGCTTCGCTCCGAATGACACGGCGTTCTTTTTCGACGCCTTCCGTTTGCCTGCCACATCCAAGATTGCGGAACACGAATTGGATCGAGCCAAAAGCGAGCGAGATTTCACAGCACTCTTCCTACCCCATATCCGGCGCTCGACTCCATTTCAAAATCTCTGCAATGGTGAAAGGGAGGTTGATCTATGAAGGTCAATTCTTTGAAGGAACTGTATCTGGAAGAGCTTAAGGATGTCTACGACGCCGAGAATCAGATCGTGAAGGCGCTGCCCAAGATGGCCAAGGCTACGTCCACACCCGAGCTTCGAAGGGCGTTTGAAGAGCATCTGGAGCAGACCAAGGGGCACGTACGGCGGCTCGAGCAAATCTTCGAGGGCCTGGGCGAGCAGGCCAAGGCCAGGAAGTGCGACGGCGTGCGGGGGATCATCGAGGAAGGCGAGGACGTCATGAGCGACGGCCAGGAGGGCCCCGTGCGGGACGCCGGACTGATCGCCGGCGCGCAGCGCGTGGAGCACTATGAGATGGCCGCCTACGGCTCGTTGAAAACATGGGCGAAACAGCTTGGCGATCAACGCGCGGCCTCGCTTCTCGAGGAAACCTTGAACGAAGAGAAGAAAGCCGACGAAATTCTCACCCAGATCGCCACCAGCGGCGTCAACACCCAGGCAGCGGAATCGAGGGCGGGGGCCTAGACGTCGTCCTGCAGCATCCCGCGGGGAGGAGCAAAAACCATTTCTGGGGCTCCTCCCCGCTGTGGGTTTGAGACCATTATCCGGCCCGGCCGCAGGCGCCATCTTTACCGGAACTTCAACGCTGCAATAGGGTTAGACCTCCACGAGGCTACATCCACCCGGCCCCGGGCATGTGCAATCATGCGTTTATAGGCTACATTTTTGCAACCAGTCCCCTTGACAACGCCGCTAAAGTTTACTAGGCTCCGAACGATTCAGGTTTTCCCTACCTGGGGAGGCCCTCTATGCTGCGCAAGTCGCCCGTTCGCACTCCGGCTCTTATAGCCGCCAACGGCCGCAACGCCCTCCGGTCCACCGGACCCCGTACGGTTCAAGGCCGAGCGCGCGTGTCCCTGAACGCTCTCAAGCACGGCGGCCGTGCCCGCCATCTGAGGGAGCGTGGCAAGTCTCGGCAGGGCGGCGTAGTTGACTTGCGCGTCGCCAGGATTAGAGGCAAGGTAGAAACGTGACTCATCCATGGCACGACATCGCGCCCGGAAAAGACGTCCCGAGGGAATTCAACGCCGTTATTGAGATTCCGTTGGGCTCGAACGTGAAATACGAGCTCGACAAGGAGAGCGGCCTGATCAGAATGGACAGGGTCCTTTATTCGGCCGTATTCTATCCCGCCAACTACGGCTTAATCCCGCAGACTCTTGCCGAAGACGGCGATCCGCTGGATGTGCTGGTGCTATGCCAGGAACCCGTGGCCCCCTTGACGATCGTCGAGGCGCGCGCCATCGGGCTCATGACCATGCTGGACGGAAACGTGCCCGATCACAAGGTGGTCGCGGTTGCTACCAGAGATCCTGAGTTCAACGGCTATCATGAAGTGAGCGAGATACCGCCGCATCGGGTGAGCATCATCCGGCGCTTTTTCGAGGACTACAAGCAACTGGAGAAGAAAACCGTCAGGGTGGATGACATCCAGCGTTCCGAATCTGCCTGTGAGGTGATCGCGAAGTCGTTGGAGGCTTACAAACGAAGCTTCAAGAGGCCCGGCATGAGCGAGTGGAAACCGGCCTGACGCTTTCCGCGCTTGCCATGCCTCGCAGCTTGATTCAGACTGTGCTCATCGATGCGCGATAAGATTTACCTTGCGAGCTTTCTACTGGGCGCGGGCGTGCTGCTCTATCTCGGCCGCGGGCTCCTGGCGCAATCGGCCCTCGTCGACTGGGGACTCACTTTCGCCGGCACAACGGCGGTGGGCGTCCTCGGCATGGCGCTCTACCAGGTGCAGGATCAGCTCAGGGCCAGCCGAAGGGAGCTCGCGCGCAAGGAAGCGGAGCTCAACTTCGCGCGCGAGGTCCAGCGCGCGCTGTTTCCGCGGCAGTTCCCCGTCGACTCGGGTCTCGAGTTCGCGGCCGTCTGCGTGCCGGCGGCCGGAATCAGCGGCGATTACTATGACGTCCTGCAGCTGAGCGACGGGCGGCTGGTTTTCGCGATCGCGGACGTCAGCGGTAAGGGGCTTTCAGCGGCGATTCTGATGTCGAATGTCCACGCCGGCCTTCGCATTCTGGTGGAAAGCGGCCATTCCGCCGCCGAACTGTGTTCCCAGCTCAATCGCCACCTTTGCCGCTTCACCGAATCGCAGAGATTTGCCACGCTCTTCTACGGCGAGTGGGATCGAGCCCAGCACCGTCTGACTTATGTCAATGCCGGGCACACCACGCCGATTCTCGCAGGCAGCAGCGACGGCTGCCGCCGCCTCGATTGCGGTGGTGTACCCATCGGGCTGTTTCCGGACTCGCCGTTCTGCGCCGGGACGGTGACGCTTGATCCCGGCGACCTGGTGGTGCTGTACTCGGACGGAATCACCGAGGCGGGCATCATGGCAGCCGAGCCCTTCGGCGAATCGCGCCTCGAATCGCTGATCGCCACACACCGCCAAAAGCCTCTGGACGACATTCAGCAAGTGGTTCTTGACGCTGTGCATGACTGGTCGGGCCGTGAGCCCGAGGACGACATGACGCTTTTGCTCGTCAGGGCCTCGGACGCGGCCGCGGGGGGATTATGAAAATCGATGGGCACAGTCCACGCGATTATCTACACCTGCTGGCGCCGCTCTTTGCGCTGCTGGCGGCAGTGTGGGCCTTGCGCATCGTGGTGTACGCGGCCGGGGTTACTGGCCTCGCCCTTCACATCATCAGCGTGACCCTGACCGGGCGCGTATCGATCCTGCTGGCCGTCATCATGATTTACCGCCGGCGCTTCGGCAGCTACGCCAGCGTGATCGCATCCGTCTTTCTGCTGAGCTGCTGGGAGGAATTCATCATATCGGCGGCCATTCTGTTTACGATGTTCACCGGCGTCACCAACGTCTACAGCGCCCGCCCATTCACGTTTGGAATGAGCTCTGCCGCCAACCTGGCCAGCCACCTTACCATGGGCCTTGGATCGGGAACGCTGCTGGGCGCGGCTATGGGATGCCTGTTACTGTTGATTCTGCGCAAGCTGGTGTCATCCGAGGCAAGGAGCGCGCGATGAGCATGGCTGTCAGAATAATCGCGGGCTCGGAGCGAACGATGATGCTGCCTGGTCACCGGAGACTGTGCTCACGCCGGAATGCGCTCGGGATGCTTCAGCCTGGGAAGGGCTCTTATCGACTTCCCGGCTTTCTTCTCGGCGAGGCGCAGCTCGTAAAGACCTTGCAGGTTCAGCCAGAACTCGGCGCTGGTACCGAAGAAATGCGCCAGACGCAAGGCCGTGTCTCCGGTAATGGCGCGCTGCCCGTTCAAAATGCCGGTAACACGGTTGGTGGGCACACCCAGCTTGCGGGCGAGTTCCGCGGCGCTCATGCCCAGCTCCTTCAGCTCTTCCGCGAGGTGCTCCCCGGGATGAATTGCGCTTATTGCCATATCACGCTCCTAGTGGTAGTCGACAATCTCAACGTTGGCCGGTCCCGGCGCTCCATCCGGCCATTCAAAGCATATCCGCCACTGATCGTTGATCCGGATGCTGTATTGCCCTTTGCGGTCGCCCGCCAGCGCTTCAAAACGGTTGCCCGGCAGGGCCGAGAGATCCCTCAACGATGCCGCAACTTCCAACCTGTCGAGCTTCAAGCGCGCGCGGCGTTCGCTTCGAAAGAACGCCTTAACCCGCTTTCCGGCGGCGAAGTCTGCGGTTCGCTTATCTCGATAGCTGACGATCACGTGCGAGTATGCAGCGGATGACAAGTTACGTCAAGCGTAACGGAGCAATAAGCCGAACGCCGTTTTAAGGCAGGCCATCAAATCGAATCGAGCGAGGTGATTATGACGAACACCATCGGACGGCGGAAATTCCTCGGCGCGGCCGCGATCGCTCCAATTGCGCTGCGGGCCGGGAATGCGATTGGCGCGGCGCCTGCAGACGACACTGATGCGTCGAAGCAGCCGCGGCTGTTTACAGGCTTGTGCGCTTATTCGTTCCGCGAGGACCTCAAGTCCGGCAAGATGACGATGGAGGATTTCATCCGCAAAGGCGTCGACCTGCGCACCGACGGCGTCGACATGACAGGCTATTGGTGGAAATCCATGGACCCGTCCTATGTCACCGGCCTTCGGCACCTCGCGTTCAAGAACGGCATGATGTTTTCCGGCGCAGCCTGCGGGTCAAGCATGGTGCAGGCGGACTCGGCTAAGCGCGAGCAGATCCTCGATGAGATCAAGAAATGGACCGATGCAACCGCGATCCTGGGCGCGCCGCACTTGCGGATCTTCGCAGGCAAAGCGCCGGCTGGGGTCACCGTAGCGCAGGCGCTCGACTGGTGCGTCGAGACCATGAAGCCCGCGTGCGACTACGCAGCGACCAAGGGCGTCACGCTCGGCGTGGAGAACCATGACGGGATCACGCAGACGGCGGACGTCTGTCTCGAACTCATGAGGCGCGTGGACTCGCCCTGCGGCGGCATCAATCTCGACATCACGAATTTCGTTGCCGATTCGGACGAGGACCAGTACCGGCAAATCGAGGCTTGCATCCCTTATGCAACGCACACACACATCCGCGATCGCTTCGGCGACAGCCACCACCTGATCGACTTCGATCGCGTCTGGCAGATGTTCGCCAAGGGCGGTTACAAGGGATTCATGTCGGTGGAATACGAAGGCGACGAGGACCCGGAAACGGGGGTCCCGAAGCTGCTTGACCGGGTCCGGGAGATGAACCGGAAGTATTCGAGTGTTTGAGCCGATGCTGAACGTCTGTCTCAGTGGTCTCTGTGCATTCCGAGCTCCAACACAGAGAGCACGGAGACTCCGTGTGGTCTGTGTTGAATTTTCCCCGGCCGTGGAGCACACAAAGGGACTTGCCCTACACAATGTCTTCGCGCTCGGCGTCCCAAGTTACCGCCTTCTTCTCGCCATAAGATCGGATGGCCATCTGGCAGGCGATCGCCGAGCGGAATCCCAGCTCGAACGGACAATTGGGCTCGCGGCGGCTGCGTACGCAGTCGAAGAAATTCTCCATGTGCGCCGGAGTCTCATCGGAGTTGCCCACGATGTCCGGAGTCGCGGACCCCTGCGGAGCCGACGCAGGTTCGGCCGAAGCGCGCCGGTGATGTCCTTCGGGAGCATAGGCAATGCTTTCGCCGCTGCGCACGATGGTCCCCTTGGTTCCGAGCAGCAGGTCATCATCGGAGCTGTAGTGGCGATTGCCGAATCCGGAGTTCCACGTGAACAGCACATTCTCGGACTGGTCCATGGCCACATCCATCGTGTCCGGTACCTGCATCTCGGGCGAAAGGTAATTGCCGCCGGCCATGGTCACCGCTCGCGGCGGCTTCAGGTCGAGCACTTTGTACCAGAATCCCACCTGGTGGACCATGTT
>JASHPE010000118.1 GCA_030038235.1 Terriglobia bacterium
GTGCTACGGCTGCACGGGCGGAGTGGTGTACGAGGTGACTCCGACCGGCAAAGAGACCGTGCTGCACAGCTTTAAGGGCGGTACGGATGGAATATGTCCTTCCGGGGCCCTGGTCCGAGACACAGCGGGCAACCTCTACGGCACCACGTGCGCCGGCGGGGACTATAACGCCGGCGTCGTGTTCGAAATCGGGAAGAGCGGGGAGACTATCCTCTACACGTTCACCGGGTTCAACGACGGGTACACTCCCAACGGAAGTCTGATTCGCGACGCAGCGGGGAACCTTTACGGCACAGCTTCGTTAGGTGGCGCATCCGGCTACGGCACGGTATTTGAACTAATACCCTGACGACCGTAGGTGTTCGCCTCGGGCGGCAGTGGGGGTCGATTCAAGATCGCCCACTGCCGCACCGCTAACGTAAGTCCTGCCTCCCCTCGTGCGGCTTCCACTTCAACGATAAGCTGCACAACTCGCCTTCACTTCGATTTCTGGGCCGCCGCGGCTTTCTGGCGCGCGTCGGCAACAATCGGGTCGAATCGCGGGTCGTCGTGTAAGGTCTTCAGGTCGGGGTCGCTCGGGATCCCAAGGAGATACACGGGGCCTAATCCATGATCGACCGAATCTCTTAGGAGCGCCATCGCCTGGTCAGCGTGGCCTTGCCGGGCGGCCATGCAGGCCAGGTTGTAAGTGGAGGCCGCGGTTTGAGGATGGTCGGGCCCCAGAACCCGCCGTTCGAGGTCGCGGGTTTCAAGCGTCAACTGCTCGGCTTCGGGGCGACCTTCCTCGACTAGAGCCGCGGCCAGGTTGCTCATCGTGCGCAGCGTATCCGGATGCTCCGGCCCGAGGATGTGTCTCTGAATGTCGAGCACCTCGCGCAGCAGGCTTTCGGCATCGGTGAAATGACCTTCATAAAGAAGAATGTTGGCCAGGTTGTGCATCGCGTCCAGTGTTGCCGGATCCTCCGGGCCGAGGATGCGCTGCTTTCCGTCGACCACGCCTTTCTGTAGCTTCTCCGCATCGGCGAAGTGACCTTCCCCCGCAAGCGTGGGGGCCAGGTTGGCCATCGAGTCCAATGTTGCCAAGGCATCCGGCCCATTGAGGCGACGTTCAGCGTCGAGAGTCTCGCGTTGCAGCTTTTCCGCCTCAGCGTAACGGCCTTCGTTGTAAAGAACCCCGCCCAGGCCGAGCATCGAGGAGAGCGTGCGGGGGTCATCCTTTCCCAAGACACGACGCCGGATTTCAAGATCCTGGCGTTCCAACTTTTCCGCCTCAGCGTAGCGTCCCTCTGACTCAAAAACCCCGCCAAGTGCCTGCATCGAGCTTGCCGTGTCGGGGCTATTCGGCCCCAGCACACCGCGCCGAATGTCGACGGCTGTCGTCAGCAGCGACTCCGCCCGCGGATAGAGTCCCAGATTGTCGTACACCGTCCCCATGACGTCCATCATTTGCGCTCGGAGCTCAGGGTCCTTCGACAATCCGGTGTCTATATCCTTCGAGGCTTTATCAAGAATCTCCCGGGCCGTGATGCTGTTGCCGCGTGCCTGGCTTGGGTCGGAAACTTTGAACATCCCCGTCATGAAGTCCGTGATGCGATTCGCCCGGTCGCGCTCGCGCTGGGTGCGTCGCAATTGCTTGGCCTGCATCACCGAGAACGCTACCAGCAGCATCGCCAAGCCCGCGGCGACCGCTACGCCCAGACGATGGCGCCGCACGTATTTCCGCGCGCGGTAGACTGTGCCGGGAGGAGCGGCTACCACAGGTTCATTACGCAGATGTCTCCCGATGTCCGCCGCCAGGCCCAGAGGAGTTGCGTAACGGCGATCGCGGTCTTTCTCGAGCGCCTTCATGGTGATCCAGTCGAGATCACCCCGAAGCTGGCTCACAAGCTGCTTGGGCTCCGATTGCCGCGCTTGGGCCGCTTTGGTCAGGGCCTCGCGGTTGGTGCTCACGCTGGTGCTTGGCCGCACCGGATCGTCCTCGCGCAACCGGCGCAGAACTTCGTCGTAGGGCAGATTCTTCCACTCCTTTGTGTCATGGGGCAGCGAACTGGTGAGCAGAACGTAAAGAACCACCCCCAAAGAATAGACATCGGTGCGCGTATCGATGTCACGCACGGTGGGATCAGCTTGCTCCGGGCTCATGTACGCCGGCGTGCCCACAAAGCCGCCCACTCGGGTGAGCGACTCGTCGCCAGCCAGCGGCGAGGTCGCCTTGGCGATTCCGAAGTCGATGATGCGCGGCGCCGGCTTGCCATCCACCTCCGTCACCAGGATGTTCGGCGGTTTCAGATCGCGGTGGATGATCGCCTTCTGATGCGCGTGCTGCACCGCTTCGCAGACTTTGATGAGCAGCTCCAGCCGCTCCCGAATAGTAAGTTGCTTCTCGTCGCAGTAAGCGTCGATGGGCTTCCCGTCAACGTACTCCATCACGAAGTACGGCTGGCCTTGCGGAGTGGCGCCGGCGTCGAACACTTTGGCGATCGCCGGATGGTCCATGATGGCGAGCGATTGCCGCTCCGCCTGGAAGCGTTGCAGCAGAGACTGGTCGTACATGCCGGCGCGAATCAGCTTCAGCGCCACTTGCCGCCGCAAGGGAGCGATCTGTTCCGCCAGCCAAACCTGTCCCATGCCACCTTCGCCGAGCTTCCTAATCAAACGGTAAGGCCCGATGGATGCTGGCTGGACCATCGAGGACTCCGAATGGTCCTCCGCCGAACCTGGCGCCGCCGGTGATGATCCGTCCCCAATCGCGTGCGCTACGAGCTCAGGCCGCGGAGGTTGCAGAAAAGTGCTGCCAGCCTGCTGGTCGTGGCGCAGCAGCGACTCGACTTCTTGACGGAGCGCTTGGTCTTCTCCACAGACTTCGGCGAGGTATACGGCCCTCTCGCTTTCGGGCCGATCGAGCGCCCCCTGACACACCTTTGCCACGCGATCCAAGCGCTCAGGCTCCATGTCTGTCTCCTCCCCTGAGATCTTTGTGCAGCCAAGCCTTGGCGAATCTCCAATCGAGGTTTATTGTCTTTGGTGAGACACCCAGCGCCTCGGCGATTTCCTTGAACTCGAGGCCGCCGAAATAACGCATTTCCACCACTTCCGCCTTTCTCGGGTACTGGGCAGACAGACGGTCGAGCGCCCCGTGCAGCGCCTCGACGTCAATTCCCAGGTCCCTTGACACCACTAACGCCTCGTCCAGGGGGTCGGGCCGGATTCCACCCCCTCGCTTGCCACGCCCTCTGGCGCGGGCGCTATCGATGAGAATCTGACGCATCACTTTTGCCGCCACCTTGAAGAAATGGGCGCGGTTTTGCCACGTCACCTGCTGAATATCGACCAGCCGGAGATAGGCCTCGTTTACCAATGCAGTAGCTTGCAGGGTCTGGCCGGGTTGTTCCCGGGCCATGAACCGGCCCGCCAGCCGGTGCAATTCGTCGTAGACCGCGCGAGTGAGCTTTTCAAGAGCGTGATCATTCCCGCCCCGCCACGCCAACAGGAGTTGGGTTACCTCGGACTTCGAGCCACTACCGTTCCGGTCTGTCACTGGATATAACCTCTGTTGTTGCCGGCAAGGTTATCACACCACCCGAGCACTTTCCATGGTTTCTGAGTTTTCTCCAATTGGGGTGTGGTTAGTCCTTTTCAACAAGCTTGTACCGTTCTCGCCGCTGGTTAGCGCTCTACCAGATCGGCTGGCACAGGTCGAGGATATGCGATTCACGCGGTCCGACTGCTGGTGTCTCAATCCGGTTGCTCAGGGGCTTGGGCTTGACTGGGATTCCCGGAAGCGAGTTCGTGATAAGCGTTCAAAGCGAAGCTGTGCCATAGCCGACTCCGCCACGTGTACGGTTTCGGACACTCGCTTTGCCGAGCGGACAGCGCCGGACATGTCCGGTGCGTGCTGATCGACACCAAAGCTCATTAATTCATCAATTTGTGGTCAAGGCCGAAGTGGTGAATCGCGTGCCCCTCGTCTGCGGACGTCCGCTGCATATCGCCTTGGGAGCCAAACGAACATGTCTCAACTGACGGGGTTGGGAGAGAGGACTCTTGGGGTCTTCGCAATCCTGCTGGCATGGTCCAGCTTCGGTCACGCCGCGTCTGACACTAATAGTCA
>JASHPE010000119.1 GCA_030038235.1 Terriglobia bacterium
TTCGGTTCGGCCAACTCGGCTATGAGCTCGTCGAACGACGTGGGCTAAAACGCTTCGAGGCGAGCACCTATCATTGCTTCGCGATTTTCGTCGTGCCCTGGATAAAACACGTGCGGGCTTGCCGCGATCTGCTGCGCCACGCTTTCGAAGCGGCGAACCGGATCGGGGACCTCACGTATGCAGCCTACACGTGCAACAATCTAAACTCGGTCCTTTTCTTCGCTGGCGAGCCCCTGCTCGAGGTGAAAGCTGAAGCCGAACATGGCCTCGTGTTCGCCGAGAAGGCGCGGTTCGGCCTTGTCATTCATGACATCACAGTGCAACTCGCGCTGATTCGGACGCTGCGCGGCTTGACGCCAAAATTCGGCTGTTTTGACGACGCGCAGCTCAACGAGGTTCGCACCGAACGCCATTTCTCCAGTGACCGGTCCTTGGCGACCCCTGCGTGTCGGTACTGGATCCGGAAATTGCAGGCGCGCTCTATTGCGGGCGACTATGCGACGGCTATCGACGCCGCATCGAAAGCACAACCGCTTCTCTGGACCGTATCCGCGCTGTTTGAGGAAGCCGAATATCACTTTTACGGTGCGCTGGCCCAAGCGGCCCGCTGCGATTCGGCACCGGCCGGCGAGCGGTTGCAGCACCTGAACGCTGTTGCTGCGCATCACAAACAGCTACAGGTCTGGGCGGACAATTGCCCGGAGAACTTCGAAAACCGCGCCGCACTGGTCGGCGCCGAGATCGCTCGCATCGAAGGCCGCGTGCTTGATGCCGAACAGCTGTACGAACAGGCCATCCACTCGGCCCAGGCAAATGGTTTTGTTCACAATGAGGCGCTTGCCGACGAGCTCGCCGCGCGGTTCTACGCGGCGCGTGGATTCGAGGACATCGCATATCTGTACTTGAGGAGGGCTCGCTACGGCTACCTGCGTTGGGGAGCCGACGGAAAGGTGCGACAACTGGAAGAGATGTACCCGCACCTTAGGGCGGAAGAGCCCGCGCCCGACCCGACGAGCACGATCGCGACGCCGGTCGAACACCTCGACCTCGCAACCGTGATCAAGGTGTCGCAGGTGGTTTCGAGTGAGATTGTCCTTGAAAAACTGATCCATACGCTCATGCGCACGGCGATTGAGCAGGCCGGTGCGGAACGCGGCCTGCTGATTCTTGCCCGAGGAAATGAGCAGCGAATAGCAGCGGAAGCCACGACCAGCGGCGACACGGTCAACGTGCAACCGCGCGATATGCCGGTGAGTGCGGCGATGCTGCCGGAGTCGGTCCTCAATTATGTCCTGCACACCCAGGATAGCATCATTCTCGACGATGCCTCGGCCCAGCCCCAGTTTGCTGCGGATCCTCACATCCGTCAGCATCGCGCCCGCTCCATTCTCTGCTTGCCTTTGACGAACCAGGCCCGGCTCATCGGCGCGCTCTACCTCGAAAACAATCTGACTACCCGCGCCTTTACGCCGACCCGGATCACTGTGCTGAAGCTCATCGCCTCGCAGGCCGCCATCTCGCTGGAAAATACCCGTCTGTACCGCGATCTCGAACGACGCGAGGCAAAGATCCGGCGCCTGGTCGACGCCAACATCATCGGAATCTTCACGTGGGAGCTTGGAGGCGGGATACTTGAGGCCAACGAGGCGTTCCTCCGTATCATCGGCTACGACCGAGACGATCTCGTCTCATCTCGACTACGCTGGACGGAGCTGACACCGCCGGAATGGCTCGACCGCGACACCCAACAATGGGTGCCGGAAATGAAGAGAACGGGCTTCCGCCAGCCGTTCGAGAAGGAGTATTTCCGGAAAGATGGCAGCCGCGTGCCCGTGCTTTTTGGAGGCGCGCTGTTTCAAGAAGGTGGGAACGAGGGTGTCGCTTTCGTGCTCGATTTGAGTGAACAAAAGCGGGCCGAAGCGGTCATCCGGGAAGGAGAGAGGGAGCTCCGGCAGATTTTGGACCTCACGCCGCAGCACATCGGTGTACTTGGGCCTGATGGAACCGCAATCTATGCAAATCACGCAGCGCTCGAGTATTTCGGTGTCGACATTGACCGATGGCGATCCGAAGCAGCTCGATATGATCTCGCTCATCCAGATGATCGTGACCTGTTTCTCCGCAAAGGAAATAGGCGATTCCGCGAGGGCCGGCCCCATGAGTTCGAAGCTCGATTGCGGAGGCACGACGGGATGTTTCGATGGCATCTGTTCCGCCTAAATCCGCTTAAAGATGAACGGGGGCAAATAACCCGATGGTACAGCACGGCTACCGACATTGAAGATCGCAAGCAAGCTGAAGAGAGACTGCAACAGGAAAACGTCGCCCTCCGCGAAGAAGTCGACAAGGCCTCCATGTTCGAGGAGATCGTGGGCGCCTCGCCGGCCCTGCAATCGGTGCTGGCAGGGGTCACCCAGGTTGCTCCGACAGAGTCGACGGTCCTCATCACCGGCGAAACAGGATCCGGCAAAGAGCTCATCGCGCGCGCCATCCATAGGAGATCGCCTCGTTCTTCGCGAGCTTTCGTGAGCGTAAATTGCGCCGCGATTCCCCAAAACCTAATCGCCTCCGAATTGTTCGGTCATGAAAAAGGAGCGTTTACCGGGGCACTGCAGCGGCGACTGGGCCGCTTCGAGCTCGCGGAAAGAGGCACGATCTTCCTGGATGAAATCGGGGATCTGCCTGCGGAGACCCAGGTTGCCCTTTTGCGGGTACTGCAAGAGCGGGAATTTGACCGGGTGGGAGGAAATCAAACGATTCGGGCTAACGTGCGAGTGATCGCAGCCACCAATCGCGACTTGCAGACCGCCATCTCTTCGGGCACGTTTAGAAGCGATCTGTTCTACCGCCTCAACGTGTTTCCCCTTGAGATGCCTCCTCTGCGCGAACGCAGAGAAGACATTCCCCTGCTGGTGGAATACTTCGTTGATCGGTACGCCAGTAAGGCGGGGAAGAAAATCCGCAGCATCCCCAGGAAGACCCTGGACCTATTGCAGTTGTACCCTTGGCCGGGAAACATTCGGGAGCTCCAGAACGTCATCGAGCGGTCGGTCATCGTGTGCAAAACGGAGACCCTCTCGGTGGATGAGAGTTGGCTCTCTCGGGACGCCGTTTTCACCCAATCGGCGAGCGAGCAGGCAAGCAAGCCCTTGTCCAAAAGGCCTGTAACAGAGCAGAGGCAAATAATTGAGGCTGCGTTGGCTGAGGCCCGAGGCCGAGTATCAGGGCCGTCGGGTGTGGCAGCCAAGCTGGGTATTCCGGGCTCTACCATAGAATCAAAGATACGAGCGCTGAAGATTGACAAGTCTCGCTTCCGTACCGGCTAACCCGAGAATTCACGGCCCTTCGACAATCCTCTTTCACAAAAATCTCGCAAATTTTTCGAAAAAATATCGCAAATTTGCAACGGTGTGTTTCATGAACCCTTGCGATTTCAATCAGGTACGTTTGGCTCTCAATTTGCACCAAGAAAAGACGGACGAAGAGACACGGTCTATGTTGAGGATCCAGAGGTCCGCTGAGGGGAAGGACATAGTTTTTGCGTTAAGTGGTCGAATAGGGGTCGAGGACGTGGCAGAGTTGCAGAGTCTCCTCCAATCAGAAGTGGGGGATCACCACCTGGTTCTGGATTTGAAGGACGTGAAGTTGGTGAATCGCGACGCCGTGAAGTTTCTCACCCACTACGAAGCGGATGGCGCCAAGCTCGAGAATTGTCCGGCATACATCCGTGAATGGATCACAAGGGAAAGAGAAGCAAGTAATAAGGGCAAGGGCGAAGAACCAAGCAAAGTCTAAGCAAGCTGTATGGGCCCCGCTAAGCAAAGCGTTTGCATCAGGCTAGCACGAGGCATGTGCATAGCCCTGCGCGGAATCGAACTCGGGAGCTGGGATTTGAACGCATGTTCGGACAGGACAGGCGTCAGGCGAAAGCGGAACGCTTCGATGTGGAAAGGAGAAACATGGGCGCATTACCAGTAATGGTCACGCGGGAGATAGGTTGATGATGCCAACCGTCGCGCGCCCCGAGTTCTCGCGAAGATCAGCGGAGCTTCGTCGATGGAGCGGGCCTCAGCCGGATCGTGCGGCGCGAAGGCGCGAAACGTTTTTGTGGCAGCGGGACCATACCGCCCAGTCGGTAGCCGGAGCCTGTCGACGGCAGTGTAGTCGAGGGTAACTTAGGTCCTCGTTATCTTGTTGAGAACTCCAATCACGACTTGAGTCTCAGCAGCGAGCCGCGCATGCTCCCACGGCATGTGTTCGACCCTGAGTGACCAGGTCAACGGCGAGTCGTCGGCCTTTTTTGAAGGCACGGCTACTGCCACGTCAGCCTAAAAGGCTTTTTGGGAAGCAGGACATTCAATTCACTTTAAACAAGGAGGTAGGTATGTCTCAGAACAACGGCCGAGCAAAAAGGAGCGAAAAGGGTCTGCTGACCCCAGACAACTGCGTGGTGGCGCTGATCGACCACCAGCCGCAGATGCTGTTTGGCACCTCCAACTTCGACAGGCAATCCATCATTAACAACGTGGTTGCGTTGTCGAAGGCTACCAGGGTCTTCGACGTTCCCATAGTCCTCACCACCGTTGAAAGCAAAAGTTTCAGCGGCAACCTATGGCCGCAGATCAAGGCCATCTTCCCTTATCAAACCCCGATCGAGCGGTCTTCGATGAACTCCTGGGATGACAAGAACTTCGTCGCGGCCATCGAGGAGACCGGGATGAAGAAGATTGTTCTCGCCGGTTTGTGGACGGAAACCTGTGTGGCCCTTCCCACAGTTCAAGCCATTCATGATGGTTACGAAATCTACGTCGTCGAGGATTGCTGTGGCGACGTGAGCCAGCTTGCCCACGAAAACGCGATGAAACGCGTCGTCCAGGCCGGCGCCAAGCCTGTCACCGCTCTCTCGGTGATGCTCGAGTGGCAACGCGACTGGGCTCAAAGGGACACCTACGACGCCGTGATGGACATCGTGAAGAACCACTTCGGAGCTTATGGAGTCGGCGTCGAGTACGCCTACACCATGGTCCACGGGGCGCCTCCGACCAAGTTCCCGGAATATGCCGTTCCGAAGGCTGCGGTTGCTCACCAATAATCAGCATTCAGTTGGGGGCCTAGCATTGCCCACAACTTCTCCAATCACTATATCGAGGAGGCAACATGATCGACGTCATACTACACAACGCCAAGATCGCGACGAACAGCATTCCCTCGTTCGTTGAAGCCGTTGCCATTCAGGACGGGAAGATCAGCGCCACAGGCACGAACGATGAAATCTTGCGTCTGCGCGGACCGGCAACCCGCGTCATTGACGCTAAGGGACGGACTGTCATCCCTGGCCTCAACGATTCGCACATGCACCCGATACGAGGCGGCCTGAACTACAACATGGAACTCCGCTGGGACGGCGTGCCGTCGCTTGCCGATGCCCTCCGTATGTTGAAAGAACAGGCTGCACGGACTCCTCCGCCACAGTGGGTGAGGGTTGTCGGCGGGTGGACCGAGTTTCAATTCGCCGAGCGCCGCATGCCGACGCTCGACGAAATCAATGCGGTTGCTCCCGACACACCGGTATTCGTCCTGCACCTTTACGACCGGGCATTCCTCAACGCCGCCGCCTTGCGGGCCGTCGGCTACACTAAAGACACCCCCGCTCCGCCAGCCGGGGAAATTCAGTACGACAGCAAGGGCAACCCCACCGGACTACTGATCGCCAAGCCGAACGCCAACGTTCTGTATTCCACGCTGGCCAAAGGCCCCAAACTCTCACCGGCCGACCAGATGAATTCAACGCGACTCTTCATGCGGGAGCTGAACCGCTTCGGAATTACCAGCGCCATTGACGCCGGCGGTGGGTTCCAGAATTACCCCGATGACTACGCGGTAGTCAGTGAGCTTCATAAACTGGGGGAAACCACGGTCCGCCTCGCGTACAACCTTTTCACCCA
>JASHPE010000120.1 GCA_030038235.1 Terriglobia bacterium
ATCGCGGGCGGATCGATGTTACTCTCGTGGTTCGCCATGAAGACCATGGCCTCCCCCTGCGGAATCTTCTCCCGCCCGCGCACGTCCAGCCGGATTCCGCCGAGGCGCATCGCGAATCGCGCACAGGACACACCGACGTTGTAAACCGGATCTGTGTTGCCTGTGATCATGGCGTAGATAAGGAGCGGCGTCCCCAGAAGGAAGACGAACAGAAGGCAGAGAAGCGAGAGGAGAATCGCTCGCAACATAAGTAAACGCCGCCTCGCAGGATGGTGTGAAAGACACTCTCGATCCCTGTCAACGCCCTCTGAGCTTCGCCGAGGACCCTTATGGAGCTTGTCCGCCCGTTCCCAGCCAGCTATCGCGAAGCGCGACCTGGTCCGCCGTGGCCTGGGGATTCTCCTCGATGCGATAGTGCGTTTCTGAGGACGCTCCCAGTTGAAACTTGATGCTGAGCGGATGCGATCGGCGCAGGATTCCGAGTTCCACCTGCTCGCCCGGCTTCACGCCCGTCAGACGGTCAGGCGGGACACTGAGGGGCTGACCGTTGACCGAGGTGATCACGTCGCCGGCGCGCAGGCCGGCATCGGCGGCGGCGCTTCCGGGATCGACCGAGTCCACTTGAATCTCCCGCGCTCCAGTGAACCCCACGGAGGCTCGAAGTCCCCAATCGGGCTCCGATGCCGCTTCCTTCTCAAGATTAAGGCCCGCATAGCCGAGGTAGCGGTCGTAATCGAGACTCTGCGTGCCCGTGACGTAATCGCGAAAGAACGCTGGCGCGTCGAAGGCGCCGCCCCCGAGCTGGCCGGCGAGGGCGATCAGATCGCTGTCCTGAAAGAATCGTCCTTGCTCGGCAAAACTCCGGTTCAGGGCGCGCATAAAGTCGTCCAGACTGGCGCGATCGTGGCTGGCCTGGCGCAAGCCGAGGTCGAGCAGAAACCCGAGCAACTCGCCCTTGTTGTAATACGAGATGCTGCGCTCGGGCCGGAAGTAATTGCGATAACCTTCGAGCCAGGCGTCCATCCCGGAAAGCTCGGCGCTCTGAAAGTTGCGCGCCGGACGCTTTTCCAGCTCCGCGATCTGTTCCGCCACACGATCGTAAAACTCTTTGCGGGTGGCGAGTCCGGAGCGGACCAGCGCGAGTTCTTCGTAGGTGCTGGTGACGCCCTCGGAGAGCCACAGGTCGCGGGTATCGTTTCCGTGGATGTAGTCGATCGGCTCCAAGCCCTGCGGCCGGATTCGCTTCACGTTCCAGAGGTGAAAGAATTCGTGTGCGATGGTGGCTTCGAGTTCCAGCCAGCCCGAGTCCAGGCGGCCGGCCGGGAATCCGATGGCCGTTCCGTAGGCGTGCTCCATTCCGCCGCCGCCGAAAGCCAGAAAGTGAAAGAAGAACGTGTAGCGGCGAAAGGGCACATTCTGCATGAGACCGGTCTCGGTGGCCGTGATCTTCTCGCACGAGTCGAGCAGCTTCTTGGAAGGATACTTGGCGCCTTCCGTGTAGACCACCACGCGATATTGGGCGCCACCCTGCTCGTAGGAGTAATCGTCGAACGTGCCCGCTTCGACCGGGCTGTCAACCATGCGGTCGTAGTCGGGCGCGGTGTATTGCCCTGTGGCGTTTTCGTCGAGCGGCGTAGCCAATTTCCAGCCTTCCGGCAGCAGAAATTCCACGGCCACGCTGCGGTTGCGCTCTGCAGGCAGATAGAAGAGGACTTGAGCGAGGTTCAGGAAAGCGTGACGCTCGTTCAGAATCGCCGCGAAGACGCTCTCCTCGTTCGCGTAAACGTCGTAACTCGCGACCAGCTCGCGGCACTCGCGCTCTCCGTTCTGCCAAGTGTCGATGTCCACTGGGATCAGGTCCAGAGGAGCGCCGTCGCAGGTGGCCTGGAGATCCTGAACGTCGTGGACAAAGTCACGGATCTGGTAAAGCGCGTTCCATGCCGGAAACTGGATCTGAAGCGCGGGCGGCGCATCGGAAACCGTCATGCGAACGTGCACAAGGTGGCTGGGCGGCTGGCGCAGGTCCAGTTGGTATCGGATCGGGGCTTCGGCGGCGAAGGCAGGAACGGCCGCAGAAAGCGGGAGCAAGAGCGCAACGAGGCACGCTCGCAAAGCGTTGGTCACGAAGACTCCTTACCGGAACGCATCGAACAGAGGCGTACTATATCACGACGATGCCGCGCCCTCGACCTGCTGCTCCCAAGTTGATTAACAGCACGGCCTGCCATTGCAAACCGCCGCCGGGCGTGGTATTTAGATAGGATGCTGAAAAGCTGAAAGGAATCGTTAATCGATGCTCAGTCATTTAAACTCCAGAATTCTTGCCGCCTCAGGCTGCTCCCTGGCTCTCGTTCTCACCGCTCTCATGACGACGCGGCCGGCGCGCGCGGACCAAGCTTCAACGCAGATGCCCTCCGGCGTTCAGATCGACCTCCCGGCCGACGCGCCGGTGCGGATCGTCAATTTCGCCTTCGATCGCTCGCCGTCCGGCATGACGGCGTTTCACTACGACGTCCAGAACGTCTCCGGCCAGGGGATGGTTGCCGTCGAGGTTCGCTGGCAGGTCCAGTTCGGTGGCCAGTCCGCCAATCAAGCCGGCGGCGCAATCGTCAATCGTGACGACCGTTGGTTGACGGGGCAGCTTGCGGCGGGCGCGTCGGATCACTTTCAGGTGACGAATGTCGCGACTATTCGCGACTGGCAAACCAGCAGTCCCAAGGATCCTCAACCCAGTGTCGCGCAACGCGCGGCAGTGGGTCAGAGCATGAGCGGTCTGGTGGGGACAGTCGCCTATGTCGAGCTTGAGGACGGTTCGCGGACGGGATCGGACGCGGCCAAGGCCGGGCAGGCGATCGACAAAGCGCGACGCGCTCAGCTCGCGGCCACGGCCAAGCTCCTGAACGTCTTCGGCACGGGCGGCAACGAAGCGCTTGCTCACGCTATTCAGCAGGGCAGCGCCACCGGCGGCGAAGACGCGGCCACGCAGGAACTCGACGCCCGCATGCTTGGACTGCTGCAGGATCGGGGTATGGACGCAGTCATCCTGGAGTTGCAGCGCATCTCCGCACTCACTATTCCTGAATCGCGCGAATAGTCGAGACATACGTTTGTTGGGGCCGCTGCGCCGGCCCCTTTACATCGATTCTGAAGCTGGCTGCTCGCCGTATTCGTAATACCCGCCGCCGACCAGCCGCGCCGGGCCGGTCAGATACACCTCGCCCGCCCGGGTCCAATCCACTTCAAGTTCGTAGCCGAGCGTCTTCACCCGCACTTTGCGCTGGGCGAGACCGTTGAGTGATGCTGCCACGGCCGCCGCGGAACTGCCGGTGCCTGAGGACGCGGTTTCGCCGACGCCACGTTCCCAGAATCGCACTTCAATCCGGCGTCGCGACAGAATCCGCACGAACTCCACATTCGTGCGGTTCGGGAAAAGCGGATGGCGCTCGATTTCGCGTCCGAGCGCGCGCCAGTCGAGATTAGTAAAGTCTTCGACGAACAGCGAGCAGTGCGGATTCCCCATCGACGTGACCGTGACTGCCTGTGTTCCTTGCGAGACCGGCAGATTGTAGCCTACGACTGGCGCTTTCGCACCTTCACCCCCAAATGGAATTTTCCCCGGCTCCAGGATCGGCTTGCCCATATTGACCCGGAATATCCAGTCGCCTTGCCGGCCGCCGACGCACTCGATCTTCTTCAGGCCGGCCGCCGTCTCGATGGCAAGGGCTGCGAGCCTTTTGCCCCTGGTCCCACGAAGCTCACCGTTATCGAGCAACCAGGCAGCGGAGCATCGGATACCATTGCCGGACATCTCCGCTTCACTCCCGTCGGCATTGAAGATTCGCACTGCGAGGTGATGAGTCGCATCATCCGGAGGCGCAGCGACGAACAAGCCATCGGCGCCGATGCCGGTATGCCGCGCCAGAATTGCACGAGCCAGCGCCGCGAGCCGTGGCGATTGCGCGGGTCCGGCGCGGCCGCCAAGCGGAAGATCGCGGGCTCGCACGATGACGAAGTCATTGCCGGAAGCCTGGTACTTGGCAAAAGGGATTCTCATCGTGGTTCTGAGTAAGGCAGTAGCCTCACTGCTCCTTCCGATAGACACGAAGACGATCCTCCTTCGGAAATTGGTAATCGGCCACAAGTGTAAATTTGCTGAACAAATCCGGATACCGATTCATGAACCGATCCACCGCATCATCTTCGCCGCGAATGATCCAGGTGATCGATGCCGGAGGCGATCCTGCCGGCCAACCGGCGGGACCGAGCGGCAGCATGTCCCAGTAGCGGCGATTGAGATCGGTCAGAGTGTGGCGGTAGGGGATGTCGAGGGTCGGCATCACGCATGGATGCTTGCCATTCGCGGTCAAAATCATGCCGCCGGTGTACTCCCGCCCCAGCAGATTGGTCAGCGCCCGCTCCGAGCGCGTGCCGCAGGGCGTATTCTGCAGGCTCTCCTGAACGTTGCCGATGCCGGCCGCGCCTCCGCGCACGCTGGCGGCGAACTGGCCGGCCAGAATCGCGATCACGGCCGCAGTCGCAAGTAGGCGTCTGGCACGTGTCAGATGGCCACTGATTAAGAAGCTCGGAAACAGCGCCACGGCCGGCAGCATCTCGAGGCCGTAACGCAGATTATAATATGTGTAGGGGAACAGCGTCGGCACGTAAATCGGCACGGCGGCGCCCGCCATCGACTGCACATAAAAGACGAGCGGCACGAGGAAAAGCAGCGCCGCGGCACGACGCGCACGCTCGTGTCGGTCGATCGCCCAGACCGCAAGTCCGAGCACGGCAAGCTCGAGCGACATGGCGCCGATCACGAGTTTCAGGTCTTCCAAATAGTAGCGAGCGGAGAGAAGATAGCTGCCTTCGGTGGGATAGTGAAAGCCTGTGGTAAGGAGTTGATGAGCGTAGATGGCTTTGGCGGAGTACGGTCCGTTGTAGAACTCCAGCGGATTGCCGAAGCGTCGCCAATCGTGCAGCACCCAGAGCACAGGACCTGCCGCCGCCAGCGCGCCGAAGACAAAAGTATCGCGGATTCGGTGACCCAGGGCGCGAGGTCGCGCAAGGAGCACAAACAATGCTCCGAACGGGATAAGATACCAGCCATCATATCGCGTGAGAGTACCGAAGAACGCCGCCACACCCGCGGCCGCTAGTGTGATGAGCCTGCCGCCCTGCTGAAAGCGGAAGAGACCCCAAACCACCAGCACGGCCCACATGATACTCAAGGGCTCGGTGAGCGGCGTCGAGGCTACGGCGAGCATGTTGGCGCAAAGCAGAAATCCCAGGAGCGCCACCCAGCCCGCGGCAGGATTACGGCTCATTTCAGCGCCCAGCCGGAACATGAACCAAGCCGCGATGGCAAAGGCTGCCGCAGAGACGATGCCCCCGCCCAGTCCGGTGCGCCACAAGTGATCGTTCACCGCCAACGGCGCCACCAGCATGTGATAGAGCGGCAGCCAGGAGCTGCCCATCCCATCCCAGCCGGAAGTGAGGGAATCGGAGAGCCGTCGCGCACCCTCCATGTGCGCAATCGCGTCGCCGTAAAGGTCGATCAGACCGCGCTCATAGAAGAAATGCAGGCTGAACCCAGCCACTGCCAGAATAACGAGCGCAGGCGGCAGCGCAGTACGGCGTGTCAGGACGGGGCCGGCGGCCGTGGCGACCGCAGAGTCGCGGCGGGATGCGGACTCAGGCACCTCAAACCTCAAACTGCGTCATGCTCTTGAACTCGTTGAAGCGGGCGTCGATTTCGCTGCGAGTGAGCCGCAGGAGCCGCGAGACTCCGAACTCCTCGACGGCGAAGCTCGCCATGACCGATCCGTAGATCAGCCCGCGCCGCAGAGCACGATCGTTTACGTCGCCGCAGCTCGCCAGGTAGCCCATGAAGCCTCCGGCAAAGGTGTCGCCGGCGCCGGTTGGGTCGTGGACTTCTTCGAGCGGATAGCCTGGCGCGAAGAAGATCGAGTTTTCTTGAAAAAGGCAGGCCCCGTACTCGCCGCGCTTCACCACCAGGATGCGAGGGCCCAATTTGCGGATTGCGCTGGCGGCACGGCGCAGATTGTCGACGCCGGCAATCATCCGAGCTTCCTTGTCATTGATGATCAGCACGTCGACGTGGGCCAGCGTCCGGCGCAGCTCTTCCGGCGTGCCGTTGATCCAAAAATTCATGGTGTCGAGACCCACCAGCCTCGCATTGGGCAACTGCTCGCGAACCGCAAGTTGCAGCGTCGGTTGAATGTTGGCGAGAAAGACGAAGTCGCTCGAAAGATACGGCGCCGGAAGTTTGGGCTGGAAGCGCTCGAAGACGTTGAGTTGCGTGTCGAGCGTCCTGGCTTCATTCATGTCACCGGTATATTCGCCGCTCCAGCGGAAAGTGCGGCCGGCGGCGCGCTCGATTCCGGTGGTGTCAATTGCGCGACCTTCGAATGCCTTCAACTGCTCAGGCCCGAAGTCGTCTCCGACCACGGCCACAATGTTTACAGGAGCGAAGTAGCTTGCGGTGATCGCAAAGTACGTGGCCGCCCCGCCCAGAATCTCCTGTGCTTCTCCGTAGGGCGTCTTCAACGAGTCAAACGCCACTGAACCAACGACCAGAACCGGCATGCCTATCGCCTTTCTCAGGCTTATCAACGAGGCGCTCGGGATGCTGGTGTCCTAATTTCGACGTAGGGGGTCTCTGCGCACTCGGCGAGGAAGGACAGAGGGCACAGAGACGCACCCGTCGAAATTAGGACACGACTCCCGGGACACTCCCTTTTAAGCCTTCAGGTACTTTCCGATAATGAGGTCGAGCTTCTTACGGGCGGCCGCCGAAACTCTGCGCCGGTCAGTCAGGATAGCATGGGCCAGCGCCGATCCACATTTGCACTGGCGCTCCCGCGGCATGACGGCCACCGCCCCGCGAATAATCCGCTGCGCATTCTCCACGTTGCGATGCAGGCACTCGATGACTTGGCTCACGGTCACCGCGGCGTGATGCGGATGCCAGCAATCGTAGTCCGTCACCATGGCCAGCGTGGCGTAACAGATCTCCGCCTCTCGTGCCAGCTTGGCCTCGGTGAGATTCGTCATGCCGATCAGGTCCATACCCCAGGCCCGATAAGCGTTGGACTCTGCCAAGGTCGAGAACGCGGGCCCTTCCATGCAGACGTAGGTGCCGCCCCGATGGCAGGTGACGCTGATTTTGTGGCAAGCCGACGCCAGCGCTTCCTGGACGACGGCGCATACGGGATCGGCAAATCCGATGTGGGCGACGATCCCGCCGCCGAAGAATGTGGAGAGGCGGTTGCGAGTGCGATCGAAGAACTGCGAGGGAACAGCCATGTCGAGCGGCTTGTAGTCCTCTCGGAGCGAGCCTACAGCGCTAACCGAAATCATGCGCTCCACCCCGAGCTTCTTCATTCCGTAAATGTTCGCTCGATAGGGGACTTCCGTAGGCAGCAGCAGGTGTCCTCGACCGTGCCGTGCCAGGAACGCAACCTCGCGACCGTCCAATTCGCCGAGAACGTAAGCGTCCGACGGTTTGCCGAAGGGGGTCGTCAGCCGGACCTCTCGAATTCTGGTCAGGCCGGGCATGCTGTAGAGTCCGCTGCCTCCGACGATCCCGATCTCCGCCTGGCTTTTCGCCGGTTTGGGTTGTCTCTTCGCCAATCTTCACCTCAGAAGCAGTTGACGGACGACAGTCGACGGTAAATTCCAGGTGACTGCCACCATCCACAGCCGTTTTGCACGTGATTCCAAAGGACATTCCGGCTTTGTTCCGCAGGCCTCCGCGAGCTCGGAGCGGAGCAGTTTATTGAGCGGCGGCCTCGAGAGCCTGCCGGACCACTATCCTTTGTCGAAAACCAGGCCATTTTCACAGGATAACGCGCTGTGATTAAAGGACTTAAGCGAAGTGGGTTTGGCGCAGGCACTTTTGGCCTATCCTATTGGGACCATTGCCTTTACCCAAGTGGGTTTGGTGGCTTTGGTAGCCTTTTGGGCCGGATCCCCTCGGACGCCTCGTCTGGAGTGAGGCGACCATTTCCGGGCATTGATTCTAGCACACGACTAGCCAAATGTCAAGTTATTTAATTTGTGCTATCTAGCCTACTGTCTCTAGTGAGCCCAGACCGAGACCGCCCAGCCTACCCACGGACTGGCTCCGGCGCCAGTTTTCCCTCGCGCTCGGCCAGTCGCGCCCAAGGCGTGGCGGCGTCGTGCCCAAATATGACTATCACCCGGTCCCTGACCAGTTCCGGCAAGACCCGATGCTTGCTGGCTAGGGTTTCAAGCGGGTAAAGGTCGAACGACATGATCCAGGGATACGCGAGGTGGGCGGCCGTCGGCACCAGGTCGGAAACAAAGCAGGCGCGCTCGCCCCCGGACTCGATCCACACCACCTGCAGGTCGCTCGTGTGGCCCGGCGTCACCTGGACGCGGATCCCAGGCATGATTTCCTGATCGCCGTCGAGCAAGACGGTCTGAGACTCTGCGGCGCGGAAGAATTCCTCGAGGTAGCTGGCCCGATCGCGTTCATTCGGGTTTACGGCGTGCTCCCACTCGCCGCGCTGGACGTAGTAACGCGCTCGCGGGAACGTTGCCACCGTCCGGTCGCCGTCGCGCCGCGTGTTCCAGCCGCAGTGGTCGAAGTGGAGGTGGCTGTTGATCACGATATCGACCTCGGCAGGCCCGAGACCGTGACGCTCAAGATCGCCGAGCAGGTTCGTGGAATGATCCACCCCGTAGATGTCGGCGAACTTGGAGCCGAAGTTCTCGCCAATGCCGGTCTCAATCACAATGTTCTCTCGCCCTGTCCGCACCAGGATGCTGTTGAGGCCGAGTTTGATCCGATTGCGGCTGTCGGCAGGGATTTTCTTCTCCCAAAGGACCTTCGGTACCACGCCGAACATCTGTCCGCCGTCAAGGGCGAAGGCGCCGTCGGAGAGGGGGTAAATTTCGAAATCGCCAAGTTTCATAAGTTCGGAGTTCGGTGTTCGTTGTTCGTGTTTCGCAGCGAGTGAGTTCGCTTTTCGAGTTTCGGATTTCGCGCTTCGGATCACGACTTTCGAATTTCGATTTTCGAATTTCGAGTTTCCGACTCTTCCACCAACTCGATGAGCACTCCGGCGGTGCTCGAGGGATGCACAAACGCGATTCTCTCCCCGCCCGCCCCGATTCGAGGCTCCCGATCGATCAGCTTGAGCCCGTTGCGCTCAAGCGAAGCAAGCGCCTGATCGAGATCGGGTACCGTCAGCGTCAGATGATGCACGCCGCGTCCGCCCTTTTCGAGGAAACGCGCGATGGGCGAATCCGGCGCGGTCGCCTCCAGCAGCTCGATGCGGCTCTCGGCAAGCTGGAACATGGCCACTCGCACTTTTTGATCGGCCACTTCTTCGACGGCGGCAGGCTCCGCGCCGGTGAGCGAACGGAAAGCCGCGACCGCTTCATCAAGCGACTTCACGGCGATGCCCACATGATGGATCTTCATTACAAAGCTTCCAACCCAGAGGCACGGAGGCACAGAGAAGAATGGGAAACGCCCGGGAACAACAATTCCTTCATACCTCGTCTTCTCTCGGCGTCTCTGTGTTTAATTTTGTTGAGGCCCTCACGATGGCATCGACCGCGGAGTGCGGATCGGAGCGGCCCTCGATCACGTCGTCCACCCAGCGATCGACCCGGCCATCGCTCAATTGCTCGCGGCACACTTGCTCGAACAGCCGCTGGCGCAGCAAGGCCAGCAGACGCGCCCGCCATTTCTCACGCTGTCTTTTCAGCCTGAGATTCGTATTCTCGCCGAACGCTCTGAAGTCGTCCAGAGCCTTCCGCAACTCAGCGACACCCTCTCCCGTGGTGGCCGTAGTTTGGACTACCGGCGGGCGCCAGCCGTCGCTCCGCGGCGAAATAGAAAGCATGGCACGCAGTTCCTGCTCCACGCGACCTGCGCCGGGCCGGTCGGCCTTGTTGATGGCGAAAATGTCGGCGATCTCCATCACGCCGGCTTTGAACGTCTGCACATCGTCACCCATGCCGGGCGCGAGCACCAGCACGGTGGCATCGGCGAGATGCGCCACTTCAACTTCGTCCTGGCCGACGCCTACCGTCTCGACCAGTACCGTCGAGCACCCGGCCGCTTCGAGCACGGTCACCACGTCATGCGCGGCGGGCGCCAGACCTCCGAGTTCGCCGCGCGTGGCCATGCTGCGGATGTAGACGCCGGGGTCGGTTGATAGGCTCTGCATGCGGATGCGATCGCCAAGGATGGCGCCGCCGGAAAAAGGGCTGGTGGGATCGACGGCTACAATGCCGACCCGGCGTTCGTCGCGGCGGTAATCGGCCGCCAGCTTCTCCACCAGCGTACTTTTGCCCGCGCCCGGCGCTCCGGTGATGCCCGCCACTTCGGCCTGGCGCGCCTCCGCAAACAGCAGCTTGAAAAGCAGGCTGGCTTCGGGCTTGCCGCTTTCGATGGCGGAGATCGCCCGCCCGATGGCGCGGCGGTCGCCTGCGACTATACGTTGGACCCACGACTGGAGTTCGTTAGATTGAGCCATTGAGTCATTGAGAGATTGAGTGATTGACTCATTGAGTCAATGGTTCAATGAACCAATGACCCGATTCCTCGTCACTTATTCTGAAGCACCTGTCTTGCGATAACGAGCCGCTGGATCTCGCTCGTGCCTTCACCGATCGTGCACAGCTTCACGTCGCGATAGAACTTCTCCACGGGGTAGTCCTTGATGAATCCGTAGCCGCCGTGGATCTGTACCGCTTCGTTGGCCACGCGCACGGCCATCTCCCCGGTGTAAAGCTTGGCCATGGCGCCTTCCATGGTGACGCGGCAGTTCTGGTCGGCGAGCTGGGCCGCCCGCAGGGTGAGCAGGCGGGCTGCGTCAATTTCCGTCGCCATGTCGGCGAGCTTCCACTGGACCGCCTGGAACTCCGCGATCGGCTTCCCGAACTGATGCCGCTCGCGCGCATATCCCAGCGACGCTTCATAGGCCCCCTGGGCCATTCCGAGGCCCAGCGCGGCAATGGAGATGCGTCCGCGGTCGAGCACCCGCAGGCTGTCCACGAAGCCGTTTCCGCGCTCCCCGAGGCGATTCTCGAGCGGCACGCGGCAATCTTCGAAAATCACCTCGGCCGTATCGCTGGCGCGCAGGCCCAGTTTGTTCTCTTTCTTACCGGGGCGGAATCCGGGCGTGCCCTTTTCGATGATGAAGGCGGAGATGCCGTGCTTTTTGGCGCTCTTGTCGGTAACCGCCATGGCCACGCAGATGTCCGCGTAGGTGCCGTTCGATGTGAACGTCTTGGCGCCGTTCAGGACCCACCTGTCGCCGTCGAGGCGCGCCGTAGTGCGCGTGCCGCCGGCGTCGCTTCCGGCCTGGGGCTCAGTCAGGCTCCAGCAACCCAGTTTTTCGCCGCGCGCCAGCGGCTCCAGGTACTTGCGTTTCTGCCCCTCGCTGCCAGCAATGTAGATGTGTCCGGCGCAGAGCGAAGTGTGCGCGGCCACGCTGATGGCGACCGATCCGTCAACGCGCGCCAGTTCCTCGATCACCAGCGCATATTCAACATAGCCGAGGCCCGCGCCGCCGTACTCCGAAGGGAAAGGAACGCCCATCAGGCCAAGGGAGGCGAGCTTGGGCAGGAGTTCGAGCGGAAAATGCTGGGCCTCGTCCCATTCCATCACGTGGGGGCGGATTTCCCGCTCGGCAAATTCGCGCACTGTGCGCCGGATTCCCTCTTGTTCTTCTGTATACTGCAGATTCAAGCTTGCACTCCCGAAGCGGTCACGCTGGAAACCATGCGATGGGCTCTTTCGTCTGCCTAAAATATAGCATACACGAGACCCCCGCCCCGGCAGGCGGATCGGAGTTGATGTAGCGTCCCTAAAGGAGTTATTGATTCATGCGCTGCGGATCGATTACGGAGGTCAGGCTCGTTGCGCTGCTCGCGACTCTGTGGCTCGTCCTGACGCCTTCCGGCTTTGCGGCGCACGATCACTCCGCGGAGATGGGTCAAGCCGCCTTACAAGCCTTCCCTGTGGGCTGCGGTGTGGAGTTGGACTCAAAAGCTCAAGGTAAAACCGACGCCCAGGGCCGGTTGACGCTGATGGATGTTGATCCAGGCGAACACTATCTGCACGTCGGTTGCCCGGGCGAGAGCGAGCAGGAGTTCTTCGTCTCGGTGAAGCCGGGAGAGCACGCCGTGCTTAAACCGAAATCGCCGATGGCGCCGGCCGATGCGGTTGATGCCGCCCAAGCGCGGGATCAGTTGCGCGATCTTGTTCGGAAGGCCGCCGACGCTCGCACGGCGGGGCACTCGGAGGAGGCAATCGCCGATTTGCGCCACGCCGTGGAACTCGATCCGGCAAATTCAGACCTGCACTGCGAACTGGGAATCACTTTCCTGCTGCGGAAAGATTGGAAGAGCGCGCGCGTCGAGTACCTGGAGGCGATCAAGCACGATCCCAGTGAAGCCGAATCGCACAATGGCCTTGGCTATGCGCTTGAAAAGCTCGGCGATATCGGCGACGCCGCGAAGGAGTATGGCGCCGCCTCGCACCTGGACCCTGACGATGGCGAGTACCGCGAGCACTATTTTAACGCGCTGGCGATGCTTGAAGCCGAGAAGGATAAAGCCAAGAAGAAGTGACGCACGCGCTCCTCAGTCACCGCCGGAAATCCGCTCAGTGAACTGTCTGCCGCGCCGCCCGTCCCACCGCATCGCGCAGAGCTCGAATCGCCCGCTCGCACCCGGTGCGATCGACCTCGTAGTGGGTCACCATGCGCAGGATCGTCGGCGAAAAGGCCAGAGTCAGGACGTTCTGAGCCGTAAGCCGCTTGGCAATCTCCGCCGCGGTCAGGCCGGTACCACCGACGTCGAAGGTCACGATGTTGGTGACCACCTTGGCGGGTGTGATCCTGATGCCGGGCATTTCGGACAGCGCCTCGGCGAGGAATCGGGCGTTTTCATGGTCGATGTGCAGCCGCTTGGGACCTTCTTCGAGCGCCACCAGGCCGGCCGCGGCCAGCACTCCTGCCTGGCGCATACCTCCGCCGAGCATCTTGCGAACCAGGCGCGCTTCCTCGATGAACTCCTGCGATCCGACTAGGACCGATCCCACCGGAGCGCCGAGTCCCTTCGACAGGCAGAACATGACCGAGTCGAAGTTTTGCGAAATGGCGGCCGCGGACTCGCCGAGATAAACCGCGGCGTTGAATATGCGAGCCCCGTCCAGATGGACTGGTACGTGCGCCTGATGGGCGCGATCGCAAATCTCCTCCGCTACCTCCACGGGGTACACGGTGCCGCCGGTCAGGTTTGAGGTGTTCTCGAGAGAAATCAATCCCGTCCGGGCGTGATGTTCGCTGCGTCCGCGAATCTCGCCGGCAATCGCGGGCCAGGTCAAAATGCCATCCAGGGCGCGCACGGCGCGCGGCAGGCAGCCCGAGAAGGCCGACATCATGGCCATCTCATAGTTCAGGATGTGCGAGCGCTCTTCGCAGATCACCTCCCGTCCGGGATCGGTATGTACGCGGATGGCGGTCTGGTTTCCCATGGTGCCCGAGGGCACGAACAGCGCCGCCTCGCGCCCCAGAATTTCCGCCGCGCGTTCTTCGAGCCGGTTTACGGTGGGATCCTCTCGATAGACGTCGTCGCCGACTTCCGCCTGGGCCATCGCCTTGCGCATCGCAGGCGTCGGCCGGGTCACCGTGTCGCTGCGTAAATCGACAATCTCGGCCATGAATCCATGAAATCAGGAGCCGGTAACGGATGCAAGTGCTTGAGAACCGTCCTGGGCGGGCAGGAGGAACTCCTGGAAGACCTCATTTGAGACGAGAAAGGATTCGGGAGCCAGGCGCAATCGTCCGCCACTCTCTTCGAGCATGCCCATCTGCAGCAAGGAATCAATGCGCGATTGCCAGGGATTGATCGCATCGCGCCCCCAGCGCTTAGCCGCACCGGAGAGGTCCACGCCGGTGCACTCGCGGAGTCCAAGGAAGAAAAATTCCTCAATCTGTTCTGCCTCGGCGAGCACGCGCCACTCGACAATCGGGAGTTCGCCAGTCGCCAGCCGCGCCGCGTAGTCAATCGTCGAAATCTCGTTCGACCAGCGGGCGTTTCCATCGAAGGAGTGCGCGCCAGCGCCTAATCCCAAGTATGGGTCGAGACGCCAATACTTGCGATTGTGCCGCGACTCGAAGCCGGGCCGGGCGAAGTTCGAGATCTCGTATTGCGCGAGTCCAGCGGCACCGAGAAGCTCCTGCGCCTGCTCGTAAGCCGCGGCCATTGCGTCATCGTCGGGCACGGCGGCCGCATGGTAGCGATCGCCGTGGCGCAGCACCTCGTTTCCGAGGCGGCTCTTCTCGTCGATCTCGAACAGGTAGATCGACAGGTGCTCCGGCTCAAGCTCGATCGCCCGAGTAAGACTTGTCAGCCAGGAAGCGCGCGTCTGATGAGGCAGCCCGGCGATCAAGTCGAGGCTGATGTTCTGGAACCCGGCGCCGCGAGCCAGCCCTACCTGTGCCTCGATTTCGCTGCCCGAATGCAGTCGCCCGACGCTCGCGAGTTCGCGATCTTCGAACGACTGCGCGCCCATGCTCAGCCGGTTCACGCCGAGTTCACGGCAGGCGGCCATTAACGCCGCGTCCGCCGAGCCGGGTGTCATTTCCAGGGTGAGTTCCGGCGCCCCGGCAAAGCGGAATCGTTGTCGGAGCGTCGCAAAGAGTCGATCGAGGCCTTCGGCGCCGGCCAGGGTCGGCGTGCCGCCCCCGAAATACAGCGAGTCGACTGGAAGCTCGAGCAGATCGCCAGAGGGATGCCGCGCGTTTGCCGAGGCAGTCTGACATCCGGAGAACAGCAGGTCTATTTCGTGTTCCAGGCTGGCCAGGTAGGATTCCAGCTCACTGTGCGGCGCCACCTTTGAGCTGAAATTGCAGAAGCTGCACTTCGAGGCGCAGAAAGGAATCTGGACGTAAATGCCAAGCGTGTCCATAAGTGACCGGTCTCGCGCGGCACTCAGTCCGCTACGATCTTCACGTGCAGGTCGCGGCGTCGTGGACCGTCAAACTCGCACAAAAACACACCCTGCCAGCGGCCGAGCAACAGCCGGCCGTGTTCGACCATCAGGGTCTGAGAGCAGCCGATCAAGGCCGCTTTCAAGTGAGCATCACAATTGCCGTCATTGTGATGATAATTCTTGTCGCGGGGAGCGAGGCCGCCCAGAAATTCCGTGAGATCCCTCTGCAGCGAGGCGTCGTCGTTCTCCTGCACGAGCACGGCGGCAGACGTGTGCGGCGTGAAGACGTGACAGATGCCGCTTGCAACCCCGGAGTCCTCCACCAGCTTTTGAATTGCGGCGGTGACGTCCTTGAACTCGACGCGCGATCCGGTCGGTACCTGGATCGTGTGCATATGGCCACGCCTGGTCTCCAGCGCCACCGCTTTACCGACTTCGATTGCCATTGTGATCCTCCGTCGATATTTCAAGTTACACTAGGGAAGCGGCATGTTACAACCAAGCGACGCGTCAACCTACAGCACGCGCGGCACGCCGGCTGGACCGGCGCGGAAGGGAAAGTCTGTTCCTTCGCAGCTTATGCAGCGTGGTAAAAGCCTCCCGCCAGTGGCGCAGAATGGAGATTTGCGCGGCTATTACCGGCGGTTGCTTGAGGAGTTCGGATCGCAGGGGTGGTGGCCCGCCGAGACGCGCCTGGAGGTCATCCTCGGGGCGATTCTCACGCAGAATACAACCTGGCGCAATGCGGCCCTCGGGATCGGCCGGCTTCGCGACGCCGGAATGCTTGATCTGGTGCCTCTGAGCGCGACCAGTCCGGCCCGGCTGCAATCGCTGATCCGTCCGGCCGGATTCTTCCGCCAGAAGGCGCGCACAATTCGAGGCTTCCTGCGGTGGCTGGACGAGGCTCATGGGGGATCGCTCGACCGGATGTTTTCCCAGCCCGCTGAGAGTCTGCGGTTCGACTTGCTGCAACTGAAGGGTCTCGGACCCGAAACCGTGGACGCGATCCTGTTGTATGCCGGCGGCGAGCCTTTCTTCGTCGCCGACGCTTACACGCGGCGAATCCTCGCCCGGCACGGGGTGATCGCGGCGGACGCGGGTTACCACGAGGCGCAGCAATCGATTCATCGCAGTCTCGATCGCGATGCCACGGTTTACAACGAGTTTCACGCGCTGCTGGTCGAAGTCGGGAAGCGCTACTGCCGCCGCCGGGAGGCGCGATGCGGCAGTTGCCCGTTGCAAAGTTTTCTGCCTGGAATGGCCGCTGTCTGAGTTTCCAAGATGGACCCAAAGCTTCAACGGCGCCGCAAGATCGTTCGCAACCTGCTCCTGATTTTTGTACCCATCCTGTTCGCGATGGGCTGGAGCTTGAATTCTTTCAACCTGAAGTTCATTCACCCTGAAAACGCCCCGGAAACAATCCTGGCGACGGCGCTTATCGCGTTTATCGTGGTGGCGTTTGTGATCTTTGGTTTGATTCTGATCAGAATCCTGCTGAAGCTGGGCCTCGAGCGCCGGCGCCAGGAACTGGGCTCACAATTCAAGACCCGGATGGTCGTCGCTTTCCTGGGACTTTCGCTCCTGCCCGTTTGCCTGCTCTTCGTTTTCGCTTACGGGCTGCTGAATCGCAGCCTGGACAGGTGGTTTGGGATTCCCTTCGACACGGTGCGCCGCGACGCCGAAGCTATCTCGCAGCAGCTTGCCGTGGAAACGGAACAGCGATCCCTGGACGACGCCGCGCACCTGGGTTCGGACCCGAAAATCATTCAGGCAATCCGGACCAACGACTCCGCCGCACTCCAGCAGAGCCTGGAGCACCGGTCCGGATACCTGCACTTGGTATCGGCGATGATTTGCACGCTTGACGGGCGTCTGATCGCGCGCACGGGTGGCGCCGGGCCGGCGGCCGCGGACGTGATCCGTTTGTTTCCGCGCCTCAGTTCCGCGGCTCCCGAGGTGCAAGGTGAAGCTTCGCGCTGGCAGTTCCAAGGGACAGATTATTTCATCGGCGCTGAAGCTCTCTCGGATGATACCGGCAAGACGTTGGGAATTGTGGTCAGCACCCGGCAACTGCCGGTCGATCTCCAGAACCGGGTGGACCAGATTGAACTCGAAGCGCAGCGCTATGGCGTGCTGAATCGCCAGATCAAGGCCGTCAAGCGAATCGACCTCTCGGCGCTGGGTCTGTTCACGATCGTGACGCTCTTTTCGGCGACCTGGTACGCCATGTTTGTTTCCAAGCAGGTTACGGTGCCCATCCAGGCTCTGGCCGAGGCCACGGACCAGGTGTCGCGCGGCAACCTCGGGTACCAGGTCGAGGCGCGGGCCGACGGGGAGCTGGGCCGGCTGATCCAATCGTTCAACGAGATGACCTCGCAAATCGCGGAAAGCCGTCGGACTATCGATCGCGCGGCCCAAGCTCTGCAGCACGCGAACCGCGAGCTCGAGGAGCGCTCGAACGTGATGAGCGCCATTCTCGAGAATATTCCGACGGGAGTAGTTTCGGTGGACGCGCGCGGCCGCATCAACGAAGTGAACTCGACGGCGGAGACCATGCTGGGCGAGGAGCGCGTGGCCTCGGCTGAACAGTTGGCGGATCTGTTTTCGCCCGACGATACGCGCGAAATCGCGCGGCTGCTGCCTCGGGCGGCACGGCAGGGAGTGGTCAGCCGCCAGATGGAATTGGACCTCGGTGCGCGTCGCGCCACAGTCGCCCTCACGGTATCCTCGATTCGCATCCAGCAGGCGCCCGCAGGATTCGTAGTGGTCATCGAGGATCTTACCGAGCTGCTGCGCGCCCAGCGGGCCGCCGCCTGGCGCGAAGTGGCGCAGCGGCTGGCGCACGAAATCAAGAATCCGCTCACGCCGATTCAGCTTTCCGCCGACCGCATCCAAAGATTGGTCGAGCGTGCGGGGACCAGCGCTCGGTCGGCCGAGTTGGAGGCTGCGGTTGCCGAAAGCGCGTCTCTTATAGGACGCGAGGCTGCAGGACTCAAGGCTCTGGTGGACGAATTCGCAGCATTCGCCCGATTTCCAGCCTCGCAGCCGGTGCCGTCCGCCCTCAACAGCATCATCGAAGATGCGCTTGGCGTATTTGACGGGCGGCTGAACGGTGTGCGGCTGCATCGCGATCTGGCGTCTGACCTGCCGCGCGTGCAGGCGGACCCGGAACAGATCAAGCGCGTGGTGGTGAATCTCGTCGATAATGCGGCAGAGGCGCTGGAACACTCGGCGTTGCGCGAGATCTGGGTCCGCACCACATTCGATCCCGATCGCGACGTGGTGGAATTGACGGTTGCCGACAGCGGGCCGGGCATTTCTCCCGAAGCCAGGGAGAAGTTGTTTATGCCTTACTTCTCGACCAAGCGGCGAGGCACCGGCCTGGGACTGGCGATCGTCAGCCGCATCGTGAGCGAGCATCACGGATACATTCGCGTGGAAGAAAACCGGCCTTTCGGCAGCCGCTTCGTAGTCGAGTTGCCGGTGGAGCGCGCAGTGGACGCGGAGCTTTCGACGGCTTGATCCGGGACCACCGGCATTCCAATCGCCATGGCTGTAAAGCACTCGATCCTGATTGTTGACGACGAGCCCGGCATCCGCGAGTCGCTGGGCGCCGTGTTGCGCGACGAAGGCTATCGCGTGGAGGCCGTGGAGAGCGCCGAAGCCGGACTCGAATGGCTTGGACAGAAGCACTGCGACGTGGTGATGCTGGATATCTGGCTCACCGGCATGGATGGCCTGGAAGCTCTGGGGAGAATCCACAAGCTCGAAGATCCGCCCGTGGTGGTGATGATCTCGGGCCACGGCACGATCGAAACCGCGGTCCGCGCCACCAAGCTCGGCGCTTTCGACTTCATCGAGAAACCCCTTTCGATCGACAAGACCCTGCTCACGTTGCGTCACGCCCTGGAGCAACGTTCGCTTGCGGCGGAGAATCGCAGCCTGCGCGAGGAGATCGAGGGCCGACAGCGGATTATCGGCGACAGCGTTCCCATGAAAGCGCTGCGCCAGCAACTGGCGCTTGCCGCTCCCACCAACGGACGCGTGCTGGTGTACGGCGAAAGCGGCGTCGGCAAGGAGCTTGTCGCGCATGCTCTGCATCAGCTCAGCCTTCGCCGCGACAGACAATTCGTCGAGGTCAACTGCGCCGCCATCCCGGAGGAGCTCATCGAAAGTGAGCTGTTCGGTCATCTCAAAGGCTCTTTCACAGGCGCTGTTGAGGATAAAACGGGCAAGTTTGAACAGGCGGACGGCGGGACGCTCTTTCTCGACGAAATTGGCGACATGAGCCTGCGAACGCAGGCCAAAGTGCTGCGCGTTATCGAGGAGCAGCGCTTCGCGCCGGTAGGATCGGCCGGGGGTGTGACGGTGGATGTGCGCGTCGTGGCCGCCACCAACAAGGACCTCAGCGCGGAGATTCAGAAGGGGAATTTCCGCGAAGACTTGTTCTACCGGCTCAACGTCATTCCGTTCTATGTGCCGCCGCTGCGCGAACATGTGGAGGACATCCCGGCTCTCGCGGAGCACTTTCTCGGTGAATTCGCGCGAGCGTACGGACGCCGGCCTAAACGGCTCGCGGAGCACGCTCTCGAAGCGCTGATGGAATATCGCTGGCCCGGAAACGTGCGCGAGTTGCGGAACCTGATCGAACGCCTGGCGATTATGGCGCCGGGCGAGCGCATCGAGCGCCGGCACCTGCCCGCCGGTGTTGTGCAGCAGCATCCGAGCAGCGCCAAAACTGCCGCGGCCTCAGGGACATTCTTCAGCCTGCAGGAAGCGCGCTCCGCCTACGAGCGCGACTACATCCTGCGTAAGCTCGATGAGAATCGCGGCAACGTCAGCCGGACCGCAGAGGCCCTGGGTCTCGAGCGCAGCCATCTGTATCGCAAGATGAAGTCCCTCGGCATCGCGGCCGGCGAGGCGAAGGTCACCGGCTAACGGGCGAATCGCGCAGGGCGCTCATCAGGACGCCTGCTCGCCACGATAATCGAGCTCTGCCAACAGCGCCGGATTGTCCCGCCAGTGCGGTTCCACCTTCACGTAAAGCTCGAGGTAGACTTTCGGCGGCAGCAGCCGCTCCAATTCCTGGCGCGCCTCGGTGCCAATCTGCTTGATTCTTTCGCCGCCCGCGCCCAGCACGATCGGGCGCTGCGAATCCTTCTCGACAACAATGGTGGCGTGGATGCGCGTCAGCGCCTCGCTTTCCTCGAACTTTTCGACCAGCACGGCGGTGGAATGCGGCAGCTCCTGGCGCGTATGGCGGATCACCTTCTCGCGGACGATCTCACCGGCCAGGAATCGCTCCGGCTGGTCGGTGTAAAGTTCGGTCGGGAAGTAGCGCGGACCTTCGGGCAACAAGCGCACCGTCGCCTTCAACAATTCGTCGATTCCGTCGTGCTGCTGCGCGGAAATGGGAAAGACCTCCTCGAAGCTGTGCAACTTCGCGTAGCGATCGATTAGCGGCAGCAACTTGGGCTTTGCTATCCGATCGATCTTGTTCAAGGCCAGAATGGTGCGCGTGGAGTATTGCTTGATAAGCCCGAGCACGAATTCGTCGCCCTTGCCGAAGGGCTCGGAAGCGTCCACGATCAGGATGGTCAGATCGCGTTCTTCCAGGGCTTGGCGCACGAAGGCCATCATTTGCTCGTTGAGGCGGGAGAGCGGCTTGTGGATGCCGGGAGTGTCCATGAAGACTACCTGGGCGTCGTGTTGATTCACGATGCCGAGGATTCGATTGCGCGTGGTCTGGGCCACAGGCGTGACGATGGACACCTTGGCCCCGACCAGGGCGTTCAACAGTGTGCTCTTGCCCGCGTTCGGCCTGCCGACGATGGCCACAAAGCCCGATTTGAAGTTTTCTTCGGCCATCGGTCCGAGGCTACGCTCCAGGCTCTCCAGAATGAGCGGCGGCACGTGCCTGCTTTGATGAAGAGGCGCCGGCTTCCGCGGCCGGTCTCTCCGGAGCCACGCGCACCCGCACTTTCAGGACCGCGCGCGCGTTCGCTTCCAGCACCTCGATGATCAGGCCCTGGGTTTCCACCTTCTCGCCTCGCAGCGGCACGCGTCCGAGCTGGGCAAGGACCAGACCCGCTACCGTGGAGTAATCGCCCGATTCGAGCGCGCGGCCGACGGTTTCAGCCAGTTGCGCGATCTCGGTATGGCCGGCCACCAGGTAACTGTTCGGCGCTTCCATGACGATGTCGCGCTCGTGCGGCTCGACCTCATCGCGGATCTCGCCCACGATCTCCTCGAGCAGGTCCTCGATGGTCACGAGACCCGTGACGCTGCCATACTCGTCAATTACCAGCACGATTTGGCGCGTCGAATTCTGCAGCTCCTTGAGCAGATCCTTCGTGCGTTTGGTCTCCGGCACGAAAGTAACCGGACGCACCAGCGAGCGCAGGGTAGCCTTGGCTTGCTCCCCGGGAGATAACTCCATCAGGTCCCCCATACTGACGATTCCTTCAGTCTGGTCCAGCGTGTCGCGGTAGACGGGCAGCCGCGTGTGGCGCTTCTGGCGGAACAGCGCGCGCAGCTCCTCGATGGAAGAGTCGATCTCGATGGCGGCGATTTCCGGACGGGGGGTCATCACCTCGCGCACCTGCTTGTCGCCGAACTCCACCACCGACTGCAGCATCTCGCCCTCTTCTTTGGCGATCAGCCCCTCCTGCTCGCCCACCTCGAATAGTTCCTGCAGGTCTTCCTGGGGCGTCGCGGGCTCTTCCGGGGGCTCGTCGGCCTCGAGCAGCCGGTTGATCGTGGTCGAGATGAGGATGGGGAACGTGAGCGGCAACGCCAGGGTGACGCTCGCGTGCAACAATCGGCTCCACTGCAGCAGGATCGTCTCCGGCTCGTCATGACGCGCGACGAGGATGAAGGGAATCAACTGGTCAAATACGGCGATCACGCCCAACGCGATAAGCAAAGTGGTGCCCAGGTCCTCCCAGAGGTGATCGGGGATCTGGCTGAAAATGAAGAGCGCGAGGCCTGCCGCGAACGACGCCATGAAGGCGCCGTGCAGGGCCGAAATGGAGATGCCGATGCGCTCGCGGTCTGCTACCACCCGCCCGTCGTCCGGCGGCGGAAACACCTTGCGCGACGCCACGGGCGTCAGGCGCCGCATCAGCAGGCGAAGGTAAGAGGCCAGCGAGCTCAACCCCACCAGTACGGCGAGCGCCAGCATGGCGAAGACATCAATCCAGACGTTCTGACTCATATTTGACCGGACCCTGTCCCGCGCTTTCTACGGGAAGCCCGCCGGTGGCTCGCTGGTGTGACGTTCCGGCCTCGAGTCGGGCCGCGCGGCATCTTCGGCACGCCCTGCGATCCGTTCAGGCGCAGTCGGGCGCGAATCTCAAGCTCCGTCGATTCCATCTCGCCGTGGTCCGTTTCATGATCCATGCCCACGAGGTGCAGGACGCCATGCAGAATCAGCCAGCGGATCTCGGCAGCCGTCGAGTGCCCTTCGGCGCGCGCGTTGCGCTCAGCGGTCTCGACGGAAATCACCACGTCGCCGAGGAAAGCTCCGAACTCCCGATCCTTTGTTTGCGACATACTGTTATTGTCTTCCCACGCGAATGACAGCACATCCGTGGTATGAGGCTTGTTGCGGAACGCGCCGTTGAGTTCGCGGATTGCGTCATCGTCCACAAGGCAAACGTTGAAGTGACGCGCGCCCAGCTTCAGTTCGGCCGCAAGCCGCGCCGCGAAAGCGCGGGCGCCGGCGATGTCGATCCTCAGCTTGTCCTGACGATTGATGATCATGGGAGGGACCGAAAAGAGCGGACCCGGTCGCGCCACCGGCGAGGCTCGTGGCTACGCCGGTGCGGCCTCGCTCTCGCTTCCGCCGTTGCCGCCGGCAGGTTTCAACTTCATCTGCTTTGAGCTTTCAAACTCTTCATAGGCGCGAATGATGCGCTGCACCAGGCTGTGCCGCACCACGTCGCGCTCGGTGAAGTAGACGAAGCTGATGCCGTCCACGCGCGACACGATCTCCACCGCCTCCGCCAGGCCCGAGCGCCGCCCGTTCGGCAAGTCCACCTGCGTCACGTCGCCGGTGATCACGGCCTTCGAGTTGAATCCGAGGCGCGTCAGGAACATCTTCATCTGCTCGCTGGTGGTGTTCTGCGCTTCATCGAGGATCACAAACGCGTCGTTCAGGGTGCGCCCGCGCATGAACGCGATGGGCGCGATCTCGATCACGCTCTTTTCCAGGTAGCGCTCCACACGATCGGGATCGAGCACGTCGTAAAGGGCGTCGTAAAGCGGACGCAGGTAGGGATTCACTTTCTCCTCGAGCGTGCCGGGCAGGAATCCGAGGCGCTCGCCCGCCTCCACCGCCGGACGCGCCAGAATGATCCGGCTGACTTCGCGTCCGAGCAGCGCGTCCACCGCCATGGCGATGGCGAGATAGGTCTTGCCGGTGCCCGACGGGCCGATGCCGAACACCATGTCATAGCGCTCGATGGCGTCCACGTAGCGCTGCTGGTTCAGACTCTTGGGGCTGATCGACTTCTTGCCGAGCGTGCGCGGGCGTCCGGCTTCCGCGAGGCCCTTGAGCGTGCTGGTGGGATCTTCGGAGAGAATCCGCAGGAACGACTGCACGTCAGCGGCCTCGAAGCGCGCCCCGCCTTCCACGAGATCGGCGTAGTCCTGCACCACGCGCTCGGTGCGCTGCACGTTCTCGGCCGGACCCTCGATTTCCAAGGTGTCGTCGTCAAGATGCGCCGAGACCTGGAAACAGCGCTCCATCAGCTTCAAGTTTCCGTCCAAGACTCCGATCAACGCTTCCACTCCTTTGGGCACAGGCACGCTGGCTTTCGTCTCGCCGGTCTTCATAGGGAGATTGGACGCTCCTTCGTCTGCGCAGAACGCAAGGCGGCAAAGAATGTGTCGGGAATTCCGCGAGCGGGCGACGGTTCCTTTTTCAAGCTATGCTCATCCTAACCGAGTGCCGGCCGGCGGTCAAGAAGCCGTGGCCGCTGGCGAGTGGCAAGCACCCGCCTTTCGGATTTCTCTGGACAAAGGCACGAAGCGGCAAGTCACGCGCGAGGTGTGGCGAGTCCCGGAATGACGGGAAGCGCGCTTTTCAACGCCCGGCCACGGGTCTTCGCCGCGCACGTTACTGTTGAGTAAAGCCACCACTTTGGTCCTTGACGGCGATTTCTCAAGTTGCTGATTCCAAATGACATTCCCGTTCATACAGGGCGCGTTATTGAGCGTTCTTGCGCCCTCGTTTTCGATCATGTTGCTGATTCCAAATGACATTCCGGGTTTGGCTTTTCTACCTGATTTCTGCAGTCGTTTTCCGACCGTTTTGTTGAGTCCAAAGGACATTCCCCGTTCTCCCCTGCGAACGCAAACCCGGAATGTTGTTGATTCTAAACAGGGGGCATTTCCGGTCGTGGGTGTCTGAATTGGCCTGTTTTTAGGTGTTTTTTCGATTGTAGGCTTAGTTATGTTGGCTAGCACGCGACAGAAATGTCCCAGCATCAAAGAGATGCGAAAATCGAAAAAGCCGGATCTTGCGAACGCGGGGCGCCCTATTTGCTCCCGTTTTGCAAAATTCCCGCTATCACTCGGATCCCAAATGACATTCCGGGTTTGGTAGCGCATGGGCTCGTGCGTCGTTCGCCCCGTTTGTCGCTGAGTAGGCTTCGTACCATAGGCTAGAGCAGGGGCCGGCCGCCGGACCAACATAACCTGTATGATCTGCGAAGTCTGCGGAGTCATGGGCCAACCTCCAGACGCCCGCGCGACTTCTGCGGCGGCGGGCGCAGACCACGTTCCGCCAGCGTCCTCAAAGCTCGCCTCCTCATCGCCTGGATTAGGTCCGGGGCTGCGGCCCACGGTCTCTGATGCGTGTAATCAGGGAAGACCGCGTACCGCGGGCCGGGCCCTGCGAGGTACTCGTCCATCAGGCCGTGCGACAGGCTGTGCTCCCAGAAGTCGGCGGGCAAACCGGGCTGAGTGCGAAGGAGATTGGCCGCGGAACGCTGTTCGCCCAGCATGGTGCGAGGTCCGGTTGACTTTCGAGCGTTAGCGCGATTGGCGGCGAGGAAAGCCGGCGTGAGTCGAGGGGATCGGCGAAGAAACATAAGGACAACCTCCGGTTTCTCAGGCGCGCTGCACACGCCGGCCGGTAATTGCCCTCCCAGTTCCCCAAAACATGTTGAAGTATTATTAGATAATTGTCAAGTACATTCTCAAGCAATAAACCACGATTCGTGGGGACCGGTTTAGAGTGCGGCAGCTTGCTGAATCTTCCTCCCGCGAGCTTGCTCGCGGCCTTGGTCGCAGTCTCACGGCCACCAAGCTGGCCTGATCCAAGCGGTAGCACGGCCACTCCTGGCTGTGCGCTTCCTGGAGCTGTCGGAGCCGTTTCCGAGGCACAGCCAAGAGTGGCTGTGCGCTTCCTGGAGCTGTCGGGGCCGTTTCCGAGGCACAGCCAAGAGTGGCTGTGCTACTGTCAGAACTTCCAGTCGATCCCAAGCCGCACGCCATTGCCGCGCACGATTCCCAGCGCTTCGTTCGAATCGTAATAGGTATAACCGAGACTGCCGGAAAGGTAAGGTGTGAGCTTGAACTTCAAGGCCGGGCTCGCTACTGAGGCGCGCGTGAGCGCCTGGCGCTGACCGACCTGCTGCACTCCGAATCCCGCCGCCAGATCGTATCCCATTCGTTTCGAAAACCAGCCGCTCAGACGCCCGTTGAGGAGTTCGCGCTGATAGAAACCGGGCGTGAAGAAGCCCAGATCGACGTTGCGGCGCGGGCCATTGTAGCCCTCGAGAAACGCCGACGCGCCCACGTCGAGCGCCATGCGCTCCCCGTCGATGACCCGGCCATTGAAGCTGAGCGTCCCGCCGCTGCCGCTTTCCTGATCGCGCGCATCGACGATCAACGGCTGGCCGGTTGTGGAATTCACCACGGAGCTGACTTGGCCGTAACGCTCGCTCGTGAGATGATCCTCGTAGTATGTCAGATGAAAATCAGTGCGTGGAATGGGAGTCCAGTCGATGCCGCCTTCCGTGCGGGTGGACAATACGCCCAGGCGCACGGCGAGCGGCGTGTAAGGCAGCGCCAGGTGCGACCGCGTGAGATCGAAACTCAAGGTCGAGTTGAGCGCGTAAGTTCCTCCCAGGAACCCGATGGGCGCGAGCGTCGCGCCCGGCTGCAGGCCGGCGCTGCCGGGCAGAGTGACCGGCACGCCTGAACCGAAATGTTCCATGCCGAAGCCGCCGCGCAGCGTGAGGCCTTTCCAAACGTGAGTGGTCTGGCGATAGAAAAACTCGGTGGGCGCGGCGGCGCCTCCGATGATCCCCGATGGGCTCTCCGTGGGCAGCGCGTCCGCTTCGAAGCTCGACGTGCTGCGCGGCAGCGCCACGAAATCGAGCTTCGATCCGAAAGCAAACGAGCGCAGGTCCTCGGCGGTCGCGTCAGGCGAAAACCCGGGCTGGCCGGGAATGCCGATCTCGCGCGAATACCCAGTGGTCAGGTGCAACACTGTGCTCGATTCGTTCGCCAGGTTCTCGCGCAGGCTGGCGATCTCGGGATTATGTTGCGAAAGTGCGTTGGCGCGATTGAGCAGCAGGCGGGCGCGATGGCGACGTCCCCGGGCGCGCTCGATGCTGGCGAGCAGGTAAATGGCGTCGAAGTTTTCGGGTTGTTTCTGGACCAACTGGCTCGCTTCCCCATAGGCGCCGCCCAGATCGTCCATGTAGTAGCGAGACTGCGCCGCGCCCATCAGCGCCGCGGGATCGCCGGGACGTCCGGCCAAGACGCGCTCGAACTGGCGGAGCGCGCTGGCATACTGGCCTTGCCTGATTTCGAGCTGAGCCAGCAGCAGCCGCGCGTCCAGTTGCTTAGGATCGAGCGCCAGCACCATTGCCAGGCGGTCGCGCGCGGCTGGATATTGACGAATGGCGGCCTCGAGGCGTGCCGCCTGGTAGATGTAACCCGCGTTCTCCGGATGCGCGGACGCGAGTTGCGAGTAGATCGCCTCCGCCTCCACACAATTGCCGGACCATTCTTCAACGGCCGCCAATCCTTCCATCGCCTCGGGGTCGGCGGGCGCCTTCGCGAGCACCGACTGATAAGCCCGGATGGATTCGACGTATTGATGATTCCAACTGAGCAGCCGCGCGAGTTGAATCTTAGCCCCGCGGTCTTCGGGCTGCAAGGCCAGCACTTGCCGATAGACGGCAATCGCTTGCGCGAAGTTCTTGCGGGCGGCTTCGACCCGGGCGACGGCCTCAAGCGCATCCTCATCGGCCGGTTTCGCCTGAAGGCCCTGCTCGTTTCCCGCAACGGGTCCCGGCTGTGCGGCGCTCTGCGCAAAGATCGCCCGCGGCGCGGCGAGGCACACGACGAAGGCGCTGAGTGCAAGAAGTCGAAAGTCGAAAGTCGAAAGTCGAAAGTCGAAAGTTGCACACTCTTGACTCTCGACTTTTAACTTTCGACTTTTGACTTTCGACTTTCAATTCATCCTGCCTCAGCCCGCCGCCAGTTCTGCCGGGGGAACATGTGCCACCGTTTCCCACTTGTGGAAGCCCGTCAGAAAGCGCGCCACACCGGCGCAGCGGTACCAAAGCAGAAGCTGGCGGTAGCCGAAGTTCTCAAGCAGCGCGTAGGGCAGCATCGTGGCGAGCTGGCGAGCGGTCGGATACAGCCGGTGGGTCGATTCCTCGAGGACCACGGCCGCCAGGGAAATCAGCGCCGAATAGGCCAGGCTGAACAGCACCAGCGGAACGAGGAAAGAGAGCAGGGCCGGATCGAGCCACGCCGCCAGGGGAATCATAATGTATCCGACGGCTTCCACTACCGTACCCAGAGCCTCGACCAATGCGTGAAAGGGAAGACTGAGCGACCCCAGCGTACCGAACGCCGGATCGAAGAACATGGCGCGGTTCTTCCACAGCGTCTGGCAAAGCCCGAGCTGCCAGCGGCGCCGCTGGCGTCCGAGCATCTCTAGAGTGTCGGGACACAGCACCCAGCACACCGGGTCGGAGGAAAAGGCGGTGCGGATGGTGCGCCCGTGCTCCAGTGCCCAGCGCCGCAGCCGCACTACCAGCTCCATGTCCTCCGTAACCGTGTCGCCGTTGAACCCGCCGGCCTCGACCACCGTTTGGCGGTGGAAGAGGGCGAAGGCGCCGGAGATGATCAGCGTTCCCCCCATCCGGCTCCAACCCGTGCGGCCGAATAGGAAGCTGCGCATATACTCGATCACCTGGAAACGTTCCAGGCCCGTGCGGGGCAGGTTCACTTTCGTCACCTTGCCTTCGGCCACTGTGCATCCATTGAGCACCCCCACCGTGCCGCCGCTGGCCACGACGTTGAGCGGCGAGCGCACGACACGGCACATCAAGCGCAGGATGGCATCCGGCTCCAGAATGCAGTCGGCGTCGAGCGTGCAGAAGTAAGGCGTGCGGCACACGTTCAATCCGGCGTTGAGAGCGTCCGGCTTCCCGCCATTCTCTTTGCTCACGACCATCAAGTTGGGAAGTGTCCGGCTGAGGTGGAAGGCGCGTACTGGACGCGTACGCAAGGGGCAGCGGGGGATGAGGTTGATGGGCCCCAGCTCGAATGCGGAGGCCAGCCTGGCTAGAGTCTCGTCCGATGAACCGTCGTCCACGACGACAACCTGGATGCCCGGATAATCGTTGCACAGCACAGTGCGCACTGCGTCCACGATGATCTCCTGTTCGTTCAACGCCGGAATGATGACGGTCACGGGTGGGGTGGACGGAGATTCGCGTAACGGCTGCAAGTTTTCGTAGCTGTGGCGTCGCTTGCAGATCCAAACCGAGACCCACGACGCGATCACCAGGACGCCGTATCCGCCGTTGCCGATCAGGAAGTACACTGCGAGCACAACATTGAAGAGAATCAGGGCGCCGATGCTCAGGCCATGCACGCTCAACTCCTCTCGCGCGGGTCAGGCGTGGCCAGGGTGAACGCTCGAGCAGCGGCCACGTAGGCCGGGGTGCTAGCAGTGCTTAGCCGGGGGAGTTCTTTTTCTGCCTCACCCTGGTTTCGCAATTCGGTGAGCGAGGTGCTCCCTTTGTCATCCGGCGCACTCTGAAGCGCCACGCGCAATGCCGCAGTTCTGCCGAGCCGAACCATGCCCTCGATGAATCGTGTCTCTTCGCGGGCGCCGGCCAGGCCGGAAGCGGCAAACAGCGAGGGAATCAGCCCCGCGCGTTCGATCTGCTCCGCCACCTGCTCCCGGCTGTAACGATCGGCGGTGCTGTCGAACTGCGCGAGTAATAACCTGACGCCACGCGGGCCCTGCGAAGCAAGCGCTTGAGTTGCGGCTTCCCGTACACGCCAATTCGAGTCCGTCAAGCGGCGGCCAAGCGCTGCCAGCGGGGAGGACCGGTCTTCGGCAAGGGCCCGGGTGGCGTGCAAGCGAACAAACCACTCGTCGTCCTCGAGCAGGCCTAGGAGGGCCGGCCCGGAGCGGACGTCGTCGAGGTGCGCGATCACGTCGGCCGCGCGCGCCCGGACGTCCGGGTTCGAGTCGAACCGCAGAGCGGTCAGGAAAATCTCCGCGATCGGGTCGGGCAGGGAATTGTGCGGGCTGCCCGCGTCGATCAGCATCGCGGCCACGAGGTCGGCAGCCAGGAACCGCACGCGGCGGTGGGGGTGCCGCAGCATATCGACAAGCTCAGACGCCGAGGCCAGAGGAAAGGCGGCGAGCGCCATCTTCAGCGTACGGATAGCGAGCCTTCGTCCCTGGCCAAGGGCGCTGTCGTGCAGCTTTCGCGCCAATAGCGGGAAACTCGCCGGCGCTTGAATGCGGCCCAAGGCCTGCGCGGCGACGGAGCGGACGGCGAGGTGCCGGTCGTCGAGCGCTTTCACAAGCAGCGGCCAGCTCCCTTGCTCGTGCGTAAGTCCCAGATTCTGTGCGGCTTCGGACCGCGTGACAAAACTCAGACCGGGTATTCGCTCGGGCAGCGTCAGCGTCGGGTCGATCAAGCTGAAGATTGACCAGCCTTGAGGTGCGCGGGTTAGTTGGCGGCGCCACAGGTCCACGAGTCCGAGATCGATCGCGACCCGTCTGAGCGTCGCGACACGCTCCGCGTCGGAATCGGCGCCGGCCGACGGCAGGCGATCGAGCACAGCTCTGCGCGCGCATCCGGGGTGCTCGCGAAGCTTTTGGAGTCCAGCGTCATAATCGACGGAACCATCGAGCAGCCCCTGAATCCAAGGTTCAAGTCCGGCGCGAAGCTTTTGAGAACGGCGTGCAGCCAGGAAAAGGACAGGGCGCCGCAAGAAGATGGAGGTCGCCAGGATGCCGACGAGAGCCGACAGCGCAATTGCCAGCGTCCAAGCAAAGTGGATAACGGGATGACCGAGACTGAACATCGAATATGTCGTCGCTGGCCCACATTTGAGGCCGGGGCCCTGATAAATTTGATAATCAACAAATCGGTTAAGCCAGTAAATCCTAGGTGGGTAATGATTCCACTGCTGTGACGCGTGTCACAGGTGTTTAGGTCTGCCATGTAAGACTGTGATCTCTATGCAGCTGTGCGGGTTATCGACAAAAGAAAAAGGCCGCGAGCGAGCCGCGGCCTTTTGAGATTTCAACTGGTCCGAGACTAAGGAATGGTGCCCTTTACAGCGCCGGCTTCGGCGCCATCGTCCTGAAATGTTGTCCATCCAGCTTGGGCGGGGTTGTAGGCAACATTGGCGAAATTCGTAAATGCCCAGTAGCCTGAGAAGGTGGGAGCGTGAGTGTCGTCGGCCGAGGCTACCACCCAGTACTGGGTGTCGGCAGTGAGCGATATTCCCGGTGTCCCTAATGACACGCTGACCAGCATGCAGCAGGTACCGGCTGCCGGCGCATTGTGGGCTTCTACGGTTTTGAGCGACGTTCCCGGAGCGCCGCTGACGTCGTTGTACAGAGACAACTGCAGGGCATTCGATCCCGCAAAGTACTGAATCGCGGCCTGAAGCTCGGTCGCGTGCGAGGCCTTCGCAGGTGTGAACGGCATCGCAATCCATTGCTCCGTTGTGCCGCACGTGCTCTGGTTATTTCCAGTAACGCAATACCCATTTGTGTCGTAGTACTCGTTAGTAGTTGACGGTCCGAGATTGCTGAACAGTGTTACCGTTGCGTTTCCCGATTCGGTGAATGGCGTGATCTGAGACGACCGCGTCACGCTGAAGAAGTCCGATGCTCGGTTTTGGGCCAGGAGCGTTCCGCAGGCCAGCGCCAAAGCGAACAGACTTGTTGTTGCCACTTTCACGATTTTCACCATCATCCTCCTTTGAATTGTCGATCCGAAACTGCCGAGTTCCGACGCGCGAGCTTCGCAGCGTTGACAAGCGTCAGCCGCCATCCGCGCGATTCTTCTCGTGCCGAAGCCCACATGTCAGCGGCGCAACGGAATCTAATGCAGGCGCGCAACGTTGTCAAGTATCCCGAGGGTTCTGTACCAACTCGTAAATCCGCTGCCGCGGCTGCTGCACCGTGCGTCCTCGCCTTGGCTCCGGAGGATCTGTTTCGGAATCGAGCAGGCTGGTGAGGCTGCTGGTGGTGACGGTTCTATTGACCGCGCAGCGGGCTCTCCCCTAGGATAGATTCGGTTCCTCAAGACCTCTTATCGTCGTGGGCGGGGTAGCTCAGTGGTAGAGCGAGGGTCTCATAATCCCTAGGTCGGGAGTTCGATCCTCCCCCCCGCTACCA
>JASHPE010000121.1 GCA_030038235.1 Terriglobia bacterium
CGCCCGCGCGCTGTGCGAAAAGATGCGCAAGCTGATCCCCCGCCAGATGTTTGAAGTTGCCATTCAGGCCGCCATCGGAGCGAAGGTGATTGCGCGCGAGAACGTGGCGCCCATCCGCAAGAACGTGCTGGCCAAGTGTTACGGCGGCGACATCACGCGCAAGCGGAAACTGCTCGAGAAACAGAAGGAAGGCAAGAAGCGGATGAAGCGCGTAGGCCGCGTGGACATTCCGCAGGAAGCGTTCCTGGCGGTCCTGAAGGTCGGCGATTGAGACGCGCGTCCCGGCGTATCGACGCAGCCTGCGGCGTCTGGTGGAGGAGCCTGACATCGTACCCTCGGATCGCGTACGTCCACTCGCGCGCGTGACGGCCTCTCTGGCGGGACGTTTGGTGCCAAGGCCGCTCGAACGAGCTGTCCTGCTGTTCACGGCGCGGACGCTCGCGCGCAGCCGCGAGCATCGGCTGCTGTTCGTAGCCTATGCGAGTCTCGGTCTCGCGATCGCGTTCGCATACGCGAGAAGCTACCTTTACGGCTATGCAAAGAACCCGTGGAATCGGGCGAATGTGCCGTTCATCGCTGCGAGCGTCGTGGTCCTCTTTATGGCGATCATCGGAGCGCGGGCGGTGTTCGCGCTTCCGGCGTCGCAACCCTCGAACTGGCTCTTCCACCTGACGGCCGTCCATCCGCCGGCTTCTTACTTCAGGGCAGTCCGAAAATCGCTCTTCGTGCTGGTGGTTGCTCCTGTGTGGACGGCCTGCGCGATTCTCTACCTGACACTCTGGCCGGCGCTTCCGGCGCTGGAACACCTGGCGCTGCTTGTCGCATTCAGTGTGCTCCTGGTCCAGCGGGTGCTGTACAAGTTCCGCAAGGTCCCGTTCACGTGCTCCTATCTTCCCGGCAAGGCCAATCTGCACGTAAGACTGTACGCCTTCGGGGCGCTCTTTCTGTTCCTCGCCGACAGCGGATCGCGTCTGGAGTTCTGGGCTATGGAGCGAATGGCGCGTTTTGTGATCCTGTTCGTGATCCTCGCACTTGCGATTTGGGCACAACGCCGCACTGCCGAGTTCGCCGCTGCGCCAGGTAATCGGATTCAATTCGAGGAAGTGCCGCAGGCCGATATCTTCGCGCTCGATTTGCGCCCGGATGGGACCTGGCTGAGCGATGAGGCTTACGTTAATGCCATCGACTTGCGTGCCGGTGGGCGTGCTGCCAAACGTGCACAGCGACTCTGATATTGAGTGAGAAAAACGAAGCTCGCAGGCAGATCAGAGTTTGCCCAGCAGAGCGATCGTCAGGACGATTCCTCCGGCGGTGAGGGCAAGCACCAGGACAGCCTTGGAGGCGGCGCTGAGGCGCTGATGTTGATGCTTGATCTTGACGGGTGGCGGAGTCTCGGCGGCCGTTGCGGCGGCCTCGGTCGTGATGCGGGCGGCGAATTTCACCTGGGTGTCAGGATTCCCGGCGCGAATGTCCGCTACCTGATCGTAGTCGACGGGCGTGGCCTGACCCTTTCCGACAACCATGAAGCGAGTGTCGTTCTCCTGGCTGACGAAGCCCGTGAGCTTGGTGCCGTCCTGGAGTGTGACGATCACCCGCGCGTGTTCGCCCACGCCGAGCGTGTTCATCGCCGCTTTGAGCTGGGGCAGAGAATAGGTCTGCCACTCGACTTTGGTTTTCGCAGTTAACCAAGGCGTCGACATCAGAACGGCGAGCGCCGCCAGCGCAGCGTGCCGAACGAGTTGCTTAAGTCCTATCATGTTCCTAACCCACGACGGAAACACGAAAGCCGAAATTGGAGAGTCGAAACGCGAAAAGCGAAACTCGAAGAGGGAAGTTCGAATTGCGAGTCAGAAGAAGGAACATAGCGATTTTCGCTCTTCGGTTTTCGACTAAGGCACGAGAACGATCTTCCCGTAAGCACCCGATTCCATTACCGCGTGATGAGCGCGTGCGGCGTCAGCAAGCGGAAGGCTCTGTCCCACGACGGGCCTGAGCGAGCGGTTCGCGAGTCCGGCGACCAGCGCCGCGTGGATGCCCTTCAGGTCCTGCTCGGTCGCGTTGAACAGGGTCATGCCCAGAATATTGGCGTCGCGCGACATGGCCGACCGCGGGTTTATTTCAACCGTGCCGTGGTTTCCGACGATCACCGCGCGTCCGTGCTTCGCGAGCACGTTCAGGTCTTTATCCAAATTGACGTTGGCCAGCATTTCGAGAATGACGTCCACACCGCGCCCGCCGGTCAGACTCATCAATTCGTCGAGATAACCGGAGCTGCGATGGTTCAAAGCGTGATGCGCGCCTTGTTCCTTGACGAGTTGCAGGCCGCGCTCGCTTCCGGCCGTGCCGATCACCGTCATACCCGCGGCACGCGCCAACTGCGTGCCGGCCACGCCCACGCCGCCGCTCGCTCCGTGAATCAGGACGGTCTCGCTCGGGGCAGCGTGCGCGCGCTGAAACAGAGCGCGATACGCTGTGGCGTACGGGACACCCACCGCCGCGCCCTGCTCGAAACTGACGCCGTCCGGAAGCGGCCAGACCTGCGATTCCTTGCACAAAGCGAACTCGGCGTAAGCGCCGCTCAACGTCCCATGGACGTAGACGCGATCTCCGGCGGTGACCCTGGTCACGCCTGCGCCGGTGCTTTCCACGACTCCGGCCGCATCGGAGCCCGGCGTGTAAGGCAGCGAGGGCTTACTGGCGTAGGCACCCGTGCGGACGTAGGTGTCCACGGGGTTTACGCCCGCGGCCTTTACGCGTACAAGCACCTCGCCGCTCCCGGGCTGCGGATCAGGCGCGTCCTCGAGACGCATGACCTCGGGCGGGCCGAATTCATGGACAAGGATGGCCTTCATACGCCGCTGGTATGTCCCTTCGCGCGAGGCGGCTTCGACGAGTGTGGCCTCAGCGGCTTGTGGCTCTGCTTGGCGTCCCGAAGCTCCCGTTTTTGGCTGTTTTTGAGCACCAGACGCTCCGCCTTCATGCCCCTGTTCATTCGCGTCCATTCTTCCTTCGTGGTCGGATGCCGCCTCATAGTGTTCCTAGTGGCGCGCTGTTGCTGCTTGAGCTGCTTTCGCTGCGCCTTTTGCTGCCGCTTGATATTGCGCACCTCCTGGCTTGAGAACGGAGCGGCTTTGGACATTCCTGTTCCCAGGAAAATGGCAGCAAGCCCAATTAGAAGTACCCTTCGCATTCAAACCCCCTGCTTGCCCATGTGGTCGTCTACACTAAAGTTTAGCACGTCGCGTGCTGTTGCGTCTGAGGTTGGGTAGTACATCATGAGTCATCGCCTGAGGCGGGACCTCGTCCGATCACGGCGCCCCAGCCGCCGGGACTGAAAAGGAATCTTGAGGATCGGACCTTGATTTTTGCGGTCTACGGAGTACGACCTGCGTCTCCTGGTTCTAAGCCACTCCTGGAGCGCACGTAGCAGGAAAGCGCCTATGGGCGATAGAATGACCGGCCGGCGTTCTGCTCTCAATCTCTTAGCGCACAGGCCGCCGATTTGACCATGGCAAGTCCTCGCTACGACGCGATTGTGATCGGCGCTGGCCACAACGGTCTGGTGCATGCCGCTTATCTTGCGCGCGCCGGTAGGAAGGTGCTGGTGCTCGAGCGGCGACGCGTCCTCGGCGGAGCCGCGGTCACCGAGGAAGTATTTCCCGGGTTCAAATTCTCGGTCTGCTCTTACGTGGTTTCGCTGCTGCGTCCCGAGATTATCCGCGATCTCGACCTGCCGCGGCACGGCCTCGAGATCCTGCCGCTTGACGGCACGTTCACGCCGATGCCGAACGGCGACTATCTGTGGCGCGTCAACGATCACGCCAGGACGCGCCGCGAGATTGCCCGCCACTCCCCATTAGACGCGGAGGCTTACGAAGAGTATGGCAAGGCTATGGCGGAGCAGGGCCGCTTTGTGAAGCCGATCCTCGGCATGACGCCGCCCGATCCGAGCCGCCTCGGTCCCGATGTCATCCGGAAGCTGATGTTCCTTGGGCGCCGCTTCCGAGATCTGCCCGAGCCGGATCAGTACAATCAGGTCCAGCTCATGACAATGAGCGCGGTCGACTTTCTGGACCAGTGGTTCGAGACCGACGTGCTCAAGGCTACCATGTCCGCTTCCGGAATCATCGGGACGTTTCTCGGCGTGCGGTCGCCGGGTACGGCGTACGTCCTGCTGCACCACTACATGGGTGAGATCGACGGCGCCTTCCGGTCGTGGGGATTCTCGCGGGGTGGCACCGGCGCCATCTCCAACGCGATTGCGGCGGCGGCACGCGAGGCGGGCGCGGAAATCCGCACTCAGGCGCCCATCGCCCGCATCCTGGTAAAAAACGGAGGCGCCGCCGGCGTTGCGCTCGAAAACGGTGACGAGTTCGAGGCCAAGGTCGTCTCATCAAGCGTCGATCCGCGCCGCACGTTCATCGGCATGATGGAACCCGGCGTTCTTCCCGAAGATTTCGTCGAGCAAGTGACGCGATACAAGTTCCGCGGCTCATCCGGCAAAGTCAATCTTGCGCTCGATGCGCTGCCGGACTTCAAATGCCTTCCTGGACCCGGACCGCATCTGCGCGGGGCGATCTCAATCTCGCCAAGCGTGGACTACATGGAGCGCGCCTACGATGACGCCAAATACGGGCGTTTTTCGCGGCGGCCCTACATCGATTGCGTGATTCCTTCGCTGACGGACCCTTCAGTGGCGCCGCCGGGCAAGCACGTGATGTCGTGCTTCGTGCAGTACGCGCCTTATCATCTCAAGGAAGGGAACTGGGATGAGCAGCGCGAGGCCTTCGGTGATACGGCGATCGATACGCTCGCCGAGTACGCGCCCAACATCAAGAGCATCATCCGGCACCGGCAAGTGCTGACTCCGCTCGATCTCGAGCGCGAATTCGGTTTGAGCGAGGGCAACATCTTCCAGGGCGAATTGTCGCTCGAACAACTCTTCTTTTTGCGGCCCGTGCCCGGCTGGGCGCAATACCGCACGCCGATCAAGGGTCTGTATCTGTGCGGATCAGCGGCGCACCCCGGCGGCGGGATCATGGGTGCTCCGGGGCGGTTGGCGGCGTTAGAAGTATTGAAGGATTTGAGAGGCTGAAGCTAACATTAGAAGTCAGAAGAGGTCCTCGATTCTCCACTCAACACGCCCGAGTCTCCGGCTTGACGCTCTCGGCTTCTGACTCCTGGTCCTACGATGCAAACCCCACGCGATGTCGTAATCATCGGCGCTGGACACAATGCCCTCGTTGCCGCATTCTATCTTGGCCGCGCGGGACTGCACCCCCTTGTGCTCGAGCGGCGTCCCGTGGCGGGTGGCGCCGCGGCCACTGACGAGTTCTATCCCGGATTCCGCTGCTCGACTTACGCCCACGCCACCGCAGGTCTGGCACCCAAGGTAGTATCCGATCTCGCCCTCGATCGTCATGGCCTGGAACTGATCCGGCCTGACCCTGCCGTTTTCGCGCCCACGAACGACGGACGGGCGCTGATCCTGTATCGCGACCCGACCCATAACGGACGCTCGGCACAGTCGATTGCGCAGTTTTCGAATCGCGACGCCGAACGCTATCCCGAATTCGCGCGGACCCTGGCGCGGTTGGCAGGCGTTCTGCGTCCCCTGATGCTGAAGACGCCGCCGGCCATGCAGGCCCCTGCGCTTGGCGACCTTTGGACCATGCTCGGCGCTGGCCGCGCGATGCGGGCCGTGGGCTCGAAGGATATGTTCCGCCTGCTACGCTGGGGCCCGATGGCGGTGGCCGATCTTGTCGCAGAGTGGTTCGAGTCAGAACCTTTGCGCGCCACGATCTCCGCGAGCGGAATCTTCGGGGCTGCGCTCGGACCGTGGTCGGCGGGCTCTGGCGCGCTCCTGCTCTTGCGTGCCGCGTTCGATCCCGAGCCTGCGTCCGGCGTGTGCTTCGTGCGCGGCGGGATGGGCAAGCTGGCACAGGCCATCACAGGAGCGGCGACGCAAGCGGGCGCGGAAATCCGCACGGGAGTCGAGGTGGCCGGAATTCGGGCCCGCGAAGGTGTTGTGACCGGTGTCACGCTCGCAAGTGGAGAGGAAATCGCAGCCAAAGCTGTGATCTGCGGGGTCGATCCCCGGCGCACCTACCTCATTTTGGTCGATCCCACAGAGCTTCAGCCGGACTTCTTGGGCCGCATTCGCAATTACCGGTCGAAGGGCGTGCTGGCTAAGGTCAATATGGCTCTTGATCGGTTGCCGTCTTTCAGCGCTGTCTCGAACCTGAGTGATCCCGCGCGGACGCTTGCCGGGCGAATCCACATCGGCCCGGAGATCGATTATTTGGAGCGTGCCTTTGACGCTTCCAAGTATGGTGGGTTCTCGACCGAGCCTTACCTCGAAGCCGTGGTTCCCTCGCTGTCCGATCCCGAGCTTGCCCCGGCCGGCAAGCACGTGATGTCGATCTACGCGCAATTCGCGCCTTATAAGCTGCGCGACACCGATTGGAAGGCGCAAAGCGAGGCGCTGGGCGATACCGTGGTGAAGACCCTGGCGCGATATGCCCCCGATCTGCCTGGGCTGATTCTTCACCGGCACGTCATCACACCGGCTGATCTCGAACAGCAGCTCGGCATGACGGGCGGGCACATTTTCCACGGCGAACTCGCGCTCGATCAGCTCTTCAGCCTGCGACCACTGCTGGGATGGGCCTCGTATCGAACTCCCTTGCGAGGTCTCTATTTGTGTGGCTCGGGGACACATCCGGGCGCCGGCCTCACGGGCGCGAGCGGCGCCAATGCCGCGCATGAGTTCTTGAAGGATTGGAAGCGAAAGGACCGCGCCTAACCCACACCGCAGCGCTTGAACCGGCTCGGCCCCGGTCTTCGTATCCGGAGTGAGGGAGTGAGCATCTAAAAAAACAGCACTGAGTTGTATCCCTGTTGCAAAGTTTTGTGTATGCTTGCTGTCCGGCAGCGCATCAGAGAAGGTGAGGCTGCACGAACGAGGGAATGACCTCGTGACGAGGTGAATGGATCGTGGCCAGTAAAACGAAGAAGCCCACAGAGTTCAACGAGCTGCCCATACTTCCGGTTCGTGATACCGTACTTTTCCCCAATGCAATCCTGCCGCTCACGGTGGGCCGCGATAGCTCCCTGAAGCTGATCGGCGATCTGAAAGAAGAAGAGAAGCTGATTGCGGTGATCTCGCAGCGCGACCCGCGGGTGGAGAATCCGCAGCCGGTTGATCTCTACCAGATCGGGACCGCGGCGTTTGTTCACAAGATCATCCGGCTGCCCAGCCAGAGCCTGTTCATCTTTGTCGAGGGCCTGCAGCGAATCGCGCTCGATGAAGTGATCCAGACGGACCCTTATCTGCGCGCGCGCGTCCGGCCGTTGCAGGACATCAATCCGGACCCCAAAGAACCGGACTTCGAGGCGCTGGTGCGCAGTGTTACGTCGCTTTTCCAGCAGGTGGTGCAGCTCTCACCCACACTCTCCGACGATCTGCAGACCGTGGCCATGAACATCGAGGACCCGTCGCGGCTGGCGGACTTCATTGCGGCCAACCTGCCGTCGATTTCGAATACCGAGCGGCAGGAATTACTGGAGAGTCTCGACCTGAAGCAGCGTCTGGACCGCCTGATGAAGCAGCTCGCCCGCGAAGTGGAGGTGCAGCAGCTTCGCTCGAAGATCCAGTCGGACGTTCAGGACCAGGTGACGCAGAGCCAGCGCGACTATTACCTGCGCGAGCAGATGAAGGCGATCCAGCGGGAGCTTGGCGAGGCCGACGAGACGCAGGACGTTGAGGAACTGCGGCAGAAGGTTGAAGCAGCGGGCCTGAGCGAGGAGGCGTACAAAGAGGCGACGCGCGAACTCAAGCGCCTGGCCCGTATGTCGCCCGCCGCCGCCGATTACCACGTCACGCGCACTTACCTGGACTGGCTGGTGGCGCTGCCCTGGAACAAGTTCGCGGAATTCCATGTCGATCTGAAAAAGGCTAAAGAAGTTTTGGACGCCGACCACTACGATCTGGAGAAGGTGAAAGAGCGCATTCTCGATTATCTGGCGGTGCTGAAGCTCAAGCCGACTCTGAAGGGTCCCATTCTGTGCCTGGTGGGGCCACCGGGAGTGGGCAAGACGTCGCTTGCCAAGTCCGTGGCCCGGGCGCTCGATCGTAAGTTCGTGCGCATTTCGCTCGGCGGCATCCACGACGAGGCTGAAATCCGCGGTCACCGACGCACTTACATCGGCGCGTTGCCCGGCCAGGTGATTCAAGGCATCCGGCGCGTGGAAACGCGCGATCCGGTGTTTGTGCTGGACGAAGTGGACAAAGTGGGTCGCGACTTTCGCGGCGATCCCACTTCGGCGCTGCTCGAAGTGCTCGACCCGGAGCAGAATTCGCACTTTCGCGACAATTATCTCGACGTGCAGTTCGATCTCTCTCGCGTGCTCTTCATCTGCACGGCGAACGTGCTCGACACCATTCCACCGCCGCTCCTCGACCGCATGGAGGTGCTCGAACTTCAAGGTTACACCGAAGAGGAGAAGATCGAGATCGCGTTCCGGCACCTCATTCCGAAGCAGACCGCCGAGAACGGCATCGGCGAAGAACAAATCGAGTTCACCCGTGAGGCTGTTTCGGAAATCATCCGCAGCTTCACCCGCGAGGCTGGAGTACGGAACCTGGAGCGCGAAATCGCGACCGTGTGCCGCAAGCAAGCGCGGCGCTTCGCTGAGGGATTGAAGGAAAAACTCGTGGTCACGCGGGAGACCCTGGCGGCCGATCTCGGCGTACCGAAGTTCCGGCTTGACGCCGAACTGATCGAGCGCACGCGGCAACCCGGAGTGGCCGTGGGTCTCGCCTGGACTCCGACGGGCGGCGACGTATTGTTCATCGAGACCACCGTGATGAAAGGCGGCAAGAACTTCACCATGACGGGCCACGTCGGCCAGGTCATGCAGGAGTCTATGCAGGCGGCGCTCGCGTGGGTGCGCAGCCACGCGCTCGATTACAACCTCGATCCCGACTTCTTCAAAGAGCACGACATCCACATTCACGTGCCCGCCGGCGCTATTCCTAAAGACGGTCCGTCGGCTGGTGTCACCATGGTGACGTCACTCGTGTCGGCGCTTACGCATCGTCCGCTGCGCCCGCGCGTGGCCATGACCGGCGAGATTATGCTCAGCGGCCAGGTTCTGCCCGTGGGCGGCATCAAAGAAAAAGTGCTGGCTGCGAAACGAGCTGGCGTGGCGGAGATTTTCCTTCCGGCTGAGAACCAGCCGAACGTAAGCGAGGACCTGACTCCCGAGTTGCTGCAGGGGATCGAACTGCACTTCGTGCGCAGCATTCACGAAGTTGTGGATCAGGCGCTCGAGCCCGAGGCAACTGAGTCCCGACGCCCGATAACCGAGCGGACGGTCGAGCCTGTGGCGGAGCCGGTTGGGGAAGCTGTTGGAAGGCCGCACTAATTCGGCACGAGGAATTGCCTTTCGAAGCACGTCATTCCCGCGAAAGCGGGAATCCATTTCTTCCATAGAAAGCAGTTCCCAAGCGCTTGCGAAAATGGATTCCCGCTTTCGCGGGAATGACGTGCTTCGACAAGTGATTACCCATACCGAATGACTCTAACACCGGAATTATTTGACTTTTCCCAGTTGCACCTGATTAGATGAAGCGGGTTTCTGTCGCTTCCAGGCCCATTGAGGGGGATGGCTGCATGTTTTGCCGCAATTGTGGGAATCAGGTACCGGACCAGTCGGAATTCTGCAGTAGCTGCGGGCAGCGGGTGAACGCCGGAACGCGATGCCCGAATTGCGGCGCGGAGACGTTGCAGGGAGCCCAAGTGTGCGTGAAGTGCGGCGCCCCGCTGGGCTCGGGAGTGCAGAAGGACCTGTCAACGGCATTGCTGCTGGCCAAGTTCCTGGGCATTTTCGGCGTCGACCGATTTTACCTTGGCTACATCGGACTTGGAATCCTGAAGCTAATTACGCTCGGAGGCTGCGGCATCTGGGTAGTTGTGGACGTGGTGCTGCTGGCGCTCAGAAAGTTGCCGGACGCGGAGGGTAATCCCTTGCGCTTGCCGCCACCGCCGGCGACGGTGGTCGGCGACAAGGATTGGGGCACCGCAGTGCTGCTCTCTTATTTTCTCGGATGGCTGGGCATCGACCGCTTTTACCTGGGCTACACGGGGCTTGGCATCGTGAAGCTGATCACGCTCGGCGGTTGCGGCATCTGGGCGATCGTGGATATCGTGCTGCTCGCTCTCAACAAGCTACCCGATTCCGAGGGGCGCGCGCCGAGGTTTTCCTGATGCAGCCGCGCTTCGCCAAAGGCATACCGCGGCTGGCGGTCATCTTCTGCGCCGTGCTGGCCTTTTGTCTGGTGCCGCCGGAACTTTTGGATCGTGGACCGAATCTCTGTCTCTGGTGCCACCTGTTTCACCTGACGGCCTGCCCTTCTTGCGGATCCACGCGGGCGCTCGCTGCTTTCTTCCACGGCAATTTCCGCCAAGCGCTCGCCTATAATCGCAATGTGGTGGTTACGGGTCCGGCGTTTGTTGCGATGCTCGCCAGCGACATCTCAAATCTCTCGCGCAAAATCCTGGACGATTCCTTTGCCCGCCTGCGGCCCACCAATGGCCCGCTGGAGTGCCGGCAATCGTGATCAGCGTGAAAGATTGGTTTCGAGAGTTCTGGCAGGACTTGCCTGAGCCTGCGCTGCTGCGTTGGTCGTCGCTGTTCTTCACCCTTTTCGCCCTGACCCTTTTGATCTCGATCGCGGTGTGCCAGATTTTCATGACTCTGGCCGGCGTCTGCTACGCCATCGATCTCATGCGGCGCCCGCGAGTGCCGGCATTTCCCCGAGTGAAGCTGCCGCTCACCCTCTACTGTTTCTTCACGGTGCTTTCCATGTTCTTCGCGGCGAATCCCGCAGCCGGCGGCAACGTCGTCCGCAAGCTGACGCTTTTCGTAATCATGCTGCTGGCGGTGAATCTGATCGCGAGCTACCGGCACCTGGTTTGGATCTGGCGCGCGATCTTCGTCGAGTCGGCGGTCGCGGGAGTGGTGGCGGCAGGCCAGTTCGTGCTGCAGTATCGCGAAACGCGCGCCGAGCATCCCGGCCAGATCTACTACTACATGACGCTGACGCGAATCCACGGATTCATGGGCCATTGGATGACTTTTGGCGGGCAACAGATGATCGTCTTTGCGGCGCTTTCGGCTTATCTGCTACTCGGAGCACGTAGCGCGTGGACTCGGGCGGGGAACAGCGCGGCGTCGCACGAGTCCCAGGTGCGGTCAACTGCCGATGGGGTGCCGGAAAGAAGCCAGGGCCAGCGGCGTAGCGCGGCCGTCCCGGCCGCTGTCGCTGAGGCGTCTCGCCTCAGGCTCTGGTGGGTGGTCGCTGCGCTCATCGCGCTCTCCATCGTATTGAACTTTTCACGTGGGGTCTGGATTGGTTGCGGCGCGGCATTGATCTATCTGGTAGCTCGATGGCGTGCTCGGTTGCTGTGGGCGCTGCCGGTGCTGGCGCTCGCGGCTTATCTCGGCGCTCCTGGACTGGTCCGCGACCGTGTGGCGTCGCTGCTGCATCCATCGGCCGACCCGTCGATCACGGCGCGCTTTGAGATGTGGCATGTCGGTCTGGCGATGATCCGCAATCACCCGCTCGTCGGCGTAGGCCCGGACAACATCGACGAGCTCTATCTCACATATCTCCGGCTCGGAACTTACGAACCGAGCTGGCACGAGCATATGCATGACGATTATCTGCAGTTCGCCGCGGAGCGTGGATTGCCGTGCTTGGCGGCCTGGCTCTGGTTCATGGGGGCTCTGGCCTGGCAGATTCTCGCAATCCGGCGCCGGCTGAAGAGTGAGGGTCGAGCGGTCTGGATTGTGGACGCATCGCTGGCTGCGTGGCTCGCCTTCGTGGCGGAAGGTGTGTTTGAGTTCAACTTCGGAACGTCGCCGGTGTTGATGGTCTTCCTATTCGTGATTTCGGTCCCCTATGCCGTTAACAGGCTCAGCCGCTTGTAGCAGCCAATCGCGCGTGGTAGCATCGTTTAGCAGAGGGTGCGCCAATCGAAAGACGGAAATCTGTGAGCCGCAGCTATGAAGTTACAGCCCGATGGGATAGCGAGGGAAGTGTCTGGGTGGCCGAGAGTGATGACGTCCCCGGCTTGGTGGCCGAGGCTCCGACGCCCAACGAGTTGATGGCGAAGCTGCGGGTTCTGGTTCCTGGGCTTTTGGAGTTAAACGCAGTGTCGTAATTCCAGACGTACGGGCGGCCCTTGCGGCCGCCCAATTACAGCGCATTCCTCGCCCGTGCCATCATTTGGGCGGCCACAAGGGCCGCCCGTACGTCTGAATTACTCTAGCCTGGGTTTTCCGAAGCCAATCCGTGCCCGAACCTTCATTCACGGAAGCACCGCAGATTGAACCGGCGACGCCGGTGCCCGCCGCACGTCCCTGGACTTCCTCCGCAAGCTGGAAGATTCTGCGCGCGACCGGCGTCCTGACCGGATTCTCCGGCGTCGTGCTAGCTGCCACGGTGGCCCGCGAACTGGTCACTGCCAAGTACTTCGGGCGCAGCGACCCGCTGGATGCCTACCTGATTGCCTATCTTATGCCGTCGTTCGTGGTCAACATCGTGGCTTATTCGTTCAATCTGGCGCTGATTCCGGTATTCGTTGAAGTGCGCCAGCGCGAAGGCCGCGCCCCCGCACAACGGTTGTTCTCGGGAGCGATGGTCTGGAGCCTGGGGATGCTGGTCGCGGTCGTCCTGCTGCTCGCGGTGGCCGCGCCTTTGTACCTGCCACTGCTGGGATCGGGCTTCAGCGCGTCGAAGCTGCTGCTGACCCGCCATCTGCTCTACGTTCTGCTGCCTCTGATCGCCCTGACCGGCGTCACATCGAACGGCACCGCGGTGCTCAACGCTGGCGAGCGATTCGCGCTGCCGGGAGCGCTGGCGGTGCTGCCTCCGTTTGCCGCGCTGGCTTTCGTGATCGCTTTGGGACGCTCTTGGAGCGTATATTCGCTTGCCGTGGGGACTGTTGCCGGGACCGCGCTGCAAGTGACGGCGCTCGCCTGGGTGGCTCGCTCGCACGGAATCGACCTGACGCCGCGCTGGCACGGATTTGATCCGAAGCTGCGCCAAGTGATACGTCAGTACGTGCCCATGATGGCCGGCGCGCTGCTGCTCGGCAGCACAGATGTGGTGGACCAGGCTATGGCGGCCATGCTGCCTGGAGGCAGCGTGGCGGCTTTAGTTTACGCTCGCAAGATCGTGAGCGTGCTGGTGGTGGCAGGCGCCATACCGCTCGGCGCGGCCTCGCTGCCTTATTTTTCGGAAATGGCGGCGAAACGCGCCTGGGACGCCTGCCGCCGGACGCTGCGAACGGTTGGCGGCATCATCCTCGCGGTTACGGTGCCGATCACGCTTGCACTGGCCTTCTTTGCGCATCCGCTCATACGAATTCTGTTCCAGCGGGGCGAGTTCGGTCCGCACGACACCGCCGTGGTGAGCCACGTGGAAGCGTGGCTGGCGCTGCAAATTCCGTTTTACCTGCTGACGAGCCTGGGCGTGCGCGTGGTCAGCGCTCTCAAGCGCAACGGCGTGATCATGGGGATTGCCGCGGTCACTACCACGCTGAACGTGGTGCTGAATCTGCTGCTCATGCGGAGGTACGGCGTGGCGGGAATCGCGCTCTCGACCTCGATTGTATACTTCACTTGCGCAGCCCTGGTTCTCGGCGCTGTCTTCGTGTTGCTCAGGCGAAACCAGATGGCATTCCCGGGTCGCGCGCCGTCGTAACAGTTTTTCAGAAAACTCGGCCGGCCTGTCATTCTGAGCGAAGCGACGAATCTGCTTTGCCTGTTTTTCAAGAACTATAATTTAAGGTCAAAAGCAGATTCTTTACTTCGCTCAGAATGACAGGTTGGGAGCCTTTTTCAACAACCAGAGAAGCGACCGAGAGCGGCAACAAAGGGCAAAAGATGCCTGTGCCTGAACAACCTGGAATAGCAGCCGATTCGCCTGCAGGAGCCCTGGAGGCTCCGCGCGTAAGGCATGTAGTTCAGTGGGACGAGCGGAAAATCGCCGACTTCTGGCGGGTAGTTGCCGATGTCAACAGCGGCCAATTCTTTTCCCGCCGGGCCGGGGAGGTCTTCCTGCGCATTGCCGGCAAGCAACTGGGTCATAGGGTCCTGGACGTGGGGTGTGGTCACGGTGTTCTGGTGCATGCGCTGCGCGAGCGCGGTTACGACGCAGTGGGAACCGACCCTGCGCCGCCGGACGATCCTCACCTCTTTAAGCTGAAGGCCACGGAACTGGACGCGCTCGGTTTGTCGCGATTCGATTCCGTCGTGTCGCTCGAAACCTTCGAGCACTTGCTTCCAGCGGAACTGCCGTTCGCCCTTTCTTCAATCGCACGTGTTTTGAAACCCGCTGGCAAGCTGGTCTTCACCGTGCCATTCGAGGAGGATCTGCAATATGAAACCTGCGTCTGCCCCGACTGCCACGCCGTGTTTCATCGCTGGCAGCATCAACAGTCCTTCTCGAAGCAATCGCTCGAGAAGTTGCTGATGGACGCTGGATTCAGGCCGATTTCGTTTCGCGGATTCGAGATGCCTTTCGCGCTGCCCTTGCTGCCCGCCGTTTTGCACCCCGCTTTTTCGCGATTTTGGTCATGGCTGAGAAGGCGGAGCCGGCGCAACAGCGGTGTGCTCGTCGTTGCCGAGCGGCGAGCTGGCTCGTGAGCGTCAGGGGAAGGGCAATGGGAAATACTCCGACAAAGTTCCGCCGGGAGTGTCAATGAAGCCATCGCAGCGCATTACTGAGGACTTGCCGACCCTCGCTCTCCCCACGCGAGAGGCTTGGGCGGCGTGGCTCGACGTCCACCACGGCGAGTCGACGGGCGTCTGGCTGCGCCTCGCGAAGAAGGGATGCCGTTTCGAGCTGACAACGCATCGCGAAGCGCTCGAAGAGGCCCTGTGCTTCGGATGGATCGATGGCCAGCTCAAGCCGGAAAGCGACACCACGTGGCTGGTGAAGTTTACTCCGCGTCGCAACAAGAGCGTCTGGTCGAAAATCAATCGCGAGAAGGCGCTCGCCTTGATCGAGAGCGGCCGCATGAAACCTTCCGGTCTCAAGGAAGTGGCACGCGCCAAGGCGGACAGCCGCTGGGACCGAGCGTATGACTCGCAAAGCACGGCGACAGTGCCCGCCGATCTTCAGGCGGCGCTCGATCGGAATGCGCGAGCGAAGGCTTTCTTCGCGACGCTCAACAGCGCGAATCGATACGCCGTGCTTTGGCGAATTCAAACCGCCAAGAAGGCGGAGACGCGCGCGCGACGGATTCGGGAATTCGTCGCCATGCTGGCGCGGCACGAAAAGCTGCATCCATGACAAGTCAGCCATCAGGCGTCAGCCATCAGCCCTCGGCAATCAGACATGAGCAATTGTCGATCAGCAAAGGCTAAAGGCTGAAAGCTGAGGGCTGAAGGCTGACCGCTGCCAAACGGTTTTGAGGGCCTTCGAGGGCTAAGTTATTGAATAAACTGCGAAAATAAATTTCTCACTTTTCTCGCTTTTCCCCACTGTCCCACCGGGAGGTGCTAGGCTCGAAGCATGCTGAAACGGAGTTCACAAGGTGCAGCCGCCATCCGGCCGTTGAAGACGGACAAGAGCCGCTCGCCGGATGTCGTATTCGGCGTCCGTAGCCCAGGAACAGCGCCTACGGCAGGCGTCGCGGTAGTCGCGTCCAGCCCGGAAAGGGACCCCTCCCCCCATAAAAATTGCACAATTTCGCAAAACGAAGCTAAGGCAACCCATGTAGAATGAACAAAACAGTCCAAAAAACGAAGCTAAACGAAGCTACGGAGATGGGCGACAAGTCCTTTAGACCACCAATCGACGAGAAAGCTGTGGAAACGAACCGATGCCGTCGTCCGCAGGCCAAATCAGGACACTATCGACCCTTGGAGTTGAGTTGAAGAGAAGCACAGTAGCAACGGTCCACGCGGCCTCCAAGTCCGACACTGACGGGCGCTCAGGCAGCACGCCCATGCGTGAGGCGCGCTTCGCCTTCGGCCGCAATTGGCGCGCATTTCTGAGCGTGCTCGACGAAGGCCGCATCGAGCAAGCGTGCATATCGCTCAAAGGCATGCTTCAAGTGGACACCCTCAGTGGCAGATCGTTTCTGGATGCAGGCTCGGGCAGCGGACTGTTCTCGCTGGCGGCGGCCAGGCTGGGCGCCGCGCCGGTTCACTCCTTCGACTACGACGCGGGAAGCGTGGCTTGCACCGAAGAAGTGAAGCGCCGTTACGCGCCGCAGTTCGCAGGCTGGACGATCGAGCCGGGCAGCGTCCTCGATCAGGACTACGTCGCCCGCCTTGGCGCGTTCGATGTGGTCTATTCCTGGGGTGTCTTGCATCACACGGGAAGTCTCGATCGAGCGATGGAGATCGTTTGCACTGCCGTCGCTCCGGGAGGCAAGCTCTTCATCGCGCTCTACGATGATCGCGGCTGGGCCTCGCGCGCTTGGGTGCCCGTAAAGCGGCTTTACGTGAGCAGCCGGCTGGGCGCGGCGCTGGTGGCGGGTTTCTTCGTGCCGCTGTTCGTCGCCAAGGGCCTGCTGGACGACCTCGGTCATGGGCGGAATCCTTTCGCGCGCTATCGCGAATATCGTAAGCTGCGCGGCATGTCGATTGTTCACGATTGGCTCGATTGGCTGGGCGGATACCCCTTTGAGGTGGCCACGCCACAGCGGGTGATCGACTTTTACGCGCCGCGCGGATTCCGTCTGGCCAAGATCAAGCGCGGGTACGGACGCGATCGCAACAATGAGTTTGTCTTCGTGAAAGAGATGCAGTGAAGTTGCTGGTTTATGCCACAGTCCGTTGTCCGTAGTCCGTTGTCAGTCGCCCCTTGTCCGTTCGTCGATCGTAGTTCGTCGTTTATGTGATTTACGAACAACGCAGTACGAGCTACGGACCTAGAGCAACGGACAACTGACAACGGACGACGGACTATCTATGGAATCTTCCGTTGCTCATCCCGCTTGCGGCCTTGCTTGCGGCCTTGTGGCCTCATCCGCGCGATCGTATCGCGTGCTGGTGGTTACGAACCTCTGGCCAAGCGACCACGATCCCGGATACGGCAGCTTTGTGAAGGCGCAGATGGATTCGTTGCGCGCGTTCGGGGTTGACTACGACGTGGTATTCGTCAACGGCCGCGAGTCGCGGCTGAATTATCTGCGCGGCGTCTTTCAGCTACGGAAACGTCTCAAAGCGCAACGCTACGACCTGATTCACGCTCACTTCGGAGTCTCAGGCTGGGTCGCACGGTTCCAGCGTCAAGTGCCGCTGGTGGTGTCGCTTATGGGCGACGATGTGCTCGGCCAATCCGATTGCCAAGGCCACATTACGCCGGTCGGGCGCTTCTTCCAGGCCTCCACGCGAAGGCTCGCACGGCGAGCCGACGCCGTGATCGTCAAGAGCCGTCAGATGAAGGATCGTCTCGGACTCAAATCCGCCCACGTGATTCCGAATGGCGTCGATCTGCAGCTCTTTCAGCCCATGGATCCGGGCGAGGCGCGCAGCGCGCTGGGGCTTGATCCCGCGCGCAAGTACGTCATTTTTCCTTACGAGCGCGGCGTGGCTGTGAAGCGATTCGATCTGGTAGATGAAGCGGTTCGCGTCGCCCGCTCCCAGGCGCCCGAACTCGAGATTCTCCAGGTTTCGGGCGTGCCGCGGCAGCGCATGCCGCTTTACATGAACGCGGCCGACATGCTTGTGCTGGCCTCGTACACCGAAGGGTCGCCGAATTCGGTCAAGGAAGCGATGGCGGTGAATCTTCCGGTCATTTCGGTGGGCGTTGGGGATGTAGCGGAGGTGATCGGCGGGACCGACGGATGCTTCATAGTGCCGGCGCGCGCGGAGGCGATCGCAGCGCGCATCGTAGAGGTCAGCCGTCGAGCCACGCGCACCAACGGACGCGATCGAATCGTTGCGGAGTACAGCGAGGAAGCTATTGGTCGAAGGATTGTTGGCGTATATGCAAGCGTGACGCGTGGACAGTAATCCGTCGCGCCGTCAGCCATCAGCCGTCATCTGTCAGCAAGAGCCGACACACTGGAAGGTAAGTGCTGAAAGCTGATGGTTGACAGCTCATTGCTAATGGCTGATTGCTGAAAGCTGACGGCTGAAAGCTGAAAGCTGGACAGTGCTACCTCCAATGTTCAAGCCACGCCTGAAACATCAGTACAGCCCAAAGAGCGTCCGGACAGTTGACATCCCCATTGAGATGCTCCCGCCACAGGCGCCGAACGGGCGCCGGCCGCAGGAAGCCTTCGCGCCGCAGCCGGTCCGCATCGAGCAGCGATTCGGCCCATTCACGCAATGGACCTCTGATCCAGACTCCGACCGGAACGGCGAAACCCATCTTGGGGCGCTCCACGATGCTCTCCGGAACGTAGCGGTACAGCACCTGGCGCAGAAGCCACTTGCCCTTGCCGTCGCGAATCTTGAATTCCACGGGCACACGGGCGGCGAACTCCACCACGTGATGGTCGAGGATTGGGACGCGCGCCTCCAGGCTGACGGCCATGCTGGCGCGGTCCACCTTGGTGAGGATGTCGTCGCTGAGGTACATGAGCGCATCGTTCGCCATCATGCGCGCCGAGAGATTGGAAAGCGCCGGCCGCAGCGACGCGTCGGTGAAGACAGTCGATGGCTCGCGCGCGTCAATCACCACCGACTCCGGGCGATCCCAATGCGTCGAGAATGCGCGATGGAGATCGGAAATATCGGCGACGCGCAACGCTTGCGCCGCTTTATGGATTCTTTGGCCGCCCGTGCCTCGCCCAGTGAACTCGGGCGCGATGCGGCGTCCGCGCAGAATGCGATTGTAGGCACCTGCGGGGAGCAACGTGGCGCCGCCGGCGATCGCCCGTCGCAACGGATGGGGGAATCGGCGGATGCGCTCCCAGAGCGCCGGCCCGCTGGAGTAATAATTGTAGCCGCCGAGAAGCTCGTCGCCGCCGTCGCCGGAAAGGCTGACGGTAACCATTTGCCTCGCCAGTGCGGAGACCAGATGGGTTGGAATTCCCGAGGAGTCGGCGAAGGGCTCGTCATACATCGTCGCGAGCTTGGGAATCACAGCGCGCGCTTCTTCCGGCGTCACCACCAGCTCGTGGTGGTCGGTGTGCAGATGCTCCGCCACGCGCCGCGCGTGTGTTGCCTCGTTGAAATCGGCCTCGAGAAATCCGATCGTGAACGTCTTCACCGGACGCGTGCTCTGGGCTTGCATCAAGGCCACGACAGTGGAGGAATCAACGCCGCCGGAAAGGAACGCGCCCAGCGGGACGTCAGCGACCATGCGCAGGCGAATCGATTCGCGCAACAGTTTTTCGAGTTCGAATTGCGCCTCTTCCGGCGAACCCACGAAGGGCTCACTCTCGCCCTGCTCCGCCACTTCGCCGTACGACCAGTAAGGCTGCGGACGCGCCCCGTCGGGAGCGCTTGTACTGCCGCAGGCGAAAGCGATCATACATCCCGGCGGCAGCTTGGCGAGGCCCCGATAGATGCAATAGGGAGCGGGAATGTAGGTGTGGCGCAGCAGGAGCGTCAGAGTGTTGTGATCGATCGCCGGCGCGAAGCCGGGATAAGCTCTCATCGCCTTCAACTCGGAAGCGAACAGCAGCACATGCTTGCCGTCAACGTCGCCGAAGCCATAGTAGAGCGGCTTGATTCCCAGGCGGTCACGAAGCAAATGCAGCACGCGATCGCGTCCGTCCCACACTGCGAAGGCGAACATGCCGCGGAAACGCCGCACCGAAGCCTCCACGCCCCACTGCTCGATCGCAGCCAGAATGACCTCGGTGTCCGAGTGGCCGCGGAATCGATGGCCGAGCGATTCCAACTCGGCGCGCAGTTCGGCGAAGTTGTAGACCTCGCCGTTGAAGACGATGACGTACCGGCCCGATTCCGAGCACATGGGCTGGTGTCCGGCAGGCGAAAGGTCGATGATGGAGAGGCGGCGGAATCCGAGCCCTACGCCGACGTCGGGGTCGGCCCAATAGCCCGCGTCGTCCGGACCCCGATGCGCGAGCTGGTCGGCCATGCGACGCGCACGACTCTGAAGTTCGGCGCCGTCAGCCGCTCGAAATTGGACGAATCCTGCAATGCCGCACATAGTCGAGTCCAGGAGCCTTAGATTGCTTCCGGCGCTGGAATATAGGCATTGTATCTGAACGATGAATTCAGAAACCAGAAGTCAGGAGTCTGAAGTATGACGTATGAAACCCCGAAAGCGAGGCCTTCACACTTCATACTTCAGACTTCGGACTTCTGACTTGCGTCTTCTGACATGCCTGATCGCGACGCGCTCTTCCATGCTGCTGAACGTTTGCATGCACACCTTTCTGCGCGTTACTTGAAGGACGGCTTATTGCGCGGGCCCGATCCCGGCGTCAGGTGGAATCTGCGCGTGTGGCGATTCGCAAAGAGCGCCCTGCCATTCCTGCCGTGGCACGATAACCATGTTTTCATTCAATCGCAGGGATACTGGATTCTTGCCAACTGGATGCTCTACGAGTCGACGGGCGAGCGGCGCTTCCGCACCCTTGCGGAGCAAGCTACGGATGCCCTGCTTCGCATCCAGACTCCGCAGGGCTGCTGGCGCTATCCGTTGCCTGAGCGCCGGCACCTGGTAGCGACGGTCGAGGGCAACTGGGGAGCGATCGGGCTTCTGGCGAGTTTTGCCCGCGAGCCCAGGCCGGAGTGGCTCAGTGGCGCCGAGCGCTGGCACAACTATCTCACGGAGACAATCGGCTTTCAGCAGCACTCGTCCGGCAAGGCCATCAACTATTTCGATCGTCCGCGCGGGAAGATTCCCAACAACTCCGTGGAGGCTGCCTGGCTGTTCTTGCGATTGTGGAAGGCGGGCGGCGATCAGAATCTTCTCGCAGACGTGGACGCGATGCTGGAGTTTGTGGCCGCCGCGCAGCTTCCGAACGGCGAACTGCCGTACATCGTCGATGGACCCTACGAGCGCGGGCGGGATCACTACCTGTGCTTTCAGTACAACGCCTTCGAATTCCTGAAGCTAGCCTGGAGCGAGCGGCTGCGGTCCACCGCCAGCACACGCAGGATCCTTCCGGGCCTTGCTCGCTTCCTCGCGGGCGGTGTGAGGACCAACGGCAGCAGCGCCGAGGACTGTTTCCACGTCGCGTCGGGCCCGGAAGTCGACTTTTACACTGCTGTTCTCGCCGCAGCGCTCCGGGAGGCCCAGAGCCTGGGGCTGCTCGATCACGTTGACTTGGCTGATCGATCTTATGCGCGTGTGCTCGATCGTCAGCGGCCTGACGGCAGCTTTGCCTTCTCGACCGGCGATTGGCGAGTCCTGAGCGACGAGAGATCGTATCCGCGCCAGTCGGTGATGACGCTGTTTCACTTGCTTTACGGCTGCGGCCTGGGCAACGGTTTTGGCAGGTCACTCGACGCCTGAGCCCGGCACTTGGCGGCTGCGCAGAGCCGTGCTCATGTAACGGGATCGCGCCGTACATCACTACTTGGGGTGTGTGCGATGATGTCGAGCAGAATGTAGGTGTCGTCCGGGATGCGAAAGTAGAACCGCCAGTCGCGGGTAACGCGGGCCTGCCAGTGGCCTTCGCGCTCGGAAGTCGGAAATTCCGGCTTCCTCAATGAACGCTAGCCCGTGCTGCGAAGGCTGTCAAGCGGCTACTGGGTCAAAAGGAATCACCACCTGATGGCAGAATTTGTGGTTCCGAAGCGCAGTGCCGGTGTTACAATGCCGTTGTTGTCCCGCGCTGCCACGATTCAATGCCAGCTTAAGGCAGGGTGCGGCCCTTCGGCTGCGCCTGGCATTGTAATCTCTCCGACCCGGAGCGGGGTTGCGGCCGGGGAATATCCGATGACGTGTCCTGTGTGCCAAACCGAGAACGCCGAAGGTTCAGGCGTTTGTGCACGCTGCAGCAGTTCTTTCTCGGCCTCGCACGAAGCCGAGACCCGGTTCGACGCTGGCGCGATTACGCCCAACCGGCCGCCAGGCGTTCGATTCCCTGAGCTCGATGCGGGGCCGTCCCGCAGCGCAACAAGCTCCGTCTGGGGATACTCGATCAATCTCGAGCCCGGCGCCGATTTCGGACCCCGCTACCGGATCGTGTCCGTGCTGGGCCGCGGCGGCATGGGCGCCGTCTATAAGGCATACGACAAGGATCTCGACCGCATCGTTGCTTTGAAGCTCGTCCGGCCCGACCTTATCAGCCAGGACACGGTCATGCAGCGCTTCAAGCAGGAACTGCTGCTGGCCAGCAAGATCTCCAACAAGAACATCCTGAGAATTCACGATCTGGGCGACGTCAATGGGGTGAAGTTCATCTCCATGGCGTATGTGGAGGGCGAGGACCTCCATCAATTGCTCGCCCGCCGCGGACGCCTGGATGTGGACCAGGCTGTGGCGCTGGCCCGCCAGCTCTGCTCCGCTCTGGCCGCCGCGCATGGCGAAGGCGTTGTCCACCGCGACCTGAAGCCGCACAACATCCTTATCGACAAGGCCGGGAACGCCTACATCTCGGATTTCGGGCTTGCGCGTTCGCTGGAAGAGGGCGCGGCCGCCATGACGAATGCCGGCGAACTGGTAGGCACGCCTCTTTACATGTCGCCCGAGCAGGTGGAGGGCCAGCCCATTGACGCTCGCAGTGACATCTACGCGTTCGGCCTGGTCTTTTACGAGATGCTCACCGGCCAGGTTCCCTTCGCTGCCGCCAGCGGCTTCAAGGCAATGTACGAGCGGTTGAAGAGCGATCCTCGAAGCCCCAAGGAGCTGAATCCCGAGTTGCCGAATCATCTGGTGCGGATCGTTCTGCGATGCCTGGAACGCGATCCCGGGCGGCGTTATCAGAGCGCGCTCGAGATCCTGAACGATCTCGATGCGGAGCACACTGCGACGAGTTGGCAGAATCGTCCCGTACTGCAGGGCAAACACCGGCGCGGGCTGCGCTGGATCGCCGCCGGCGTGCTGCTCCTGGCGATTGCTGCCGCCCTGGCGACGGTCCCGCGGGTGCGCAGCCTGTTTATGCGGACCAGCTCCGTCGCGGGAACCCCCACAGCCGTGCAGGCCATTCCGCCGCTCTCCCAGGGCAAGTACGTCGCGGTGCTTCCGTTCAGGATGCTCGGCGATCAGTCGCTCGAGTACATCGGCGAGGGCATTCAAGAGGCGCTCTCCGCCAAGCTTTTTCAGCTTGAGGGCGTACACGTCGCTGACGCCCAGGCGGTCGAGAAGACGCAATCCGGCCAACCCATCGAAAAGGTTGCGAGCCAGCTCGGCGCCAACCTGATTCTGGACGGTACGGTTCAGCAGGCTGGCGGCAAGATCGCGATTGTGGCGCGGCTGCAGGACCCCGCCAATCACAAGCTGCTTTGGAGCCAGGAATTCCCGGGGACTCCCCGGGACTTGCTGGCGCTCGAAGACCGGATGTACTCCGGCGTGGTGCAAGCCCTCGATCTCAGCCCGAGCGGCGCGGAGATGGCCCGGTCCGGCCGTCGTCCCACCGAAAATGAAGCGGCATACGACCAGTATTTGCGGGGCCGCGACGCCATGCGCGATCAGCAGAATCCGAAAAGCGTTCAGGCCGCGATCGACCACTTCAATGAAGCACTTGCGCGCGATCCCCGGTTCGCACTGGCTTATGCCGGGATTGCGGACGCGAGCCTGAGAATGTATAACAGCACGAAGGACAGTTTCTGGGCACAGAAGGCTCTGAGCGCGGCGCAGCAGGCGCTCCATCTCGACAACGGCCTGCCGGAAGTGCATTTCACCATGGGCGCCGTCCTGACGGCCACGGGCAACACCGAGGAGGCGATCGCGGAACTCAATCGCGCACTCAAATTGGCTCCGAAGTCCGACGAAGTATACCGCCGTCTCGGCGCCGCCTACATGGCGGGCGGTTCCAAAGACCAGTCAATTCAGGCATTCCAGCAAGCCGTGGAAATCAATCCCTACTACTGGCTGAACTACAATGCGCTCGGGAATGCCTACTTCCAGGTCGGCGATTATCCCAACGCACTGACGGCATTCTCAAAGGTGACGGAACTTGAACCGGACAACGCCTGGGGCTACGAGAACGTGGGCGCCGTTCACTTCAGCGAAGGCCAATACGCCCAATGTATTCCCGCGTTCCAGAAAGCGCTCGAGCTGCAGCCGGATGCCGACAACTACTCCAATCTCGGCACGGTGTATTCCTATTTGAAGCGCTACGCCGATTCCATGCAGGCGTTTGAAAAGGCTGCGGACCTGAATCCGAACGATGAAATGATCGCGGGAAATCTTGCCGACGCCGAGCGCTGGTCGGGCCAGAAGGACAAGGCGATGGCCACCTACGATAAAGCCATCTCCCTTGCCTACAAGGAGCTTGAAGTGAATCCCCGCGGCGTGGTCGCCATGAGGCACCTCGCCCTTTATTACGCCAAGAAGGGTGATTTCGCTCAGGCGATCGGCTTCATCCATCGCGCCCGCGACATCAATCGGCAGGATGTGGAAGGAATCTATGACGAGGCCACGATCCAGGCGCTCGCCGGACACACGGCCGTCGCTCTGGCCGCGCTTCAGGACGCGTTTGCAAAGGGGTACTCCGCCGCCCAGGCGGAGAACGATCCGGACATGTCAAGCCTGAAGGGGAATCCTGAGTTCAGCCGACTGGTTTCGAAGTACAGTGGAAAGTAATTGGCAGTTGTCGGTTCTCAGTTGGGGCTTGCCAGGCAGCCGCTGGCAGCAGCCGGTGTCGAGGGAAAGGTCGAAAGTAAAAGGGCCAAGGACTACGGACCAAGGACCAACGACTCACCACTGACAACTTCCATCCGCTACCGTCTTGACTCAGCCGCCAGCATTCTGCGACGCGCAACCAGCGCCGCCGCCAATAAGCCGATCATCATGAGACCAAGCGTGCCAGGCTCGGGAGATGCGGTGGCTGTGCCGCCGAACGTGTAGTCCTTTGGGAAACCCGTAAAATCCAGCGTGAAGTCGCCCCCGAACGGTATGGTTCCACCGTAGAAGCTGATCGCGGCGCCGTCCGGAATACTGGTGACACCGCAGTGTGTGAAGGGACTACCGGAAAGGAAGCCACAGGTCACGCTGTTGGAGCTGATACCGAGCGCGTCGAAGGTGAGCATGGTAAGCGTCTCCCCGCCGCCGTTCACGGAGATGTCATTCTGAAAGAAACATTGGGGTGAGACGGTTTCGATAGTGCCCTGAAAGAGGTCGCACGGACTGGTCGCGGGGCTCGATCCGCTCGGGGACTCGATGCTGAAGTCGAACGTGATGATTGCCGCGGGGGCCGAATTCAGTCCGACCGGCGGCATGCCTCCGGTCTTGATCTCGCTCGCGTGGACGAGCGGTACGACGAACGCAATCGCCATCGCCAGCAGCAAAGTCCTCAACCTGAACATGAAGTACCTCCCTCTCGGAGCCCTTCATTCTCTCCCGCTCGCGGTGCAGGCGTCAAGCCGTTAATCGACTGGCTATCAGTCTTACCTATAGACCACCGAACTCCAAAACTCGCGCCGGAGACGGGGCCAGGACCCCCGCTTTCGACCTTCGACTGTTGACCGGGTAGTGCCTTATTCAGGCAGTGTCGTTGACCGTCGACTATCGACTGTCAACCGCGTATCATGGTAACAAGTCAGAGCCTTAACGGGAGAGGATCATGTACTGCGCCTATTGTGGAACCCAGACCCACGAAGGTCAGAGCTTCTGCAGCCACTGCGGACGCGCGATCGCGGCGCCGGCGACACCAGGTGTGGTGGTGGGGCAGGGTGCAACGCCAGGTGCGGCGTCGGTCTCTGCACAATCGGCAGCCGCCGCATCGCCCGCCGCCTCAGCCGGCCATCCGCAGACGGCGTGGAGCGCGCCTGTCGGATATGCAGCAGTGCCTCTCCGCTCGCGGCTGCAATGTCATTTGCGGACGTTGGGCATCCTGTGGATTGTGGGCTCGGCGCTGAGGATGATTCCCGCCTTGGGCATGCTTTTCGTCGGCCGGATGGGTTTTCTTTTCATGCCCCTGAGGATGCGTCTGTTTGTGACGCCCATTATAGGCGGCATAGGCGCGTTCCTGACGGTCGCTTCCGCCGCAGGTATTGCGGCAGGCTGGGGGCTTCTGGATCGCCGGCCGTGGGCGCGGACCCTGGCCGTCGTCCTCGCTTGCCTGGCATTAATTGATTTCCCCTTTGGGACCGCTCTGGGCATCTATACTTTATGGGTGCTGTTTTCGGCGGGAGCGGACGTGGAGTACGAGCAGCTCAGCAGGAGGGCGATCTGATTGAGCCATTGAGTGATTGAGTCATTGAATCAATGTCTCAATGTCTCAATGACTCAATCATTGCTTACCTTCGATGGTTGAAGGCGTCTTATACTAACGAGAAGGAGGAATTCTCCCAAGGGCGGTCCAGAACAGGTAAGAGCAAAGGGATTTGGGCTGGCGGATGCGTGAAAACCAAAGCGTCGTGCCCTGCCTGACGGGGGCCTGTAGCGGGATGTTGAAAAACACTCCCAACCCCTGTCATTCCGAGCGAAGCGAGGAATCTCGTTTTTCCTTTCTTTGCAAGCGAGACTGCTCGCTTCGCTCGGAATGACAGGTTGGGGCTTTCAACACGCACGCGAACGCTCAGGGAGGAAAAGGATCTATGCAGGAAAAAACCAGGAAATTCGTAAAAGATAACTTTTTCGGCGTGAGCCTGACCCTGGTGGGTCTGCTGTGCCTGGCTCTCTCCGTGATGCTTTATGTGAACAACCACGGAGGCTATCCGCAGATTTCGATGGCTGCTGCGAACGGCAGCGGTGGCGGTGGCCTGAGCGGTCCGGATATCGACACGCTCGAGCGCCTGAACGGCGCATACGAGAAGATCGCGCAAAGCGTGACGCCGGCGGTGGTGAACATCGCAACGACCCAGGTTGTGAAGGTGCAGGGGAACCCGTTCGGCGGAATGGACCCGTTTTTCAGGCAATTCTTCGGTAATATTCCGGGCTTCAACGTTCCGCGCGAGGAGCGGGAACACGCTCTCGGGTCCGGCGTGATCGTCTCGCCGGACGGCTACATCGTAACCAACAATCATGTAATTAAAAATGCAACCGATATCAAGGTGCTACTCAACGACCATCGAACTTTTACCGGTAAGGTGGTGGGAGCCGATCCCCAGACCGACGTTGCGGTCGTCAAGATCCAGGCCACTGACCTACCCACGGCGCCCATCGGTAATTCCAGCGACTTGAAGGTCGGCGATACCGTGATGGCATTCGGCAATCCTTTCGGTCTGAACTTCACGGTGACGCGCGGCACGGTGAGCGCGCTCGGCCGCAGCGACATGAACATCGAGCAGGGTGGGTTTGAAGACTTCATCCAGACCGACGCCGCCATTAATCCCGGCAATTCCGGCGGCCCGCTGGTGAACGTTCGCGGTCAGGTGATAGGCATCAATACCGCCATTCTCAGCAGCGGCAGCGGCATGGGTGGCGAGGGCGGATTCATGGGCGTCGGCTTCGCCATTCCGTCGCAGATGGTCCAGCATGTGATGAACGATCTCATCAAGACCGGCAAGGTCGAGCGTGGCTACCTCGGCGTGACCATCGGCGATCTGAACGACGAACTGGCGAAGCAGTTCAACGTACCGGACACTTACGGGGCGCTGATTCAGGACGTGGAGAAGGGCGGTCCGGCGGACAAGTCGGGACTGAAGGCCGGCGATGTCGTCAGGACGCTGAACGGCCAGTCAATCGACTCCAAGGGAACGCTGACCGCCATGGTAACCAACTTCAACCCTGACACAACCGTGACGCTGGGCATCATCCGTGACGGCAAGCCGATGGACATCAAGGTGACGCTGGGTGCCCGTCCCGCCAACCTGCCGGTAGTCGCCGGACTCGGGCAGGCGCCGACCGCCGGCACGCTGCGGGGCATCACGGTGCAGGCCCTGACGCCGGACGTCCGGTCACAGTTGGGTCTCGGCCAGGACGTACACGGCGTGGTCATCACCAATCTCGACCCTAACAGCCCGGCCGCTCAAACCGGCTTGCAGCAGGGCATGGTAATCGAGAGCATCAATCGACAGCCGGTGAATTCGGTGGCTGACTTCAATCGCCTGGCAGCCGCTGCAAAAGGCGACACGCTGCTGCGTGTCAATGCCAACGGACAGTCGCAGTTCGTGGTCATCTCGCCGAATGGCGGTGGCGACAACGGCGGCGACGGACAATAGGCATTTGCTAGCCTATTGACTCGTTGAACGTAGCGCGTTTCCAAATTCGGGCGGTGGCGGGGCAAATCGGCTTCGCCGCCGCCTTTTCTTTTTGTTTAACAGGCTGCTGAGAAATTCCAAGCATCATTCTGAGCGCAGCGAAGAATCTTGCCCGGCAAAGAAAAGGAAACACGCGATTCTTCGCTGCGCTCAGAATGACATGCGAACGGATTTATGACGCCACGCATAATTCAGCGCTGCGTTGAAGTAGCAAGGTGCATCTGCAACAGCGGAGGAAGCTCGCGAAGGTCGTGCAGCAGAAAATCGGGCGGCGAGGTCTCCAGCGTCTGCGGCGCGAGGCCGTAAGTGACCCCGCAAGTCCATGTGCCCGCGTTGCGGCCAGTGAGGACGTCAGTATCGGAGTCGCCCACGATCATCGTGCGATCCACAGTCGCGCCCGCTTCGTGCATCAAAGCGATCAGCCCGATCGGGTCGGGCTTTTTGCGCTCGAAACTGTTGCCGCCGTACACTTGCACGAAGAATTGGCTGAGGCCGAGTCCAGCCAGAATCGCCTGGCTGAACCTTACGGGTTTGTTGGTGAGCACCGCCAACCGGCGATCGCGCAAGGCGGCGAGCGCTTCGCGAACGCCGGGATAGGGCAGGGTGTGGTCCAGCATATGGTCGCGGTAGTATTCGAGAAAGAACTCCACCGCTTCGGCCACGGTCTTCTCGTTGGCCTCGGAGCCGAGCGCCCTCTGCATCAGAGTGACCACGCCGCGGCCCACGTAGGTGGCGATCGTCTTTTCGGGGAGCCTGGAAAGATGCAGGCGCTCGCGAACGGCGTTCACGCTCTGGACTAGATCCAGCTTGCTGTCGATCAGGGTGCCGTCAAGGTCGAAAACCAGCAGGTCTATCGCGCCTGCAAGCGCCGGTCGATTTTGCGAGGGAACGGTCAAGCTCCATTATAATTGGATGTGCAGCACGGGTGCGGCAACCGTTTTGGAGTTTGTTCGCCCCGCACCCGCTTCGAGTAAAGGAATCGTTCTCTTATGGCCGAAATACAACCTTGGCGAGCCCTCTACTACGACGCTGAAGCCGTCGGTCAACTGGACCGCGTCATCACGCAGCCGTACGACAAGATCTCTCCCGAGATGCAGGCACGCTACTACCAGGCAAGCCCGTACAATCTGGCGCGGATCATCCGCCGCCGCAGCGATCCGGCCGAGCAGGATCCTTACACCGCGGCCGCCGCCGAGTTTCGCAGTTGGATCGAGCGCGGCATCCTGCGCCGCGACGCTCAGCCCGCGCTTTATCCGTATAGCCAGGAATACGCCGTGCCCGGTCAGCCTGACTTACGCAAGCGGCGCACAGGTTTTATCGGATTGGTTCGCCTTGAGGAATATTCCGCAGGCGTCGTCTACCGCCATGAGGAGACGCTCGCCGGTCCCAAGGCAGACCGTATGTCGTTGTTGCGCGCGACGCGCGCGCACTTTGGCCAGATTTTCCTGCTCTACAGCGATCCCGAGGGCATGGTGGAACGCGAACTCGCGGCGTCAGTGGGCAGCGCGCCCGCTTGGGAGAAGTTGGAGGATGAATATGGCACGCGCCACGAGGTCTGGCGTGTGACGGCGAACGGCGTTTTGGAGAGTGTCCGCAGCGAAATGCGCGATCGCCGGCTGGTGATCGCGGACGGGCACCATCGCTACGAGACCGCGCTCGCTTATCGCAACAGCTTGCGCGCCGAAGGGAAGGGAAGCGAAGCCTCGGATTACGTGATGGCGACTTTCGTCCGCATGGAGACCGACGGCTTGTTGATCCTGCCCACGCACCGGGTGGTGCACGGGCTCTTCGACTTCCGTTGGAACCGCTTCCTGACGGCAGCAGGCGACGACTTTGACGTGAAGGAGCTGCCCGGCAACGCCTCGATGGAACTTGCCGGCTGGCGTCGCGAGTTAACCGAGACGGGGAGCGGCGCGCCCGCTTTCCTGGCTTATGCCGGCCCCGGACGCGCGGCGTTGCTGGTGCTGCGCGAAACCGCCGAAGAGTGGGAGTTGGCGGGAACGCCCCCGGGTCTCGCCCGGCTGGACGTGTTCGTACTGCACCGCATGCTGATCGAGGACGCGCTGGGGGTCGACGGCCAGGCGGTGCGTGAGGAGAGAAACCTGCACTATGAACGAGACGCCGAGGCGGCGATTCGCGCCGTAGACGAAGAGCGCGCCCAGCTTTGTTTCCTGCTGAATCCGACACCCATCGAGGCGGTGCGCGACAATGCCTTTGCGGGCCAGGTGATGCCGCAGAAATCGACAGACTTCTACCCGAAGCTGCTCTCCGGGCTTACGATCTATGATCTTGAAGGGTAGTGCGTCGCGCTCCGCTGCACGTCCTGCCGCGCCCAACGATGCGTGGCTCGGTCACGAAAAGGATTTCAGGCCGGTCGCGACGTTGTCGAAGACATCGAAGACGGTAACGAGCTTCGTGATGTTGAGTTGCTCGCTCACTTTCTTCGTGAGATTCGCCAGTTTCATCGTACCATTGGCGTTTCGAGCGGACGTAAATCCGGAGACCAGCGTGCCAAGGCCGGCGCTATCAATGTAACCCACCTCGCCCAGGTCCACCAGGATCTTGTTGTCGCCGGCGTCCAGCAGCCTCTTAATGGTGCTGCGAAGTTCGCTGCTTTCCTGACCCAGCACCAACCGGCCTGAAAGTTTGAGTATGGTGACACCATTGCGCTGGTCCTCGGCAATCGTCAATGCCATGAGCGGTCTCCTTTTTCCGGAGCGGCCTGCAAGGGCCGGATGCGCCAATCGTCTGCCTCGGGTCGATCGGTCGCCTGTAGGAATTTTAACCGTCTCGCCGCGACGGACGCAACTAGTGCAGCGATTTGAGCCAGCCGGTCAGCGCCTTAGCCTGCTCCGCCGAAGCGCCTTCGAACCAGCGGCACTCGTCCCCATCGCTCAGGAGCAAGGCTTGGCGTGCTCCGGTGGCGCGAAAGAGGACGTTCGCGGATCCGGCGACGCCCCCAGCCCCATCGTCTTCCTTCGAGATGCCGGACCCGATCCATCGATTCAGCATAATCGTGCGATAGTCGGTGCAAAAATCGGCGGCCGCCTTGGGGGTGGTCCAGCGCGTCCGCGAGATCAGAGTGAATTGCCCGGACACTGGTCCTTCATAGACGAGGTAGCGATCGGCCACCCAGGTCGCACTCACCTTTTTGCTCTCCTGATCTGTCAAAAGCTGGCCAAAGAGCGCGTCGTAACCAAGCGCGCCCATAACATTATTCTCGACTTGCTGCACTCCGGCCATACCTTGGAGCGCTGCGGGAGCCGCCAGCGTGAGGCTGCTGCCTGCCTGCGGATCGGACCTTGCTGTGCCATCAGCCGCCTTCGAAGCCTCACCGTCCGGCTGTGCTCCGAAGTAGAGATCCGGCTCGAAGATTTCCCGCGTGTTGCGCGGCGGGTCCGCAAAGACCTGGTTCAGACGCTTCCAGCCCCCCAACTCGAGCGCGCGGCGGCAGAACTGCATACCGTCGATGTAAGGAAAGAGCAGTTGAAAGCGCAGGAAGAATGGCGCTTTCGAAAACACCGGAAATGTCGACATCGATTGATTGATGCCTTGCTCCATCATGCCGCCGAGGGATGGCAGCTTCTCCACCGGCAATGAGCCCAACATCACTTGCATCATGGAGAGCGTGGCATAGCCTTCCACCAGGGCATCGCGGGCGCTCAATTCGTCGTCGTTGTCGCGGACGCTGTTCGTGAATCGCCATAAGTCGAAGCTCTGGTCCTGCAGCGCGTGCGTCAGCTCGTGGGCGAGCACCACTCTTTGCTGGTCGGGCTCGACCCAGTCCGCCATGAACATGGTCTGACGCCGCGGATCGTAGAAGCCGGCGGCTTGCTCGGTATAGAACGTCACCAGAAACTGCTCCAGATTGAAGCTCGAATCCACCACGCCGAAAGCCTTGAGGGATGCTTCCTCACCGTGCAGTTCTGCAGGCGTATACTCGGCATGCAAATTGTCCTTGAGAAAGCGCTCCACCTCGGGCTTGCTGACCACTTCCTTCTTCAGTGACGCCTTGATCGGCAACCCGGTGATCTGGCTCATTTGCTGCAGGACTTGATCCGCGGTAGCCAGCGCGGATTGCACAGAGTTTGTCTGCGGCTCAGTCGCCGGCGACCCGGGCGCAGGCTGCTGGCCTTGCGCCTGCCGGACATGGACCAGCATCAGCGCGAAGGCCAGGAGGAGAGTGAGCACAATGGTCCACGCGCGGGCGCGCCTCACAGCGGATACCTCAGGATTCGGGGAGGTTTCATGGCTCAATAGTAAGATGCGCGCGAGCGCCATCGCGATCCGCCCTCGAGGGCTAGCGGCTTAGTTCGGCGCGGAGCAAGCAATCGCACACGCTTCCCTGCTATCATACAGCTTGCGCGGGCAAGCCGGGCGATCGCTGCCTTGTCTGAGCGCTTGGCCAGTCCTTCGGGATTGGCTGAGCTGGCATGGACGAGGGAGAGGAAAGTCCGAACTCCGCAGGGCAGTGTGCTCGCTAACGGCGAGGGCCGAAGGTGGATGGACGCGCGAGCGTCTCGTACGCCTTCAGTACGGAAAGTGCCACAGAAAACATACCGCCGAAACCGGCGCTCGTAAGGGCGCGGCTCGGTAAGGGTGAAAAGGTGCGGGCTGCGCGAGCGGCCTCAATGTAAGAGCGCACCGCTCGGGCAGCGATGCTCGAGGCAGGGAAAACCCCACACGGAGCAAGACCAAATAGGAGGCGAGGAGCGGCCCGCTCCGCCACCAGCCTCGGGTAGGTCGCTGGACCTCAGCCGCAAGGCTGTAGGCTAGATGAATGATCGCCAGCCGCCTCGGGCGGCGACAGAATTCGGCTTACAGGCTTTGCCCGCGCATCTTCAATGAGTTACATCGGTTTTGGGGCTGGTTGTGACATAGTTGTGACAAGCTCCAAGCCTCCCCCGGAGTCGAGGATCGTACGGACCCGCTCCCGAAGCTCAGGCACAAAGGGGGTGTAATGCTTCTCAACGGTTTCAATGGTGTCCCCGAGGACCTTCGCCACATCGTAGGGCGACGCACCCCGTGAGAGCATGTCAACGGCGAGCGTATCCCTAAATCGGTGAGGGTGGGCGTCAGGAACACCTGCCCGTCGCCCGAGTGAACGCATCCGCTCATAGAGTCGGGGGCGGGTCATGGGTTTGCCGGTCGCTGGATTGAGAAGTACTGGTTCGTTTGGCTGGGGATTCCTTTTATCGTGCTCGACTTCGAGGGCAAAGAGCAACTCAATCGGAATCGGCAGAATGACCTTCTTTCGGCGTTTCTGCGTGACCCGCTCAATTTCCTTTCGATCCAGATGAACCTCGGCCCACGTTAAAGATACAGCGTCAGAGCCGCGCAATCCTGTCCACCGCAGCAGTAGGAACGTCAGCAAGTCGTCACCTGCACAGGCTCTCAGTCGGCCTAGATCGTCGCCGGTGAAGGGTTCGGCACCTCCGTGAGGATTCTCACCGGGTCTGCCCTCCATCCGTACCGGATTCTTTAGAATCCATTCGTTCTCTAATGCAAATGAAAACACTCGATGCAGGATTGCAGCGTCGAGGGCCAACCCAGAGCCACCGCGTGAGAAGTTCTTCTTCTTGATTCGCTGAATTCTCCACGCTTTAAACAACTCAACCAAGGGCTTGTTGATATCGTGCAGAAAGCTGATGCCTTGTTCTTGCAGAAACGTCGTGAATTCCCGGATCGTTGCCCTGTAGCGATCCCTCGTTGATTCCCGGAACTTATTTAATTCGATCCTCTGAAGCATGTGAGCTTCAAACGACTGGCACAGGTCATCCCACGTCGGTAACTGTCGCTCTCTGAAACCACCGTACTCAGCGAAACGGGCGAAAGTTGGTTGGGGCAGTACGGCCTTTAGTTCCCGCCACAGGGGAGAGCTTGGGCCTTCGACGAGTGCGGTTTCAAGGCGATGCGCGAGTCGAACCGCTACATCACGGTTCTTGGTTCCCAGCGATCCGCGTAGCCGAAATCGGCCCTCAGCGGTGCCGACCCAGCCTCCGTCAGCGTGTAACGTCCGACCCCTCTTACGAAGAACGATGCCCATAAGAACCCCCTGATTGAGCACAGCCGCTAGCAATGGATGGGCCATTCACTGCAGGCGTTTGGTATGCTCCCTCTCGATCTGCAATACCACCCGGAGCGGCACCACCTTCCGACCACGTTTGCCGGGTGGTGCGAAGTCTAATACGGTTGCGCCCGCAGCGCGAAGCCGGGGATACACGGAGGCACGCGAGCACCGCCACCGGGTAGCCAATTCC